>NZ_JBKBEX010000001.1:0-379232 GCF_047303325.1 Polaromonas sp. CT11-55 | reverse complement strand
CCGGGTGTTCAGGCCGCTAGCGCGGCCTGAACATGCGAAAGAGGTTGTCGGGAGTGACGGCGAAATAATCGGCCGGCCCGCCGCCGCGAAGAATGGGCTGGGCGGCCGCCGTGTCGTAAATGCCGTCCTTGAGCAGATGCCTTGCAATGTACACCCCGACGACTTCGCCCAGGACCAGCCAGGTGGGCACAGGTACGCCGTCGGCACCCTGCAGCTGCAGGATCTGGGTCAGCTTGCACTCGAAGGACACCGGGCTTTCCAGCACGCGCGGCGCGGCAATGCGTTGTGAGGCTGTGGGCGTGAGGCCGGCCAACTCGAACTCATTGACTTCGGGCGGCACCATCGCGCAGGATTGGTTCATGGCCTCGGCCAGTGGCCGGGTCGCCAGGTTCCAGCCGAACTCGCCGGTTTCGCGGATGTTGCGCAGGCTGTCCTTGGCGCCAATGCTGGCAAAGCCGATGATGGGCGGCGTGTAGTTGAAGGCGTTGAAAAAACTGTAGGGCGCCAGGTTGAGCCGGCCCTTTGCGTCCCGCGAGGAAATCCAGCCTATGGGTCTAGGCCCCACCATGGCGTTAAAGGGATCGTGCGGCAGGCCGTGGCCTGTGGCCGGTTCATAGAAATGAAAATCTTCAGAGCGGCTCCGTGCGGCCATCATGCGACCATCCGCTGTCGTTCGGCATCCTGTAGCACGCTGCGCGCCACGGCCTCGGCGACCTTGATGCCGTCCACGCCGGCCGACAGGATGCCGCCGGCGTAGCTGGCGCCTTCACCGGCCGGGTAGAGGCCGCGTACATTGAGGCTTTGCAAGTCCTCGCCGCGGCTGATGCGGATCGGCGAGGAGGTGCGCGTTTCCACGCCCGTCAGCACCGCGTCATGGGTGTCAAAGCCCTTGATCTTTTTGCCGAACACTGGAAAAGCCTCGCGCATGGCGGCAATCGCATAGTCGGGCAGTGCCGACGACAGGTCGCCCAGGGTCACACCTGGCTTGTAAGACGGCGTGATGCTGCCCAGCGCGGTCGAGGGGCGGCCGGCCAGGAAGTCGCCGACCAACTGCCCCGGGGCGCGGTAGTCGCCGCCGCCCAGCACAAAGGCGTGGGATTCGAGCTGGCGCTGCAGCGCGATGCCGGCCAGCGCGTCGCCCGCCTCAAAGCCGGGGTAGTCGCGTGGGTCTATGCCGACCACGATGCCGGCGTTGGCGTTGCGCTCGTTGCGCGAGTACTGGCTCATGCCGTTGGTCACCACGCGGCCGGGCTCCGAGGTCGCGGCCACCACAGTGCCGCCCGGGCACATGCAAAAGCTGTAGACCGAGCGGCCGTTGCTCGCATGGTGCACCAGCTTGTATTCCGCCGCGCCCAGCGAGGGGTGGCCGGCATGGCGGCCCCAGCGCGCTCGGTCGATGATGCCCTGCGGGTGTTCCACCCGAAAGCCGATGGAAAACGGCTTGGCCTCGATGTACACGCCGCGCGCATACAGCATGGCGAAGGTGTCGCGCGAGCTGTGGCCCAGCGCCATCACCACCTGGTCGGCGCGCATCTCGTGGCTTTGGCCCGTGGCCTGGTCCAGCACCGTGAGGCCGCGCAGTTGCCGGCCCTGGGGGCCGTCCTCGATCAGCACGTCGGTCACGCGCTGCTCGAAACGGATCTCGCCGCCCAGCGCGACGATTTGCGCGCGCATGTTCTCGACCACCTTCACCAGCTTGAAGGTGCCTATGTGCGGATGCGCTTCGAACAGGATGTCGGCCGGCGCGCCGGCTTTCACGAACTCGTTCATCACCTTGCGGCCCAGGTGGCGCGGGTCCTTGATCTGGCTGTAAAGCTTGCCGTCGGAAAAAGTGCCGGCACCGCCTTCGCCGAACTGCACGTTGGACTCCGGGTTGAGCACGTTCTTGCGCCACAGGCCCCAGGTGTCGCGGGTGCGCTGGCGCACTGTCTTGCCGCGCTCCAGCACGATGGGCTTGAAACCCATTTGCGCCAGCAGCAGCGCCGCGAACATGCCGCAGGGGCCGAAGCCGACGACAATGGGACGCAGCGGCAGGCCGGCGGGCGCCTGGCCCACGGTGCGGTAGGCCATGTCGGGCGTGGGCAGGATGTGCGGGTTGCCGGCAAACTTCGCCAGCAGCGCGTTTTCCTGACCGGCGTCGGCCAGCGTGACGTCGACGATGTAGACCTTGAGCAGGTCTGCCTTGCGCGCGTCGAAGCTGCGCTTGTGGATGTGGACGTTCTGCAGGGCGGCCGCAGGGATGCCCAGGGTCTGGGCCACCAGGGCGGGCAGGGCATCTTCCGCGTGGTCCAGCGGAAGTTTGAGTTCGGTCAGGCGAATCATGGCAAGGGGCTCGTGTTGATCAAGCAGCCCGTATTTTAAGGTGCGGCTCGCAGCGGCGAGGCACTGGCGGATAATAGACCCCGTGAAGCACGCCAGACCGCCGCTGGTGCAATCTGGGAAACCAGGCACTGGAGGAACGTCCGGACTGCACAGGACAGCGTAGGAGGTAACACCTCTCCACCGTGAGGTGAGGATCAGAGCAACAGAGACGAGTCGGCCTTGGGGTAACCCCGGGCCGGGTGAAACGGGCAATCTCTACGCGCAGCAATACCAAGTAGGCCAGCGTTGATGTGGTTCCGCAGAGCTGGCGGGTAGGTAGCATTGAGCCGCGGGGGCGACCCTCGGCCCAGATTAATGGCGGTCACGCCGGGCTTTCTCCAAGGGGGCCCGGTGCACAGAATCCGGCTTATCGGCGGGCTTCACACTTTATTCGCGGGTTTGCCCCGGCGGGCCCATAGCTGGAATGCCAGGAAACCCACCACCCCCAGGTTGAGCAGCAACACGCCGGCATTGATGGCGCCGGGCCGGTGCGCCAGGTGGGCTACCTCGAGCGGGATGTAAAGCGCGCCCGACAGCGCGCCCAGCCATTCGGCCCAGGTCTTTTCCTTCCACAGTCCCCAGGCTTCCAGGAAGCGCACGGCGATGTAAGCCAGCGCCACCGGCGCGAGCGTGCGCAGGTCGATGGCGCCCAGCAGGTCGGCATAGTGCAGCAGGAGTGTGGGGTAAGGCAGGGCCGGGTCGAGATGAAAGCGCCACAGCAGCGCCACGGCCAGCCGGTGGATGTCGTGGTGCAGCAGCTGTAGCAGGCCTATGCCGGCCGCCAGCGCGGCCAGGCCCTTGGCGGCCTCAAAAACGGCAATGGCGCGCAGGGCGCGCCTGCGGCCGCCGGGTGTGGCGACGGCAGGCGGGATCGTCTCGTCGGGAGTCATGCAGGCGCCGCGCAGGGGTGAGACCGGCGGCGCCTGGGGCGAATGGCCTTATTTCGAGGCGGCGGACGCGGGTGCCTTGGCGGCTGCGGCGGCAGGTGCGCCGAAGTATTGGGTATAGATCTTGTCGTAGGTGCCGTCGGTCTTGATGTCGGCAAGGCCCTTGTTGAGTTTTTCCAGCAGTTCGGTATTGCCCTTCTTGACGGCCAGGCCGTACTGTTCGGCGGCGAAGCTGGCGTCGCTGATGGTCTTGAAGTTCGCGCCACTGTTGTTGTTGACGTAGTGCACCACCACGCCGTTGTCGGCCACCACGGCATCCACGCCGCCGGCTTCGAGTTCTTTCAGTGCCAGCGGTGTCGACTCAAAACGCTTGATGTTGGCGCTGTCCTTGCCTTGCAGCTTGGACACCACTTCGTCGCCCGTCGTACCGTTCTGCACGCCGACCTTGAGTTTTTTCAGGTCGTTGAACTTGGCGATCTTCGAATCCTTCTTCACGGCGATCAGCTGCTGCGCGTCGAAGTAGGGCGTCGAAAAATCCATGGTCTGCTTGCGCTCGGCCGTGATCGTGATGGACGACACCAGCAGGTCGCGGTCGCCCTGGGCGAGGGTGTTGAAGATGCCTTCCCACGGCGTGTTCACGAATTTCACTTCGATGCCGGCTTTTTGCGCCACGGCCTTCACGACCTCGATGTCGAAGCCGACGATCTCGCCTTTTTCATTCTGCGATTCAAAGGGCGCGTAGGCGGCGTCGGTGCCCACCAGGTAGACCTTGGCGGCCGGCGCGGGTGCGGAGGCTGCGGGCGCCGGTGCGCTGGCGGCGGGGGCCGGGGGCTCCTGCTTGCCGCAGGCTGCCAGGACCAGTCCGGCCAGCAGAATGCCGGCGCTTTGAAGGAAATGTCGGGTCGAGATGGAAGACATGAAAACCTCGCTGAATGTTGAAATATGTGAGTTCAGAATCCCGCGGAAAGGGGGGCTGGTGGCCCGGTTCCCGGCAGGTATGAGAAAAAAAGTATAAACCGTGACCGCCAAAAGCCAAGCAATTGGTGTGCCTGAGGCGACTGGCAGGCTTGCGGGAGCGGGGCGCGCAGCCCTACAGATTGGCAAAGCCCTTAGAACCTGTTCACGGCCTAAACGGGGCCGCGCAAGCGCCTTCTCGGGATGGGATGCAACGCGCGGTGCGACGCCCATAGTTCATCTATGGGCTAGCGCCGCAACGCCGCAGACCGCCCGAGAAGGCACTTGCCCTTCGGGTTGGGGTGACGCAAACGCGGTCGCGTTTGCATCCCCGTTGGGGCAGCCGCACGACGCCCAGCCGGCCGGCTGGGCGGTCGGGCGATTGAGCCACCCAGGCCCTTGCATGGGCATTAGCCCATGCGGCGTGCCCGGTTGGCCCACTCATCCCGATTGCACCCCAACGCGGCCCCGTTTAGGCCGTGAACAGGTTCTGAGACTCGATGCGCTCCACATGCGCAAGCAGCGAGCGTTTGGCCACCGGCCAGATGCGCGGGTCCACGTCGTCGTAGGCGGCCGCAACCCAGTCATCCATGGTGCCGTCCGGCCGGGCCCGCATCACGCCGATGATCTTGGCCTCGCGTTTGAGGCGGTGCGCCTTGAGTTGGGCAATCGCGGTTTTGGCCTCGCCGATCACATAGCCGTGCGCCGGGGCAATGAATTCGACCTGGTGTTCGTCGCAGGCCGCGCTGAGCGCATCCAGCGACTCGAGGTAGGCGCTCATGTCGCCGTCCGGCGGGTCTATGACGGTGGTGCTGCCGTTGAGGATATGGTCGCCGCTGAACAGCAGGCCGTCTTCCTCCAGCACCAGGCAGACATGGTTGGCCGCATGGCCGGGCGTATGCAGCGCCAGCAGAGTGTGGCTGGTGGTTTCACCGTCCGGCCCTTTTCCCGAGAGCGTGAGGCGTTCCCGGTTTCGCAGTGCCCGGTCCGGCGTGAAGGCGCTGGCGCTACGCGCCGTGGGCGCCGAAGGCAGGCCCAGGATGGGCGGGGCCGTGCGGCACAGGGCCTGCAGCGGTTTGGCCCCGGGGGAATGGTCGGGGTGCGAATGCGTGCAGACAATCATGCGGATATCGCCGCCGGCCGCCTGCCAGAGGCGCTGCAGGTGTTGGTGGTCGGCCGGGCCCGGGTCGATTGCGATGTAGCCGCTGCCCGGGTCGCCTACAAGGTAGCTGTTGGTGCCCGGCCCGGTCATCACGCCCGGGTTGGGGGCGGTCAGGCGGCTCACATTGCGCAGCAGCGCCACCGGCCGCGCGCTTTGCCAGTCCAGCGTGTGCACGATCTGCCCGTCGGGACAGGTCAGCGCAAGTTCGCCGTAGGGCGCTTCATGTTCCATGTAGCGCGCTTCCTTGCCGCCCAGCAGGCCGGCGCGCGGGCAGGAGGTCCAGAGCGGGATTTCAGACGCGCAGGCGGCCAGCACCGCGTCGACATCCGCATAGTGCTGCAGCTTTTCCAGCGTGCGTATGGTGGGGAAGATGATGAAAAAATCGCCCGCCGCGTGCCGCGCCAGCGCATCGGCCGGCCGCACCCAGACCGGCTCGAACTGCTCGGCTTCGTCGGCCACCGGGCTCTGGCCTTCGGGCATGCGCGCCACCAGGAAGGGCACGTCGAAGCGCCGCGGCAGGTCGCGGTCGGTGATCCAGTGCGCCAGCACAAACACCTCGTCGCCCGCCAGCGTGAGGCCGCGCTCGCGGCATTGCGCGGCAAAGGGCGCCTTGCGGTCCAGGGCTGCGATGTCCGCCGTGCTGGCATGGCTGCCATCCGCATGGCGTGCCAGCAGCACGCCCAGCTCCTCAAAACTTTCCCGTATCGCCGCGATGGCCTGCGTCAGGTGCAGGTCGCTTTGCGTGGCCCGCCGCGTGGACTGGGCGTGCGCCTGCGCGTCCGCCGCATCAATGCCGCCGCCGGGGAAGACATAGGCGCCGGGCGCGAAGCTGGCCGTCATCGAGCGGCGCGTCATCAGCACCTCGATGCCCTGGGGCGTGTCGCGCAGCAGCAGGACGGTGGCGGCAGGGCGCAGCGGGGCGGGCTCGCGGTGGGGGTGGAGTTGTTGTGAGAGGCGGGGCATTTTTGGATTATGGCTTTTGGGGTGGGTTCTTGCTGTGGCGGGGAGCCCCCGGCGGAGAACCACAGATAATCCGGAGATGCGAATCCGATTCACCAAAATGCAGGGCGCGGGCAATGACTTCGTCATGCTCGACGAAACCCGGGGCCCGCTGGGCCTGAGCACCGCGCAGTACCGCTTCCTGGCCGACCGCCACTTCGGCGTCGGCGCCGACCAGATCCTCACGGTGCGGCCGTCGCCGGGGGAGGGCATCGACTTCGAGTACGTGATCCACAACGCCGACGGCGGCGAGGTGGAGCAGTGCGGCAACGGCGCGCGCTGCTTTGTGCGTTTTGTGCGCGAGCAGGGGCTGACAGCCAAAGACGTGGTGAGGGTCAAGACCCTGAGCGGCATCATCGAGCCGCGCATGCAGGCCGATGGACGTGTCACGGTCGACATGGGGGCGCCGGTGTTTGAGCCGGTGCGCGTCCCGTTTGACGCTGCCGGCCTGGCGCCCGTGGCGCAAGGTTCATGGGAGAAATGGCCGCTGGCACTGCCAGGGCAGGCGCAGGCGGCGCCGCTTTTCATAGGCGCGCTGTCCATGGGCAATCCGCACGCGGTGCAGCTGGTGGATGAGGTCGATACCGCGCCGGTGCTGCAAACCGGCCCGCTGATTGAAAACCACGCGCGCTTTCCGCGCCGCGTGAACGCCGGCTTCATGCAGGTGGTTTCGCGCGGGCAGATTCGCCTTCGGGTGTTTGAGCGCGGCGTGGGTGAGACGCTGGCCTGCGGCACGGGCGCCTGTGCGGCCGTGGTGGCGGGTATACGCTGGGGTCTGCTGGACGCGAGAGTGGATGTCATGACGCGGGGCGGCCAGCTGACCATCGAATGGCCGGGCAAGCTCGATGCGCCTGTCATGATGACGGGGCCGGCGACTACGGTGTTTGAGTCCGAGATCGAAATTCCGGAGTTATAGACCACCCCCGTCCGGGCTCACTTCGTGTAGCCCGTTCCCCCCTCAAGGGGGCGGCGCCTGCGGTCTGGCAAAGCCAGTCCCGCGGCCCCAACTGGTTGCGCCCCTTTTCAAGTCGGCAGGAGCCGCGGAGCCGGCTTTGCCGGGCCGCAGGCGGGCGGCCCCCTCGGGAGGCAAGGAGTTACACGAAGTGAACGACTGTGGGGGCCTATTTACGGCTCATTTCCCTACAATGCGGACATGAATCCAACCGAACATCCCATCACCGAAGACGACATCGCCAATTTCCTGGCCAACACGCCCGACTTCTTCGAGCGCCACGCCGAGCTGCTGGCTTCGGTGCAGCTGTCCAGCGGCCACGGCAACCGGGCCGTCAGTCTGCAGGAGCGCCAGGCGCTCATGCTGCGCGAAAAGATCAAGGGCCTGGAAACACGCATGGTCGAGATGATTCGCCACGGCCAGGACAACGTCGGCATCGCCGACAAGATGCAGCGCTGGACGCGCAAGCTGCTGCAGGCCGCGCAGGCGCGTGACCTGCCGGGCGCGGTGGTTGAGGGCATCACCACCGAATTCCTGATCCCGCAGGCCGCGATCAAGGTCTGGGACGTGAACGGTATTTTTTCGGACGAAAGTTTCGCCACCGGCGTGAGCGAGGACGCCAAGGCCTTTGCCTCCTCGCTGGGCGCGCCCTATTGCGGCGTCAATTCGGGCTTTGAAGCCGCCGGCTGGCTACCCGAGCCCGCGGTGGCGCTGTCGATGGCGATGATCCCGCTGCGCGCCGCCCCGGGCGCTGACGCGTCCGGCCTGCTGGTGCTTGCCTCGCCCGACCCGGAACGCTTTCACAGCGGCATGGGCACCGACTTCCTCGAGCGCCTGGGCGAGCTCGCCAGCGCGGCGCTGACGCGCCTGCGGCCCCAGCCGGTGGCCGCCGAATAAATACTACGGCCATGGCGCAGGCGTCCTCTCCCGCGCCGGACATCGCGCCCGAAGCCGGCGGCCCGGTGCCGCCCTCGCATCCGCTGGTCGAGCGCTACCTTGAGCATGTGCGCGTGGAAAAGCGGCTGGCTTCACGCACCGTGGAGCTGTATGCGCTGGACCTGCAAAAACTCGAGGCCAACGCCGGCCAGGCCGGCGTGGCGCTGACCGAGGTGCAAAACATCCATATGCGGCGCTGGGTCGCGCAAATGCATGGCGCCGGGCGCAGCGGCCGCGGCATCGCGCTCATCCTCTCGGGCTGGCGCGGGTTTTACACCTGGCTGGGCCGCGAGGGCCTGATCAAGGGCAACCCGGTGCAGGATGTGCGCGCCCCCAAGGCCGCCAAGCCCCTGCCCAAGGCGCTGAGCGTAGACGAGGCCGTGCAGCTGGCGGCCTATAACGCCGACGCCGCCGAAGGCGATCCGATGCTGGCGCTGCGCGACCAGTGCATCACCGAGCTGCTGTACGGTTGCGGGCTGCGTATCGCCGAACTCGTGGGGCTGGACGTGCGGGCCAGTGCCCAGGCGCGCGGCTGGATAGACCTGGATGCGGCCGAGGCTCATGTGCTCGGCAAGGGTTCCAAGCGGCGCAGCGTGCCGGTGGGCAATGCGGCTTTGCAGGTGCTGCGGCAGTGGCTGGCGGCGCGTAACGGCTGGGCGCGTGAGGACCACGCCCTGTTCATCAACCAGCGCGGCACGCGCCTGACGCCGCAGCACATACGCGTGCGCCTGAAGCAGCGCTCGCTGAAGGCCGGGCTGGCCACGCCGGTGCATCCGCACATGCTGCGCCATTCCTTTGCCAGCCACGTTCTGCAGTCCAGCGGCGACCTGCGCGCGGTGCAGGAATTGCTGGGCCACGCCAACATCACGACCACACAGGTCTACACGCGGCTGGATTTCCAGCACCTGGCCAAGGTGTACGACGCGGCGCATCCGCGGGCGGTGTCCAAGGCCGGCACGGGCATGCCGGCGCCGGCGCTGCCCGTTGACACAGGTCAGGCCCCGAAAGCGGCCCAAAAAGCCGGGGGGCCGGCCAAAGGCAAAGCCTGAGCGGGCCGCTCAGGCCGGCTTGGGCCGGTCGCGCCGCACCGGCCGCAGGGGCTGCGGCTCCCCGAGCATGAACACCGCGCGCTTGCCCTCGGCGGGCGCGGCGGCCAGGCGTTCTTCGAGCTGAGTCAGCAGGCCTTGCGCATTGGTGCCCTGGTAGGGCACCAGCGCGTAGGCCACGTGCACCTGCGCCACGCAGTCCACATGCAGGCCTTTGTAGGGCATCAGGCAGCGCGCCACGATGCGCGGGCCCAGTGTGCCGGCGTCTTCGGCATTGAACGGGCCTTCCACCAGCATGCCGAAGCGCCGCTGCGACAGCCGCGCGGCGCTGTCGATTTCGCGCGCGGTGGACAGCAGGCGCTCGGCCACGCGCAGCGGCAGCTCCTCGGCCGCCTTGCGCCCGAAGTCGCGCTGGATTTGCTCGGTGTTGACCAGGTCGATGATCATCACCGCGCTCTGGTGGCGCAGCCGCTCGGAGCGCGCGATCATGCGGATCAGGCGTTCGGCGAACACATGGCCGTTGATCAGGCCGGTGGCCGGGTCCACCCGGTCCAGGCCCTGGATGCGGCGTATGTTTTCGCGGCGCTGCTGGCTGCGCAGCATCAGCACCAGCATGACGATGGGCAGGTGCAGCGCCACGCCCAGCTGCATGCCGTGCTGGGTCAAAAAGCCTATGGGTACCAGCTCGGCGTTGCGCGCCATGGTCCAGCCGGCGGCGACCAGCACGGGCACATAGGCCAGCATCAGCCAGGGCGCGAAGCGGTCGCCGCGCCGCCAGGCCCAGCCCATGACCAGCATGCCGCTGAATTGCAGGATCAGCATGATGGGGATGAACACGTCCATGCGGGAGGCGGCGGGCAGCAGCGCCAGCAGCACCGCCACCAGCGCGCCCAGCGCGGCCTGGCCGACCATCAGCCAGTGCAGGCGCGGCGAGCGTTCGGGCAGGGCCACGGCCGCGGAAATGAAGAGCAGCGTGGCAGAGACCGTCAGCATGGGCAGGACCGAAGTCGCGACGTCGCTCCAGCCGGGCCAGGCCGGCCACAGGTGCAGGCCGGCGATGCCGGTGACGGTGGCCTGGGTCAGCGCCAGCAAGGTCACGCACAAGGCATAAAAGCCGTAGGCGGTGTCGCGCAGCGACACGGCGCCCAGCGCCGAGATCAGCGCGGCCAGGCCGGCCAAGCCGAAGAAAATGCCCAGAATCAGCGAGACGCGCTGCTCGGAGTAGCTGAGCCGGCCTTCGCTGATGAACTGCAGCGGGGCGCTGAAGGCGTGGCCGTTTTCCAGGCGCAGCAGGTAATTGGAGGGGGTTTCGGCCGACAGCGCGATGGGCAGCAGCGGGTGGCGATGCGGCACCGGCCATTTGTTGACCGCCACGAGGTCGCCGGCACGCTGTTCGTTCCACTGGCCGGCACCGTCCAGTGTGTACAGCGACGCGCGGTCTATGGAGGGGTAGGGGACCTCGAGGTACCAGCGCTCGGTGTCGGGCGCGGGCGGCACGTTAAAGCGCACCCACATCGAGGAACCGCTGGTGACCGGGTAGATCGCGTCGGCGCGTGTCGGCTTCCAGGGGATGTCGGGCGTGGCGGCGACCTGCTCGGGCGTGAACTTGCCCGTGGTGTCTATCCAGTAGTCGCCCCAGTCCTGCAGGGCCACCGGCTGTATCTGGGCATCCAGGTCCAGCACCGTGCGCGAGCGGGCGTCCAGGCTGGTGAGCGCCAGCAGCGAACCCATCAGCATGCTCATCGCCAGGCTTAGCAACACGGTGCGTACAGCCGTGGGTTTGCGAACCACAAAGCCGGCAAATGGCTTGAGTTGCGTTAACTTGGCGAAAAAGTAATCAAAAATCATTAACTCATGATTGTCGCAAACTTTCAGGAAAATGGCAGCTCCGTGTTTAGGGAGCTGTTTCGGCAAGCGTTTTGCGGCGCGGGCCGGGCGGGGCTCTTGCAGCCTGCCGCGACAATAGCGCCATGAAAACAATTCGATTGCGTGATGGCAAGGAGCGCTCCCTGCTGCGGCGCCACCCCTGGATTTTTGACGGTGCCATCGCCAAGGGCGGCGGCGATGCCGGCGAAACGGTGCGGGTGGAAAGCCACGCCGGCCAGTTCCTGGGCT
Organism: Polaromonas sp. CT11-55; assembly: GCF_047303325.1. Taxonomy (NCBI): domain Bacteria; kingdom Pseudomonadati; phylum Pseudomonadota; class Betaproteobacteria; order Burkholderiales; family Comamonadaceae; genus Polaromonas; species Polaromonas sp. CT11-55. The sequence goes on along the minus strand of NZ_JBKBEX010000001.1, from coordinate 367,820 downwards.
GGGCGGCCTTCAGCCCGGCCTCCAAGATCCGCGCGCGGGTCTGGAGTTTTGACGAGGCCCAGCGCATAGACGCGGCTTTTTTCGCGGCCCGCATCGCTCAGGCCATGAAGGCCAGGGAGCTGTTCGATATCCAGAGCGACGGCCGGCGCCTGGTCCACGGCGAATCCGACGGCCTGCCGGGCCTGGTGGTGGACCGCTACGGCGACACCCTGGTCGCCCAGTTTTCCAGCTGCGGCGCGGAAAAGTGGAAAAGCGTGATCGTCGACGCCTTGCTGGCGCAGACCGGGCTGACCCGCCTCTATGAGCGTTCCGACGCGAGTTCCCGCGCGCTGGAGGGCCTGCCGGAAGTCACGGGCTGGTTGAAGGGCTCGGGCGAGACCGGCATCACCATCAGCGAGCATGACTGGAAGCTCAGCCTGGACATCGCTGAGGGCCACAAAACCGGTTTTTACCTGGACCAGCGCGACAGCCGGCAGAAATTCGCCGCGTACGCGCGCCGGCTCCGGTTCGGCCAGGTGCTCAACTGCTATTGCTATACCGGCGGCTTCACCGTGGCCGCGCTGGCCGGCGGCGCCGGGCACGTCACCTCCATCGATTCGTCGGCCCCTGCGATTGAGCGGGCCCGGGCCAATGTGGCGCTCAACGGCTTTGATGCCAGCCGCACCACCATGCTTGACGCCGATGTGAACGCCTCGCTGCGCCAGTACCAGAAGGAGGGCCGGACCTTCGACGCCATCGTGCTGGACCCGCCCAAATTCGCGCCCACCGTGACGCACGCCGAACGCGCCGCCCGCGCCTACAAGGACATCAACCGCCTGGCGCTGTCCATCCTGTCGCCGGGCGGCGTGCTGTTCACCTATTCGTGCTCGGGCGGCATCAGCGCCGACCTGTTCCACAAAATCGTGGCCTCGGCCGGCACGGACGCCGGCGTGGACGCCTTTATTTCGGAGCGCATGGGCGGCGCGCCCGACCATCCCATGACGGTGGCCTTCCCGGAGGGCGAATACCTCAAGGGGCTGGTGCTGGTGAAGCGGGTCGGCGGCTGAGGCGGCGGGCCATAGGGGCTTGACACGGTCTGTAAAGTAACTGTTGGCCGAGGTGGTATTCGCCGTGCTCCTGTGAAGGGCTTGAAGCCACCGCTAAACTCCCCAGCTTGGGTTTTCGCGGCCCGCCCGCGTTCCCGCAACCTTCCGTTTTTAGGTAGACACCATGAGCTTGATCCCCGTCACCATCCTCACCGGCTTTCTGGGCTCCGGCAAGACCACGCTGCTCAAGCGCGTGCTGACCGAGGCACACGGCCAGAAGATCGCCGTCATCGAGAATGAATTCGGCGAGGAAAACATCGACAACGACATTCTGGTCAACGACACCACGGAAAACATCATCCAGATGAACAACGGCTGCATCTGCTGCTCGATCCGCGAAGACCTGCGGGAGACGCTGCAACTGCTGGCCGCCAAGAAGCGCAAGGGGCTGCTCGACTTCGACCGCGTGGTGATAGAAACCACCGGCCTGGCCGACCCCGGCCCGGTGGCGCAGACCTTTTTCATGGATGAGGAAGTCGCCGAGCAATACCTGCTGGATTCCATCCTGACCCTGGTGGACGCCAAGCACGCCGCCGGCCAGCTCAACGACCGCCAGGAGGCACGCCGCCAGGTCGGTTTCGCCGACCAGATATTCATCAGCAAATCGGACTTGGTCGCCAAGGAGGAAGTCGACGCGTTGATGCACCGGCTCAAGCACATGAACCCGCGCGCCCCGCAGACCGCCGTGCATTTCGGCGAAGTGGCGATCAAGGACGTGTTCGACCTGCGCGGCTTCAACCTCAACGCCAAGCTGGACATAGACCCCGATTTCCTCAAGGAGGACGAGCACGCCGGCCACGATCACGATCATGAACACGGCGAGCATTGTGACCACCCCTCCCATGCCCATGACGGGCATGAGGGCCACGGCCACCATCACCACCATGACGACGACGTCAAGAGTTTTGTCTTTCGCTCCGACAAGGCCTTCAGCCCGGCCAAGCTCGAGGACTTCCTGGGCGCGGTGGTCAATATCTACGGCCCGCGCATGCTGCGCTACAAGGGCGTGCTGAACATGGAAGGCACCGACCGCAAGGTGATTTTCCAGGGCGTGCACCAGCTCATGGGCAGCGACCTGGGCCCCGCCTGGGCCGACGGCGAGAAGAAAAACAGCAAGATGGTGTTCATCGGCATCGACCTGCCCAAAGATATTTTTGTGCAGGGCCTGGAGCAGTGCCTGGTTTGAGGTAGGCTGTCCGCCTGTAGCCTAATAAAAGGCGGAGGGCTTCATGTTTGTCTCGATTCTCCAACGATTTGTTTTTTGGGTGTCACAGGGCGCTGGCGAGCCGCTACAATCGCGCGCCGACCAAAATACCCGAAAAATCGAATCGGGAGGCCAGTCAGGTGCAAAACCGGTTAAAAAGCGGGTTGAGGGCCGCGTTTTAGCGGTTTTCGGGACTGGCAAACAACGGATAAGGCAGACATACCAGGAAATCTGGCTACAGCTAGGGTTGGACTGCCGCACAGCGGCAGTCTGGCCAGGAAGCCGCCCTAGAGGCCTCAGGGCCGTTCCAAGGCTGCTTTCCAGAGGAGACACATTGTGAAAGCCCCAGCGAAGAAGACCAAGACACCCGCCAAGGCTGCAGCCAAACCGGCCGCCAAGACAGCCGTGAAAGCCAAGCCAGCGCCCAAAGCAGCCGCCAAGGCCGTGAAAAAAATTGCCAAGCCGGCGCCCAAACCCGCCGCGAAAAAAGCCGTCAAGCCGGCACCCAAGACTGCACCCCAGAAAAAACCTGCCGCAGCCGTCAAGAAAACCGCTGCCAAGCCTGTGCCTTCCAAGGCCAAGGCCGTCGCCAAACCCGCAAAGCCAGTGCCCAAAACCATACCGAAACCCGCCGCAAAACCGGCTGCCAAACCCCCTGTGCTGAAAGCCGACGCAAAACCCGCGGCCAAGCCAGCCGTGGCGGCCGTCGCGCCGGCACCGGTTCCCGCTCCCGTGGTGATGTCCGGGCTCATGGCTCCGCCTCCCCTGAAACCCGGGCGGCGCAGCTCGGCCCGGGTTGCCACCCAATCACCCCCTCCCGCACCCATGGTGCCAACCCATGCGCCCGACGCAGCCAAAGCCAGTTACTCCACAATGACCGAACGCGTGATCGCGCCGCCACCCCAGGCGGCGGCCAAAAAAGACCCCAAGCTTGCCAACAACTGGAAGACCAAATCCGCCGAGCAGCTGACGGACGACGAAGTCAAGGCCATGCCCGACTCCGAGTACATGAACGAAAAGCAGCTGGCCTTCTTCCGCCACAAGCTGTCGGTGCTCAAGCAGGACATCCACAACAGCGCCGGCGAAACCACCGAACACCTGCGTGAAGACACCGTCGTGGTGCCCGATCCGGCAGACCGCGCCACCATCGAGGAAGAGCACGCCCTTGAACTGCGCACCCGCGACCGCGAGCGCAAGCTGCTCAAGAAAATCGAGCAATCGATTGCCCGCATCGATTCCGGCGACTACGGCTATTGCGACGAGACCGGCGAGCCCATCGGTGTGGGCCGGCTGATCGCCCGCCCCACGGCGAATCTGTCCCTGGAAGCCCAGCAGCGCCGGGAACTCAAGCAAAAGATGTTTGGCGATTGACGCCAGGCTACCGAAAGAAGTATTTTTAGTCCTCCGACCATGTCCAAAGAAGATACCGCTTCAGGCCTGTTGTCCAAGATGGTGAAGTTCGTCCGGAATCCGGCCACGAACTGGGCCGACCTGGACGCGGCGGCAACGGACCGGGACGAAGCCATGAGCAAGCAGTTGCTCAAGGAAATGATAGAGCGCAAGCGGCAGAACGACTTCGTGCGCAAACGCGAATTCGACATGCTGCGCAAGATGCGCAAGCGCGAGGCCATGGTGGGCGTGGGCCAGGATCCGACCGGGCGGCCTTCTTTCTTCCAGAGCAGCATGCCGTCCAAGCCGGACGACAGGGCCACCACGCTCAAGAAGATCGACGAGATCGAAGCGCAGATGTCCATGCAGTGGTGGAAAACCAAGAATGGCGCGATTCCCGACAGCACCCCTCCGCATGCCTCGCCCACGGGCGCCAGGAACCCCTCGGTGCAGGCGCCGCTGCTGGACAACGCCTTGCCGACCGCCTATCGCGCCACGGCCCCGGCGGGCCTGCAAACTCCGAGCTATAAAAAACCCGAACCGACGGAAGCCGCGCCGCTGGACGCTTCGCCCACCGCGCCCGATTCCTTGTCCATCGCCCTCGCGGAAGCGCGTGCCGGCGGCGCGCCGCCGGCCAGGCCGCCCGCCCCTGCTCCAGCCCCCGCTCCTGTTGGCTTGCCGGGTGGATTGGCGGGTATCAGCGCTCGCACCGACGACGGCAGCTCCGGTTTTTCGCATTCCAAATTCAGCGCCGTCGATGTGGATGAAGGGGTCGAGCATGACGCCGAGCTCGAAGAGGCGGCCATCCGCTTTGCCAACGGTGACGACGCCGGGGCCGAAGCCGGCCTGCTCGAAATCCTGGCCCCTAACGGTTCGCGCGCCGGCCATGCCGATACCTGGCTGACGCTGTTCGACCTGTACCGCGCCACGGCCCAGCAAGACAAATTCGAAACGGCCGCCATCCAGTTTGTCGAGCGTTTTGACCGGTCGGCACCGCAGTGGTTTTCCATGCCCGACATGGTGAAAAAACTCACCGAACCGGCAGGCGGCAAGGCCAGCAATGGACCTGCCGCCGATTGGGTATGCCCTTCCACATTGGGCATACAGACGGTGGCCACGCTCAAGGCCGCCATGGCCAAGGCGCCCATGCCATGGCGACTGGACTGGAAAAACCTCAAGACCATCGAGGCCGCCGCAGTGGAGCCGCTGTACAAGGTTTTCAGCAGCTGGGCGGCCCAGCCCGTCCAGTTGCGCTTCATGGGCGATGCGCAACTGCAGAAGGTGCTGCAGGACGCCACACCCTCGGGCAGCCGCGACACGGTCCAGACCTGGTGGCTTTTGCGCATGGAGGCACTGCGTGTCACGCACCGGCCCGACGACTTCGAACTCGCGGCGCTCGACTTCTGCGTCACCTATGAAGTCTCCCCGCCGGCCTGGGACAGCGCGCGCTGCGAATACAAGCCCATAGACGCCCAGGGCGGCGTTTTGAGCGGCCAGGCCATCATCGGTGACGTCTATCGCGACTCGGTGTCTTCCAGCCTCAGCGCTATCGAAGGCGACACCCAGATGGATGCGCCGAGTTCGCAGATGAGCAACCTGCTGTCGGTGGAGCTGTCCGGCCAGGTGCAGGGCGACGCGATCGCGGTGCTCGACAAGCTCGAGGCCAAGCTGATGGGCGCGGACATGATGCTGATCTCCTGTTCCAAGCTGATCCGGGTGGATTTTTCCGCGGCGGGGACGCTGCTGAACTGGGTGTCGGCCCGCGAAGCCGAGAACCGCGCCGTGCAGTTTTCCGACGTCAACCGTCTCGTAGCCGCTTTCTTCAATGTGATCGGCATCACCGAGCACGCCAGGGTTATGGTCCGCGTCGACTGACGCAGTTCACCCTGTCCGAGGCCTCTGCGCAGGGGCTGTTCAACCGGCTTTGACAGCCTCAGCCACCGACAGGGGGCGTGCCGTTGCCCGGGCCCCCCTTACCCCTTCATGACCGCCTTGCGCCGTGTTTGTTCGCGCTTGCTTATGGTCGTCATGCCTGATACGGCCGCGAAAAGGGAAATAGTCCAGGTTTGTGCACGATTGCTTCCGCCTGGAGACTCTTGCCTTAAAGCAATACTTTCATTGCATCAGCTAAGTACTTAATTTAGAACGATTTTTGATTTTCGCTTCTCATCCAGAGAAGCTTCTAAGTCCTTGATTTCATTGAAAAAATTTGTTTCAAATCCCTTGTTTGCAAATGGTTTCCTGCTAAAGTGGGAAGAAGTGCAATTTAGTGGTGAAAAGTGTTTTCCAAAGGTTTTTAACAGTGTTTCAAGGCGCCTCATCGTTAGCTCTCGATACCAAGGGTCGGCTCTCCGTGCCGACCCGGCATCGTGACGTGCTGAGCGCCACCGCTTCCGGCCAGCTCACCATTACCAAGCATCCGCACGGCTGCCTCATGATTTTCCCTCGCAACGAGTGGGAAAAATTTCGCGAGCGCATCGCCTCGCTGCCGATGCAGGCACAGTGGTGGAAGCGCATCTTTCTCGGCAACGCCATGGACGTGGACATGGACGCCACCGGCCGCGTGCTGGTGTCGCCCGAACTGCGCGCGGCAGCGGGCATCAGCAAGGACACGGTGCTGCTGGGCATGGGCAGCTATTTCGAGCTCTGGGATGCCGCCACCTACGCGGCCCAGGAAGCCGAGCAGATGAAGGGCGAGATGCCCGATGTCTTCAGAGACTTTTCGTTCTGAAAGAAGACGGTGAACGGCACATGGATACACCGTACCGTCCTGTTGAACGAAGCCATAGCGGCGCTTCTTGTCAACCCGGACGGCCATTACGTCGACGCGACCTTCGGGCGCGGCGGCCACTCACGGCTGTTGCTGTCAAAACTCTCGCCCCAAGGGCGGCTCACCGCCTTCGACAAGGACCTCGACGCCATCGCCGAGGCGCAGACCATCACCGACCCGCGCTTTTCCATCCGCCACGAGGGTTTTATGCAACTGGGCCAACTGCCCGCTGCCAGCGCGGCCGGTGTGCTGATGGACTTGGGCGTGAGCTCGCCGCAGATCGACAACCCGGTGCGCGGCTTTTCTTTTCGGCAAGAGGGACCGCTCGACATGCGCATGGACACCACGCGTGGCCAGAGCGTGGCCGAGTGGCTGGTGGATGCATCCATAGAAACCATGGCGGAGGTGATTCGTGAATATGGCGAAGAACGGTTTGCTCAACAGATTGCAAAGGCGATTGATCGTCGCCGACAGGAACGGGGCCCTCTTCGAACCACCGCTGAGCTGGCCGAAGTCGTGGCTGGCGCGGTCAAAACCCGCGAGCCGGGCAAGGACCCTGCAACGCGCACATTTCAGGCTCTTCGGATTTTCATCAACGCCGAGCTTGAAGAGCTGCAACAGGCGCTAGCCGCGTCGCTGAAAGTTCTCCGACCGGGAGGCCGTCTGGTGGTGATCAGTTTTCATTCGCTCGAAGACCGCATCGTCAAACAGTTCATCGCCACGCATTCGCGCGAGGTGTTCGACCGCCGCGCGCCTTTCGCCGAACCCAAGGCCATGCAGCTCAAGGCGCTTGGCCGCACCAAGCCCAGCGATGAAGAGGTGGAAGGCAACCCGCGCTCACGCAGCGCCGTGATGCGCGTCGCCGAACGCACCGAGGTGGCCGCATGAAAGCCGGAGCACAGTCATGGCCAGGCTAAACCTCGTGCTGCTATTGGCCGTGCTGGCCAGCGCGCTTTACCTCGTGCGCACCCAGTACGAGTCGCGCCGCCTGTATGTCGAGCTTGAGAAAGCAACGGCTGAGGCGCGGAAAATCGAAATGGATAACGAGCGCCTGCAGGTGGAAAAGCGCGCCCAGGCCACGCCCCTGAAGGTGGAGAAGCTGGCCAAGGAGCGCCTGCAGATGCGCACGGTGACGCCGGCCATCACCCAGTACGTGACCTACAAGGACGCCCCGGCCACTGCGGCCTCGGCACCGGAAGGCGCCAAGCCATGAGCCGCAGCGTGCTTTATTCATCCAGCCCCCTGCTGGCCAGCAAGACACCGGTCTGGCGCAGCAAGTTCATCGTGGCCGGCATCGCGCTGGCCTTTGCCGGGCTGGCTGGCCGGGCGGCCTACATCCAGATTTTCGGCAATGAGTTCTTCCAGAAGCAGGGCGAGGTGCGCTTTGCCCGCACGCTGGAGCTGCCCGCCAACCGCGGACGCATCCTGGACCGCAACGGCCTGATCCTCGCGTCCAGCGTGCCGGCCTCCAGCATCTGGGCCATACCCGAAGATATCCAGGCCAGCAAGGCGCAGCTTGCTGAGCTCGCCACGCTGCTGGAAATGCCGCTGGCCGACCTCAACAAGAAGCTGGGCGATGAGGACAAGACCTTTGTCTGGCTCAAGCGCCAGGTCGACGAACCGGTGGCGCAAAAAATCCATGCGATCGGCATCAAGGGCATTTACCAGCGCAAGGAATACAAGCGCCAGTATCCCGAAGGTGAAACCACGGCCCACGTGGTGGGCTTCACCAACGTCGAGGACCGCGGCCAGGAAGGCATCGAGTTGGCCTTCAACAAGGACCTGGCGGGCAAGGCCGGTTCGCGCCGCGTGATCAAGGACCGCCTGGGCCGTGTCGTCGAGGACGTCGGCGAGCAGATGCCGCCCGTTGAAGGCAAGGACATCCAGCTGAGCATAGACAGCAAGGTGCAGTTCTTTGCCTACCAGAAGCTGCGCGACGCGGTCATCGCGCGCAAGGCCAAGGCCGGCAGCGTCGTTGTGCTGGACTCCACCACCGGCGAAGTGCTGGCGCTGGTGAACTATCCGAGCTACGTGCCCGACAAACGGAAAAACCTGACCGGCGAGCAACTGCGCAACCGGGCCCTCACCGACACCTTCGAACCCGGCTCCACGATGAAGCCGATCACGGTGGCCATGGCGCTGGAGGCCGGTCGCATCAAGCCGCAAACCATCATCGAAACCGGTCCCGGCCGCTACAACCTGGGTGGCTTCACCATCAGCGACACCCACAACTACGGCACGCTGACGGTGGAAGGCGTCATCCAGAAATCCAGCAACGTCGGGGCACTGAAGATTGCCCAGAAGATGAGCCCGCAGGAAATGTGGGAAACCTATATGGCGCTGGGCTATGGGCAAAAACCGCAGATCCAGTTTCCCGGCGCGGTCACGGGGCGTGTGCGACCCTGGAAGACCTGGCGTCCTGTCGAGCAGGCGACCATGGCCTACGGCTACGGTCTGTCGGCCTCGCTGTTCCAGATGGCGCACTCCTACACCGCGTTCGCGCACGACGGCCAGATCATTCCCGTCACCATGCTCAAGAGCAGCGAGCCCGCGGTGGGCGTGCAGGTTTTTTCCGCGGCGAACGCGCACGCCGTTCGCCGCATGCTGCAGATGGCCGCAGCCCCCGGCGGCACCGGTCCGCTGGCGCAAACCGTGGGCTATTCGGTGGGCGGCAAGTCGGGAACGGCGCACAAGCAGGTCGGCAAAGGTTATGCCACCAACAAATACCGCGCCTGGTTCACCGGCATGGCGCCCATAGAGGCCCCGCGCATCATCGTCGGCGTGATGATCGACGAGCCCAGCGACGGCAACTACTTCGGCGGCGTGGCCGCCGCGCCCGTTTTCAGCGAGGTCGTGCAGCAGACCTTGCGCATGATGGGCGTGCAGCCCGACATGAGCGTCAAGCCGCAAATCACCACCCAGGCCGTGGAGGAGTCGTTTTGAGCACGCAGCTCCACACCCCCGAGCAGGCCGCCGACTGGCTGCGCGAACGCGTGAGCGGCAGCCTGCGCACGGACAGCCGCAAGCTCACCCGGGGCGACGGTTTCATCGCCTGGCCCGGCGCCGCCACCGATGGGCGCAAATTCGTGGGCGCCGCGCTGGACGCGGGCGCCAGTGCCTGCCTGGTCGAGCAGGAGGGCGCGGCGGTCTACGGCTTTCAGGACGCCAAGGTCGCGGAATATGCCGGCCTCAAGGCCGCCACCGGCCCCATCGCCGCGGCCTATTTCAACCAGCCTAGCCGGCAGCTGCGCATTTCCGCCGTTACCGGCACCAACGGCAAAACCTCCACCGCCTGGTGGCTGGCGCAGGCCCAGGGCCGCCTGGGGCGCAAATGCGGCCTCATCGGCACGCTGGGCACGGGCGAGCCCGGCGCCATGGTTTCCAATGGCCTCACCACGCCCGACCCGGTGCTGCTGCAGCAGGAATTGCGGCGTTTCGCCGACCAGGGTTTTGTCGCCTGCGCGCTGGAGGCTTCCTCCATAGGCGTGGTCGAGCACCGCCTGGATGCGACCGCCATCGAGGTCGCCATCTTCACCAATTTCACGCAGGACCACCTCGACTACCACGCCTCCATGGAAGCCTACTGGGAGGCCAAGGCCGCGTTGTTCTGCTGGCCCGGCTTGAAGGCTGCGGTCATCAACATCGACGATGCCAAGGGCGATGAACTCAAGGATTCCCTGGTCAGCAGCGGCCTGGATATCTGGACCGTCTCCTGCACGGGCCCAGCCCGCCTGCAGGCGCGCAAGATAACGCACGGCAGCGACGGCCTGAGCTTTGAAGTGGCCGAGGGCGCCGAAAGCCATAGGCTGGCCACGCGGCTGGTGGGTCAGTACAACGTGTCCAACCTGCTGGGCGTGCTGGGAGCCCTGCGTGCCATGGGGGTGCCGCTGGCCGATGCGGTGAAGGCCTGCACTGACCTGCTGCCCGTGCCCGGCCGCACCGAGACCCTGGCCGTGCCGGGCCGGCCGCTGGTGGTCATCGATTACGCCCATACACCCGATGCGCTCGAGAAAGTGCTGCTCGCGCTACGGCCCGCTGCGGCGCGCCGCGGCGGCCAGCTCTGGTGCGTGTTCGGCTGCGGCGGCGACCGCGATGCCACCAAGCGCCCCTTGATGGCGGCCGTGGCCGAAAAAAACGCCGACCAGGTGGTGGTCACCAGCGACAACCCGCGCAGCGAGAACCCGTTGGCCATCATTTGCCAGGTGCTGCTGGGCCTGAGCCACCGCGACGCCGTGCATGTGCAGGCCGACCGGGCGGCAGCCATTACGCACGCCTTGAGCCTGGCCGGTCCCGACGACGTGGTGCTGCTGGCGGGCAAGGGCCACGAAAGTTTTCAGGAGGTCGGTGGTGTCAAACTGCCTTTCTCCGACCGCGAACATGCGCAGGCGGCGCTCGATGCCCTGACCGCGGCGCCGCAAGGAGGCCGGCCATGATGCGCCTGCAGCAAGCCCTGGACTGGCTGCCCGGCGCCCGGCTGGTGGGCGATGGCGGCGTGCAGGCCTTGCGCGTCAACACCGACACGCGCAGCCTGCAGGCCGGCGACCTGTTTGTGGCGCTCAAGGGCGAGCGTTTCGACGCGCATGACTTCCTCGCCCAGGCCAAGGCGCAAGGCGCTGTCGCGGCGATTGCCCACCACGGCCTGGCAGAGGCTGGCTTGCCGGGGCTTGAAGTGGCCGACACGCGTCTGGCGCTGGGGAAACTGGCGGCCGGCTGGCGCTCGCAGTTCAACTTGCCGCTGATGGCCGTCACCGGCAGCAACGGCAAGACCACCGTCACGCAGATGATCGCCTCGATACTGCGCGCCTGGAAAGCCGACAAGGCCTTCGCCACCGAAGGCAATCTCAACAACGACATCGGCGTGCCGCTCACGTTGCTGCGCCTGTCGGCCGCGCACGAGGCCGGCGTGGTCGAGCTCGGCATGAACCACCCCGGTGAGATCGCCTACCTGGCCGAACTGAGCAAGCCCACCGTTGCGCTGGTCAACAACGCGCAGCGTGAACACCTGGAATTCATGGCCACGGTGGAGGCGGTGGCGCGCGAAAACGGCTCGGTGTTCCAGTCGCTGGATGCGGCCGGCACGGCGGTCTTTCCGGCGGACGACGATTACACCCCGCTGTGGCGCGAACTCGTGGGCAAACGCAAGGTGCTGACCTTCGCGCTCTCGGGTCCGGCCGACGTCACCGGCAGCGCGCAATGGGAGAACGGCTGCTGGAAGGTGGCCGCCGCCACGCCGGCCGGTGCAGCGGAATTTTCCCTGCACATCGCCGGCCGGCACAACGTCAAGAACGCGCTGGCCGCCACGGCCTGCGCGCTGGCCGCAGGTGTGCCGCTGGCCGCCATCCGCGCGGGCCTCTCGGTCTTTGTACCGGTCAAGGGCCGTTCACGCGCCATTGCCGTGGCCTTGCCTGGCCGGGTGCTCACGCTGGTCGACGACAGCTACAACGCCAATCCCGATTCCATGCACGCCGCGCTGGAGGTCCTGGCCGAACTGCCCGGCCCGCGCCTGATGGTGATGGGCGATATGGGCGAGGTCGGCGACCAGGGGCCGCAGTTCCACGACGAGGCCGGGCGCCACGCGCGCGCGCTGGGCATTGAAAAACTTTTCACCCTGGGCGAGCAGTCAAAACAGGCGGCGGCCGCTTTCGGCGATGCGCGGATTTTTCTTGGCATGGACGAACTCGCCGCCGCCGTGCTGGCAGCACTTCCGAACACCGGCAGCGTACTGGTCAAGGGCTCGCGCTTCATGAAGATGGAGCGTGTGGTCCAGGCCATCACGGCCCACGCAGATCAAACACATTATCAAAACAAGGGAGGGCCCCATGCTGCTTAGCCTGGCCCAGTGGCTCCAGTCGATTTCGCCCGAGTTCGGGTTCTTCCGGGTGTTCCAGTACCTGACTTTCCGCGCCGTCATGGCCGCGCTCACGGCGCTGCTGATCGGCTTGCTGGCCGGGCCTTTTGTGATCCGGCGGCTGATCTCGCTCAAGATCGGCCAGCCCATACGCCAGTACGCGATGCAGACGCATTTGAGTAAGAGCGGCACGCCCACCATGGGCGGTGTGCTGATCCTGCTGGCCATAGGCATCTCCACGCTGCTGTGGTTCGACCTGTCCAACCGTTTTGTCTGGATCGTTCTCATCGTCACCTTGGGCTTCGGCGCTATAGGCTGGGCGGACGACTGGCGCAAAGTCGTGCTCAAGGACCCGGAAGGCATGCGCTCGCGCGAGAAATACCTCTGGCAGTCCCTGATCGGACTGGTCGCGGCGCTGTACCTGGTATTCAGCATTTCCGAGAGCTCCAACCTGCGCGTGCTCGAGCTGTTCTTCAGCTGGGTGCAGTCGGGCTTTGACGTGAACCTGCCGCCCAAGGCCGGCCTGCTGGTGCCCTTCGTCAAGGAAATCAGCTACCCGCTGGGCGTTTTCGGCTTTGTGATCCTGACCTACCTGGTGATCGTGGGTTCCAGCAATGCCGTCAACCTGACCGACGGCCTGGACGGCCTGGCCATCATGCCTGTGGTCATGGTGGGCTCGGCGCTGGGCGTGTTCGCCTATGTCACCGGCAGCGCCGTCTATTCCAAATACCTGTTCTTCCCGCACATCCCCGGCTCGGGCGAACTGCTGATCTTCTGCTCGGCCATGGCGGGTGCCGGCCTGGCATTCCTGTGGTTCAACACGCACCCCGCCCAGGTCTTCATGGGCGACGTGGGCGCGCTGGCCCTGGGCGCCGCGCTGGGCACCATCGCCGTCATCGTGCGCCAGGAAATCGTGCTGGCCATCATGGGCGGCATCTTCGTCGTGGAGGCGCTCTCCGTGATGATGCAGGTGACCTGGTTCAAGTACACCAAGAAGCGCTACGGCGAAGGCCGGCGCATCCTCAAGATGGCGCCGCTGCACCATCACTTCGAGAAAAGCGGCTGGAAAGAAACCCAGGTGGTGGTTCGTTTCTGGATCATCACCATGCTGCTGTGCCTCATCGGCCTTTCCACCTTGAAGCTCAGGTAACAGGCATGCGGCATTTACAAGACCAAACCGTATTGATCCTGGGGCTGGGTGCGTCCGGCCTGGCCATGGCACGCTGGTGCGCACGCCATGGGGCGCATGTGACGGTCGCCGACACGCGCGAAGCGCCACCTCTGCTGGCCACGCTGCGTGAGGAACTGCCCGGCGTCGCGTTTATCGGCGGCGCTTTCACGCCGGAGCTTGTGCAGGGCACGGCCGTGCGCGCCGTTTACCGCTCCCCCGGCCTGACGCCCGCGACCATCGCCCCGGTGGCCGATGCCGCGCGCGCCATGGGCCTGCCAGTGGGCGGCGAGCTGGATTTGTTCGCGCGGGCTTTGGCGGATCTGCGTGAGCCGCCGGCCGCCGAAGTTGCCGAAGCGGCGGAGGCATCCGCCGAATCGCCTGCAGCCCCTGAGGTGCCAGCCGAGGCGCCCCCGCCTGATGCCGCCGATGTGCCCGCCATGCCCGAAGCGGCCGAAGCGTTTGATGAAAGCGCACCGCTTGTTGAGGCTGTCGAGGTAGCGGATGCGCATGAGGGCGAGGTCGCCCCGGTAGCCGAGGTTTCGGGCGACACGCATGAAGCCAGCGTGGCGCTTGGCGCGGACGCCGTGCCGGCCCCCGATGAAGCCGGCGAAGAATCGGCGCTGCCCGCCTTGCTGGCATTGGCTCAGGCCGAACCCGAGCCGGGTTACCGGCCGGCGGTGCTGGCCATCACCGGTACCAACGGCAAGACCACAGTGACCTCGCTGCTGGGCCAGTTGGTGCAGCGCGCCGGCAAGACCGTGGCCGTGGCGGGCAATATAGGCCCGACGCTGCTGGACACGCTGTCGGCTCACATGGATGCGCAAACCCTGCCGCAGGTCTGGGTGCTGGAGCTCTCCAGCTTCCAACTGGCCGACGTGCAGGGCTTCGAGCCCACGGCCGCCGTGGTGCTCAACATCACGCAGGACCACCTCGACTGGCATGGCGACATGGACGCCTACATCGCGGCCAAGGCCAAGGTGTTCGGCAACAGCACCTTCATGCTGCTCAACCGCGACGACGCGCGCGTGATGGCCATGCTGCCGCCGCCCGTCAAGGTGCGTCTGAAAGCGCCGCAGCTGCGCCCCCATGCCACTTTCGGCGCCGGCGAGCCGCAGCGCCCCGGCGACTACGGCATTGAAACCGTCAACGGCATGACCTGGCTGGTGCGCGCGGCCGAGGCCGACGAAACCATCAAGCGCCGCAAGGACGAAGAGGTGGAGCTGCACGTGCAGCGCCTGATGCCCATCGAGGCCCTGCGTATACGCGGGCGGCACAACGCCACCAACGCGCTGGCGGCGCTGGGCCTGGCGGTGGCCGCAGGCTGCACCCTGGCACCCATGCTGCACGGTCTGCGCGAATACCGCGGCGAGCCGCATCGCGTGGAATCGGTAGCCGTGGTCAAGGACGTCGAGTATTTCGACGACAGCAAGGGCACCAATGTGGGCGCCACCGTGGCGGCGCTCACGGGGCTGGGCCTGGAACGCAAGCTGGTGCTCATCCTGGGCGGCGAAGGCAAGGGGCAGGATTTCTCGCCGCTGGCCGACCCGGTGCAGCGCCATGTGCGTGCCGTGGTGCTGATAGGGCGCGACGCGCCCCTGATCAAGGAAGTCCTGCCGCGCAATATCCCGACGTTCGACGCGGCGTCGATGGAAGAGGCCGTCACCCTGGCGGCGCAGCAGGCCCAGACCGGCGACGCCGTGCTGATGTCGCCGGCCTGCGCCAGCTTCGACATGTTTGACAACTACGAGCACCGCGCGCGCGTCTTTTGCGATGCGGTGCAGGCACTGGCGCGCGACCAGGGGGAGGTGCTGTGACGGCTGCCGCGCGCCTTTCCGGCCGGTTTTCGGGCTGGTTCTCCGGCTTCGGCAAGGCCGCGGCCGACGTGCTGCCGGTGCGGCTGGGCGGGCAGAGCCTGTCGCGCACGCTGGCGGCGCCGCCCGTGCGCATGGCCGGCTTTGACCAGGCGCTGCTCTGGGTCACGGTGGCGCTGCTGATGTGGGGCCTGGTCATGGTGTATTCGGCCTCTGTGGCCATGCCTGACAACCCCAAGTTCGCGCGTTATGCCCACACCCATTTTGTGGTGCGCCACATGCTGTCGCTGGTCGTTGCCTTCATCGCCGCCGTGCTGGCTTTCCAGGTGCCGCTCGCGACCTGGGAGAAGCTCGCGCCCTGGCTGTTCGTGGTCTCCCTGCTGCTGCTGATCCTGGTGCTGGTGCCTTTCATCGGCAAGGGTGTCAACGGCGCCCGCCGCTGGATATCGCTGGGCATCATGAACTTCCAGCCCTCGGAACTCGCGAAGTTCGCGGTGCTGCTTTATGCGGCCGACTACATGGTACGCAAGATGGAAGTCAAGGAGCGCTTCTTCCGCGCCGTCATGCCCATGGCGATTGCCATCGCCATCGTCGGCCTGCTGCTGCTGGCCGAGCCCGACATGGGCGCCTTCATGGTGATCTCCGTCATCGCCATGGGCATCCTGTTCCTCGGCGGCGTCAATGCGCGCATGTTTTTTGTCATCGCGGCCGTGGTGGTGGTGGCCTTCAGCCTGATGGTGATGCTCAGCGAATGGCGGCGCGAGCGGATTTTTGCCTACCTCGATCCCTGGAGTGACAAATATTCCATGGGCAAGGGCTACCAGCTCTCCCACTCGCTGATCGCCTTCGGCCGCGGCGAGATCTTCGGCGTGGGCCTGGGCGGCAGCATTGAAAAGCTGCACTGGCTGCCCGAGGCGCACACCGACTTCCTGATGGCCGTGATCGGCGAGGAATTCGGCCTGCTGGGCGTGCTGACGGTGATAGGCCTTTTCATGTGGATGACGCGCCGCATCATGCACATAGGCCGCCAGTCGATCGCGCTGGACCGCCTGTTCGCCGGCCTGGTCGCACAGGGCGTGGGCATCTGGATGGGTTTCCAGACCTTCATCAACATCGGCGTGAACCTGGGCGCCTTGCCGACCAAGGGCTTGACGCTGCCCTTGATGAGTTACGGCGGCTCGGCCATTTTGATGAACCTGGTGGCGTTGGCGGTGGTGCTGAGGATTGATTTTGAAAACAGGCTATTGATGCGCGGAGGCCGCGCATGAATAGCCTGTTTCGTCAAAATTGGTTCAGCGCGAAGCGCTGCGGCGCGTCAGCGCCGTTGATGCGAGGAGGGCGCGCATGAACAAGCAGCACTGCGCCTTGGTCATGGCCGGCGGGACGGGCGGCCACATCTTCCCGGGCCTGGCTGTGGCCGAAGCCCTGCGCGAGCGCGGCTGGCGCGTGCACTGGCTGGGCGGGCTGGGAACCGCCAGTCGGCCCAGCATGGAAAGCCAGCTGGTGCCGCCGCGCGGCTTCGCGTTCGAGCACATCGATTTTTCCGGCGTGCGCGGCAAAGGGCCGGCAACGCTGGTGTTGCTGCCGCTGCGCCTGCTCAAGGCCTTCTGGCAAAGCATACAGGTGGTGCGACGCGTCAAGCCCGACGTGGTGGTCGGCCTGGGCGGCTACATCAGCTTCCCCGCCGGCATGATGAGCGTGCTGCTGGGCAAGCCGCTGGTGTTGCATGAGCAGAACTCGGTCGCCGGCATGGTCAACAAGGTGCTGGCCGGCGTGGCCGACCGCGTCTTCACGGCTTTCCCCAATGTGTTCCGCAAGGCCGAATGGATAGGCAACCCGCTGCGGCCGGCCTTTACGCGCCAGCCCGGCCCGGTCGAGCGTTTTGCCGACCGTGGCGGTCCGCTCAAGCTGCTGGTGGTGGGCGGCAGCCTGGGCGCGCGCGGCCTCAATGAACTCGTGCCCAAGGCGTTGGCCTTGATACCCGCCGGCGAGCGTCCGCAGGTCACGCACCAAAGCGGCGCCCAGCAGATCGACGAGTTGCGCGCCAATTACGCGGCCGTCGGCGTGCAGGCCGAACTCACGCCCTTTATCGAAGACACGGCACAGGCCTTTGCCGATGCCGACCTCATCATCTGCCGCGCCGGCGCCAGCACGGTGACCGAGATCGCCGCCGTGGGCGCTGCCGCGCTGTTTGTGCCCTTCCCGGCCGCAGTGGACGACCACCAGACCGCCAACGCGAAGTTCCTGGTGGACCAGGGCGGCGGCTGGCTGATCCAGCAGCGTGACCTCACGCCGGAGAAGCTGGCCAACATCCTCAAAACCACGGGACGCTACACCCTCCTGGAGCGCGCCCTACAGGCGAAAACCATGCAAAAAACTGATGCCACTGCTCGCGTGGTGGCCGCCTGCGAGGAACTGGCGAAATGAAACACGCAATCAAGAACATCCACTTCATCGGCCTGGGCGGCGCCGGCATGTCCGGCATCGCCGAGGTGCTGCACAACCTCGGTTACGCCATCTCCGGCTCCGACCTGTCGGACAGCGCCACCTTGCAGCGCCTGGCAAAACTCGGCATCAAGACTTTTGTCGGCCATGCGGCGGGCAACCTTGCCATGGTCGATGCGGTGGTGACTTCCACCGCGGTGCAGTCCGACAACCCCGAGGTGCTGGCGGCACGTGAAAAGCGCATTCCCGTGGTGCCGCGCGCGCTGATGCTGGCCGAGCTGATGCGCCTCAAGCAGGGCATCGCCATCGCCGGGACGCACGGCAAAACCACCACCACCAGCCTGGTGGCCAGCGTGCTGGCCGAAGGCGGCCTGGACCCGACCTTTGTGATTGGCGGGCGCCTGAACAGTGCGGGCGCCAACGCCAAGCTCGGCTCGGGCGATTACATCGTGGTCGAGGCCGATGAATCCGACGCTTCCTTCCTGAACCTGCTGCCCGTGATGGCCGTCGTCACCAACATCGACGCCGACCACATGGAGACCTACGGCCACGACTTCGGTAACCTCAAAAAGGCCTTTGTCGACTTCCTGCACCGCATGCCTTTTTACGGCACGGCCATCCTGTGCACCGACGACCCGGCTGTGCGCGACATCGTTCCCCAGGTTTCCTGCCCCATCACCAGCTACGGTTTCGGCGAGGACGCGCAGGTGCGCGCCGTCAACGTTCGGCCGGTGGGCGCGCAGATGCATTTCACGGCGCAGCGGCGCAATGGCGTCACCCTGCCCGACCTGGAAGTGGTGCTCAACCTCGCGGGCGAACACAATGTGCTCAATGCGCTGTCGGCGATCGCCGTCGCGGTCGAACTTAACGTGCCCGACGCGGCGGTGCAAAAAGCACTGGCCGAATTCCGCGGCGTGGGCCGGCGCTTCCAGAGCTACGGCGACATGCCGGCCAAGGGCGGTGGTCATTTCACCGTGATCGAAGACTACGGCCATCACCCGGTCGAGATGGCCGCGACGCTGGCCGCCGCGCGCGGCGCCTTTCCGGGCCGCCGCCTGGTGCTGGCCTTCCAGCCGCACCGCTACACGCGCACGCGCGACTGCTTTGAGGATTTCGTCAAGGTCATAGGCCAGGCCGACGCCGTGCTGTTGTCCGAAGTCTATGCCGCGGGCGAGGCGCCCATCGTCGCGGCCGACGGCCGCTCGCTGGCGCGCGCGCTGCGCGTGTCCGGCAAGGTCGAGCCTGTTTTTGTGGACGAAATCGACGCCATGCCGCAGGCGATTGTGGACAACGCCCTGGGTGGCGACGTGGTGATGTGCATGGGCGCCGGCTCCATAGGCCAGGTGCCCGCCAGGGTGGCCGAGATGCTGGAAGGACCGCGGGCATGAAACAGAACTCTCCCAATTTCGGCAAGGTCGCCGTTCTCATGGGCGGCCAGTCGGCCGAACGCGAAGTCTCGCTGATGTCGGGCGGCGGCGTGCTCAAGGCGCTGCGTTCGCGCGGCGTGGACGCCCATGCCTTCGACCCGGCGGAACGCGACCTCTCCGAGCTCAAAAAAGAAGGCTTTGAGCGCTGCTTCATTGCCCTGCACGGCCGCTTCGGCGAAGACGGCACGGTACAGGGCGCGCTGGAGCTGCTGGGCATTCCCTACACCGGCTCGGGCGTCATGGCCTCCAGCATGGCCATCGACAAGGTCATGACCAAGCGCGTGATGATTTCCGAAGGTCTGCCGACCCCCCAGTACCGTTTGCTGCGCCGCGGCGCCTACGGCGCGGCCGACATCGCCGCCGTGCCCGATGCGCTCGGGCTGCCGCTCATCGTGAAACCCGCGCGCGAGGGTTCTTCCATAGGCCTGACCAAGGTCACCAGCCGGGACGGCATGGCCGAAGCCGTGGCACAGGCCGAAAAGCTCGATGCAGACGTGCTGTGCGAACAGTTCATCAGCGGCGACGAAGTGACCTGCCCGGTGCTGGGCACGGGCGCCGGCGCGCATGCGCTGCCGGTGATACGCATTGTCGCGCCGGACGGCAACTACGACTACCAGAACAAGTATTTCACAGACACCACGCAATACCTGGTGCCCTGCGGGCTGCCCGAGGGCGAAGAGTCCGTCATCCAGCAGCTGGTGCTGGACGCTTTCCGCATCCTCAACTGTCGCGGCTGGGCCCGCGCCGACGTGATGATAGACAAGGCCACGCGCAAGCCCTACCTGCTGGAGATCAACACCTCGCCCGGCATGACCGGCCACTCGCTGGTGCCCATGTCCGCGCGCGCGGCCGGCATCTCGTACGAAGACCTTTGCGTCGAGGTGCTCAAGACCGCCACGCTGGACCACCAGAAACAGGGGGGAGGCGCCATTTGAAGCGCAGAACGCCTATGCCCATCGCCATGCCGCTGGACGTCAAGCTCATGAACACCTTCTCGGTGGTCCTGGGGCTGGCGTTTGCCGCCATGGTCGTGGCCCTGGGCGTCGCCTGGGTGTTGCGCCAGTCGCTGTTCAGCCTGAGCGCGATCCGCGTGCAGGGCGATTTGATACACAACAACGCGGTCACATTGCGCGCGAACGTGGCGCCTCGCCTGGCCGGCAATTTTTTCACGGTGGATCTGGCCGCCACGCGCGCGGTGTTCGAGTCCGTACCCTGGGTACGGCGGGCCTTGGTGCAGCGCGAATTCCCGAACCGCCTCAAGGTGGTGCTGCAGGAACACAAGCCGGTGGCCTTCTGGGGCGCCGAAGGCGACGCGCGGCTGGTCAACAATTTCGGCGAGGTATTCGAAGCCAACCAGGGCGATGTGGAGACGGAAGATCTGCCGCTGCTCAACGGCCCGCCGGGGCAGGCACCCTTGGTGCTGCAGGCCTATCAGACGCTGGGACCCCTGTTCGACGAGACGGACGCCACGCTGCAGCAGTTGCAGCTCAGCGGCCAGGGCGGCTGGCGCGCGCAGCTCGACAGCGGCGCCGTGATCGAACTCGGCCACGGTTCGCTGCCGGAAATCGAGGCGCGCACGCGCCGCTTTATCGCCACGGCGACGCAGGTGTCGTCGCGCTACGGGAGGGACCTGGAGTCCGCCGACCTGCGTTACGCCAACGGTTATGCGATCAGGCTCAGGGGGGTGACCACGGGCACCCCCGCCGACAAAGAAGACGGAAAGAAAAAAAGGTAAACATATGGCCAAGGAATACAAGGATCTGGTGGTTGGGCTGGACATCGGCACCAGCAAGGTCATGGCCGTGGTGGCCGAGGTCATGCCGGGCGGCGAGCTCAAGCTCGCGGGCCTGGGCATCGCGTCCAGCAATGGCTTGAAGCGCGGCGTGGTGGTCAACATCGACGCCACGGTGCAGAGCATCCAGCAAGCCTTGAAGGAGGCCGAGCTGATGGCCGACTGCAAGATCGCCCGTGTTTATACCGGCATCACCGGCAGCCACATACGCGGCATCAACTCCAGCGGCATGGTGGCGGTCAAGGACAAGGAAGTCACCCAGGCCGACGTGGCGCGCGTGATAGAGACGGCCAAGGCCATCAATATCTCGACCGACCAGCGCCTGCTGCTGGTCGAGCCGCAGGAGTTCGTCATCGACGGTCAGGACGTGCGCGAGCCCATAGGCATGAGCGGCATACGCCTGGAGGCCAAGGTGCACATCGTGACCGGTGCGCAGAGCGCGGCCGAGAACATCATCAAGTGCGTGCGGCGCTGCGGCCTGGAGGTGGACCAGCTGATGCTCAACCCGCTGGCCTCCAGCCTGGCGGTACTCACGCAGGACGAGCAGGAACTCGGCGTCGCGCTGGTCGACATAGGCGCGGGCACCACCGACGTCGCGATTTTCACCGGCGGCGCCATCCGGCACACCGCGGTGATCCCGATTGCCGGCGACCTGATCACCAGCGACATCGCGATGGCGCTGCGCACCCCCACCAAGGACGCCGAGGACATCAAGGTGGAAAGCGGCTACGCCAAGCAGCTGCTGGCCGACCCTGACACCCAGGTGGAAGTCCCGGGCCTGGGCGACCGCGGCCCGCGCATGCTGAGCAAGCAGGCGCTGGCTGGCGTGATCGAGCCGCGCATCGAGGAAATCTTCTCGCTGGTACAGCAGGTGATACGCGAGTCGGGCTACGAAGAGGTGCTGTCTTCCGGCATCGTCATCACCGGCGGCAGCGCCGTCATGCCCGGCATGGTGGAGCTCGGCGAGGACATTTTCCTCAAGCCGGTGCGTCGCGGCATACCGCGCTACTCCAGCGCGCTGTCGGACATGGTGGCGCAGGCGCGGGCCTCCACCGTCATGGGCCTGCTCGAAGAGGCCCGGCTGGCCCGCATGCGGGGCTACAAGGTGTCGCAGAAGGCGGGCAGCGTGCACAACGCCTTCGGCCGCGTCAAAGACTGGTTTGTGGGGAACTTCTGACCATGAAAACCTATTCCACTTTTATCGGCAGGCCCTCGCGTTGCATGCATTCTGGCGGGGCGGATCCCCCTGCGTGAGACAGCCGTGTCAACCATAAATACAAATTTCCAATTATTGGCAACTGCAGTTTATTGATTAGGAGGCTCCCAATGAGCATCGAAATGATTGAAATCGAAGAATTCAACCAAGGCACACAGATCAAGGTGATCGGTGTCGGCGGCGGCGGCGGCAATGCCGTCGGGCACATGATCGAATGCGGCGTGCAAGGCGTCGAATTCATCTGCGCCAACACGGACGCGCAGGCGCTCAGCCGCGGCAGCGCGCACAAGACCATCCAGCTGGGCAGCAGCGGCCTGGGCGCGGGCAGCAAGCCCGACAAGGGCCGCGACGCGGCCGAAGTGGCGGCGGACGACATCCGCAGCGCAATCGACGGCGCGCACATGCTGTTCATCACCGCCGGCATGGGTGGCGGCACGGGCACCGGCGCCGCGCCGGTGATCGCGCGCATCGCCAAGGAGATGGGCATCCTGACGGTCGGCGTGGTGACCAAGCCCTTCGAGTTCGAAGGCGGCCGCCGCATGACGAATGCCGACCTGGGCCTGGCCGAGCTCGAAGCGAACGTCGACTCGCTGATCGTGGTGCTCAACGAGAAGCTGCTCGAAGTGCTGGGCGACGACGTGACGCAGGACGAGGCTTTCGCGCATGCCAACGACGTGCTGAAAAACGCCGTGGGCGGCATTGCCGAAATCATCAATGTGCCCGGCCATGTGAACGTCGACTTCGAGGACGTGCGCACCGTGATGGGCGAGCCCGGCAAGGCCATGATGGGTACGGCCAAGGCCAACGGCCCGGACCGTGCGCGCATCGCCGCCGAGCAGGCCGTGGCCTGCCCGCTGCTTGAAGGCATCGACCTGTCGGGCGCCAAAGGCGTGCTGGTGCTGATCTCGGCGGCTAAGGGCTCGCTCAAACTGAGTGAATCCAAGCTCGCGATGAACACCATCCGCGCTTACGCCTCGCCCGACGCGCACGTGATCTACGGCACGGCTTATGACGACGAGCTAGGCGACGAGATCCGTGTGACCGTGGTCGCGACAGGTTTGTCGCGCCAGGGCGTGCGCCGCCACGCGCCGCCGCTGCAGGTGCTGCGCACCGGCACCGACAACGTGCCTTTCAATGTGCCTACGCTGAACACCACGGCCGGCACCGGCGGCACGACGCAGATGACGACGGGTGCTGCCCAGCCGGATTACGGGAATATGGCGGTGCCCAGCGTATGGCGTACCAATCGGACGCAGGCGGCGGCGAAGGTGGATGCGTTGGCTTCTGGCGGGATGGACGACTTCGAGATCCCGGCCTTCCTCCGCAAACAAGCCGATTAATGGGTGTAAAGCTACTGCGCAACCCGATCTTGAGGCTGTGGTGCTCACCGTACCTGAGTACGGTTCCGCTCCTCGCCTCAACCTCGGGCTGCTCGCTACGCTTTCCATCCCATTAATCGCCGTTGGGAGGGACGCTTCGCTCCCTCTGCTCCCGCTGTCCTCAAGCGCCGTGGTGGACGCAATGCACTGTGCCTATGCCCGGTATTGCTATCCCCTACGCCCGAAATGGCCTTGCGCAATTTAAAATAGAGCCCATGCTTGCCCAAAGAACCCTTAAATCACTGACCAAAGCCGTGGGCGTGGGCCTGCACAGCGGGCAGCGGGTGGAACTGACCTTGCGCCCCGCTGCACCGGATACGGGCATTGTGTTTCGCCGGGTCGATCTGCCGCAGCCGGTGGACATCGCGATCTCGGCGCAGGCGGTGACGGACACGCGGCTGGCGTCGACCATTTCCAGCGGCAGCGCCAAGGTGCACACGGTGGAGCATTTGATGTCGGCCTGCGCGGGCCTGGGCATTGACAACCTCTACGTCGACATCACGGCTGAGGAAGTGCCCATCCTGGACGGCTCGGCCTCTTCGTTTGTGTTTTTGCTGCAGTCGGCCGGCATCGAGTTGCAGGCCGCGCCCAAGCGCTTTATTCGTGTGATCAAGCCGGTGGAAGTGCGTGAAGGCGAGGGCGCCAGCACCAAGTGGGCGCGCCTGTCGCCTTATGAAGGCTACAAGCTCAGTTTTGAAATTGATTTCGACCACCCGGCGGTGGACTCCACCGGCCAGCGCGTGGAGTTCGACATGGGCTCGGGCGCCTACACGCGCGACATCGCGCGAGCCCGCACCTTCGGCTTCACCAAGGACGTGGAGATGATGCGCGCCAACGGCCTGGCCCTGGGCGGCGGGCTGGACAACGCCATTGTGATGGACGACTACAAGGTGCTCAACAGCGACGGCCTGCGCTACAACGACGAGTTCGTGAAGCACAAGATCCTCGACGCCATGGGCGACCTGTACCTGCTGGGCAAGCCGCTGCTGGCTGCCTACAGCGCGTTTCGCTCCGGCCATGCGATGAACAACAAGCTGCTGCGTGAGCTGCTGGCGCACAAGGACGCTTACGAAGTCGTCACCTTTGAAGACGAAAAAAAAGCACCCCGGGGTTTCGCCACATTGGCGCGGGCCTGGTAGGCACAGCACAGTCCGGGGCTGCCCATGCTGCTGTTCCGCTGGCTCATCCTGCTGTTCTTGCTGGCGGCCGTGGTGGCCTTCATGTTTTACGCGGGTACCGGGCAGGCGCGCTACAAGCGCTTCGGGCTCATCATCCTCAAGTGGACGCTGATTGCCGCTTTCGGTTTTTTCGCGGTGCTGGTGCTTGAGCGCATCGCGTAACTTGATCCGTTGGGGATATCGGGAAGCCTTCCCGCTATAGTTTGGGCGTGGTGGACCACCTCAGACCCGACCACCGGAGATTGACCCATGAGCTTTATCAAAGTCCTTATCGTGCTGGGCCTTGCCGGTTTTGGATACCAATACTGGGCCAAACACCGTGAAGGCCAGCCGATGCTGGCTTCCGCCGGTGCCAAGGCAGGTTCGAGCTCAAGTTCAAATGGCTTTGTTTTGTTGCCCGGAACAAGTGCTGCCGCCTCCAATGCGGTTCAGGTGATTGCCGCTGAGGATTGCCCGGAGGAGGCGGCCCAGCGCGCGAATAGCCTGGCCGAGCAACTGTCGGACAAGGGCATTCCGGTTGCTCGCATCCACAGCATCAGCTTCACCGTGGCCAGCGGCGATCCCGCCGACGCCCAGCGCATTTCATCCATCATGAGTGGCGAACTGCCGATTGTGCTGGTCCGCGGAAAAGCCAAGTCGAATCCCTCATTGGATGAGGTGGTGGCTGAGTACCGCGGCCCTTAGGACGGACGTCGCGACCTAACGGCTTCGTCCGTCCCTGTAATTTCCTGCAGGCTTCGCGCCTTTGCCTGCCGCCACAGCCAGCCTTTGCATGGCAGTACCGGCATGGGCGTGGGTGATCGCCAGCCCCAGCGCATCGGCCGCATCCTTGCCGGGCAGCGAAGGCAGCTTGAGCAGGCGCATGACCATTTCCTGCACCTCGGCCTTGCCGGCCTTGCCGTAGCCGGCCACGGCCTTCTTGAGCTGCAAGGCGGTGTATTCGGCCACCGACAACTCGCGCGAGACCAGCGCGGTGATGCAGGCGCCGCGCGCCTGGCCCAGCAGCAGGGTAGCCTGCGGGTTGACGTTGACAAAAATGATTTCGACCGAGGCCGCGTCGGGCTGGTAGCGCTCCACCACCTCGCACACACCCTCGAACAGCACCTTGAGCCGCCCGGGCAGGTCGGCGCGCTCCAGGTGCGTGGTCTTGATGGTGCCGCTGGCCACATAACGAAGGTGGGGGCCGTCCACGTCAACCACGCCGAAGCCGGAAGTCTGCAGGCCGGGGTCTATGCCTAGGATGCGCATGGCCGGGCCGCCTAGAGGCCGAAATACCAGCGAACCGAATGGAAGAAGATGGGCGCGCCGAAGCAGAGCGCATCGACCCGGTCCAGCAGGCCGCTGGCGCCGGTCACGCCCACACCTCGTTTGCCCCAGTTGGGAATGCCGCGATCGCGCTTGAGGGCCTTCATCACCAGGTGACCCAGCGAACCCGATACGCAGGCGATAAACGCCATGGCCACGGCCTGCGCGGGCTTGAAGGGCGTGAGGCCCGCGAGCAGGCCGCCCAGCAGGCTGGCCGCCACAACGGCGATCAGCCAACTGGTCCAGTTGAAGCTCTTGCTCACATTGGGCGCGCTGGGCGGGCGCTGCAGCCTGCGACCGACCAGGTACTCCACGATCATGCAGCTTTGCACCACGAACACCAGGAAGAACACCAGGAAGGCGTTCTTGCCTTCATAGTTGGGAAACTTCAGCAGCATCAGGGCCGGCACGTGGCTGATGCCGTAGACGCAGACCATGATGCCCCATTGCAGCTTGGCGTTGCGTTCCAGGAAGCGCTGCGGGTCGTCGGCCAGCGCGCTGACCACCGGAATCGCCAGGAAGACGTAGACGGGTATGAACACGGTGACCAGGTCGAAGCGCCGCGTGATCACGAGTGCAAACTGCATCGGCAACACCACGAAGAAGGCCAGCACCAGGCTGCGGTGGTCGCCCTGGCGCGTGGGCGAGAGCGTGATGAACTCGCGCAGCGCGAAAAAAGCGACCAGCCCGAACAGCACGGTGGCCACGGTTTCGCCCAGCGTCCAGCCTACCCAGAACACCGTGGACATCAGCCAGGAAGTGCGCAAGACGCCGTTGAATTCCTTGAGTTTCTGGGTGTGCAGGTCGTCTTCGTGCGTGTCCTTGAGCGACATCACGAAGGCGGCCACGCTGATGGCAGTCAGGATGCCGAAGACCAGCACGAACAGCAGGCCGACCTGCTGCGAGGGCGAGAGGTTGCGCAAAAAAGTGTTCATCAGGATTCCAGGCCTTGCGTCAGGTTTCCCTGAGGTCCATCACGGCCTGGCGCGCGCGGGCCAGGAATTCGCCGCGGTCTTCACCGGCGCCCAGGGCAATCGGCGCGCCGAAGGTGACCGAGCACAGGATGGGCACAGGCACGACCTCGCCCTTGGGCATGACGCGCTGCACGTTGTTGATCCAGGCCGGCACCAGCACCACGCCGGGGAACTTGAGCGCCAGGTTGTAGAGGCCGGCCTTGAATTTTTGCGGCTCCTCGTGGTTGCCGCGCGTGCCTTCCGGGAACAGGATGATGGAGTCGCCGTGGGCCAGCGCCTCGACCAGCGGCTCCAGCGGGTCCTGGTCGCCGGTCTTGGCGCGGTCCACATAAATCGCGTTGAACACCGCCGTGGTGATCCACTTCTTGAACGGGGTTTTGGTCCAG
Organism: Polaromonas sp. CT11-55; assembly: GCF_047303325.1. Taxonomy (NCBI): domain Bacteria; kingdom Pseudomonadati; phylum Pseudomonadota; class Betaproteobacteria; order Burkholderiales; family Comamonadaceae; genus Polaromonas; species Polaromonas sp. CT11-55. Next base: position 340,440 of record NZ_JBKBEX010000001.1, on the reverse strand, counting down.
TAGTCCTTGGCCGCGATCGGCCGCGTGATGCTGCGCAACTCTTCGGGGAGGGCGGCCCACATCAGCACCAGGTCGGCGTGGCTTTGGTGATTGGCGAAGTAGATGCGTTGCTCGGCCTTGGGCGGGCAACCCTGCCAGCGCGCCTGCGCGCCGGTCAGCGTGCGGATCAGGCCCAGCAGGAAAAGGCTCATTATTTTGGCAAGCATGGTGCCGATGATACGTTCCCGCCATGACCGTTTAGACTATTCCGGCGGGCAGCAGCCTGCGGCCCCATCCCCAACCTTTCTGTCTGTAGCCGATGCCGAAACTTCCTGCACCCCGGTTCTTCGCCTCCCCTCCACGCGCTGCCCGCATGCCACGCTGGCTTGCCGGCGGTGCATGCCTGGCGCTTTCATGCGCCGCCTGGGGCCAGTTCCAGGTCCATGGGCGTTTCTCCGCGTCCACGCCCGACGTGGGCTGGAGCCTGGCCGGCACGGCCGCGCTGACGGCGCCCGCCGCCGACGCCGAAGGTGCCGGCTGGCTCCGGCTTACCGGGAACGCCACCGGTGCGCAAGGCAATGCGCGGCACACTGGCGCCAGCTTCAGCGCGCAGAACGGCGTGACGTTGGCTTTCAGCTATGCCTCATGGGGCGGCGGCGCGCCGGGTGCGGACGGCATCACGGTGTACCTGTACGACGCCGCGCAGAATATGGCGGGCGCCTTGCCCGGCGGCGGCCTGGGCTATTGCAAGGGCGCGGGCGGCTACCTTGCTTTGGCGCTGGACGAGTACGGCAATTTCTCCAGTCCGGCCGACAACTGCTCCGGCGGCGGTGGGCCCGGCGGCGCGCCGCAGGCGCTGGTGCTGCGCGGCCCCGTCGCGGCCGGGAATCCCTTCATCGCCCATGCGGCCATGCCCGGCAATGTGGACCAGCCAACGGCCGCGGCGCGCCCGGTGCCGCGCCAGGTGGTGATGACGCTTTCGCCCAAGGCGGCGGGCGTGGGTTACACCATCAATGTCGACGTGCGCGACGGGTCCGCCGGCTCCTTCCGGCGACTGCTGTCCAACACGGACTTCCCTTATGCGGCGCCCGCCGCGCTGAGCGTGGGTGTGGCCGGCAGCACAGGCGCGGCCAAGAACGTGCACGAGGTGCGCGACCTGATGGTGACCGGCAACGCGGCCAACCCGCCCGTGGTCAACCAGATCTTCACGCCGCCGGTCATTGCACCCGGTGCCACCAGCACACTGGAGCTGCATTTCAACAGCCCCGGCCCGCGCCGCGCCGTGCTCAGCGCACCCTTCACGCAGGCCTTGCCCGCGGGCCTGGTGGTGGCCACGCCGTCAGGCCTGGGCGGCGACTGCCTGGGCACGGTCAATGCCGCTCCGGGCGGCAGCACGGTGTCCATAGAGGCCGGCATGAACATCCGCAACGGCGGATGCGCTGTCTCGGTCAAGGTGCGCGCCGCGGCGGCCGGCACCTACACCAGCACTGCGGCCGTTGGCAGCCTGCAGACCGACCTGGGCCGCAATACGGAGGCCGGCTCGGCTTCTTTGGTGGTCAAGCGCTGATACGGCGCTTCAGGCTGAGTGGGGGCTCAGGGCAGCTCCACGCCGCCCATGCGGGCCGCGATGGTGCCGGCGCGTGAGGCCAGGTAGCCCGAGTTGGGCCGAGTCTCAAAGTACTTGGGCCGCGGCAGCATCACGGCCAGGCGCGCGGATTCGTAGGCGCTCAGCTTTGCCGCGGGCTTGCGGTAGTAGTGCTGGGCGGCCGCTTCGGCGCCGAAAACGCCTTCACCCCATTCCACGCTGTTGAGATAGATCTCCAGGATGCGCTCCTTACCCAGCAGGGCCTCCAGCAGCAAGGTCAGCACCAGTTCCTGGCCCTTGCGCAGCAGCGTGCGCTCGCCCGACAAAAACAGGTTTTTGGCCAGCTGCTGCGTGATGGTGGAGCCGCCCACGATCTTCACGGGTCTGGCTGGCGCGGCCGCTGCTTTGGCGGGCGCCAGCCGGCTGGCCGACTGCGCGGCGCGCTGTTCGGCCTTGGCATTTTTGTCCCAGGCTTTTTCGAGCGCCTCCATGTCGACACCATCGTGCTCGGCAAAGCTGGCGTCTTCGGAGGCGATGACCGCACGCTTGAGGTTGTCGGGCAGTTCGCTATAGGGCACCCATTGCTGCCGCCATTTCAGGGTACCGGTATTGCGCGCGACCAGGTAGGCTTCGGAGCGCTGGAAGGCGGTGGACTCCGGGTCCACCACGGCCATCACGGCGATGCGCGCCACAAAAAAAAGCTGCAAGGCCAGGCCGGCCAGCAGGCCCAGGCCGACCAGCCTGAGGAGTGCCTTCATGCCAGCAGTGCCCGCATTTCCCGCAGCACCTGGGCCGAGGGCGGGCGCACCTTGCGCCACAGCTCGAAGGCCTCGGCGGCCTGCTCGACCAGCATGCCCAGGCCGTCGCGCGGCACGGCGCCGTTGTCGCGGGCCCAGGCCATGAAGTCGGCGGCGGCAGGGCCGTACATCATGTCGCAGGCCAGCGCGCCGGGCTTGAGCACAGCGGCAGAGACCGGCACACCGGCACCCGCCAGGCTGCTGGCGCTGGCGTTGATGACCACGTCAAACGCGCCTTGGAGGCCGTCCAGGCCTTCAGCCAGCAGTTCGGTGGCTTGCAGCAGGGGCTGCAAAGACGCATGCGCCTTGTGGCGCTCGACCAGCGCATCGGCCTTGGCCCGTGTGCGGTTGACCAGCACCAGCCGGCGTGGCGCGGCCGCCAGCAGTGGCGCCAGCGCTCCGGCGCCTGCGCCGCCCGCGCCTATCAGCAGCACGTCGCGCCCGGCCAGCGAAACGCCGGCGTTGTTCTGGATATCGTTGACCAGGCCCACGCCGTCGGTGTTGTCGGCATGGACGGCGCCGCCTTGCAGCTGCAAGGTGTTGGCCGCCTGCGCGAGCTGCGCCCTGTCGCTGCGCGTGGTGGCGGCCTCGAAGGCGTTGAGCTTGAAGGGCACGGTGACGTTGCAGCCTTTGACGCCGTTCCGCTGCAGCTGCGCCAGCGTGGCTGCGAAGGATTCCAGCGGCACCAGCAGGCGCTCGTAGCGCAGGGACTGCCCGGTCAGCTCGGCAAAGCGGGCATGGATCAGCGGCGACTTGCTGTGAGCGATCGGGTTGCCCAGGACGTAGTACTGATCCATGGGACCCTAGCGGCTTGTAAGTTTGGTTTCCAGCGTGTCGTCGCGCGTGAACTTGAAGCGCGACACCACGACGATCTGGTCGGCTTTGCGGCGCATGGCGTCGTTGAAGCGGCCGAAAGGCCCGGTGCCGCGCACAATGCTTTGGGCGCGCCGGTCCAGCGTCAGGTTGCCCGAGGTCTGCACCACTTCCGTGTCCAGCACGGTGCCGTCGAAGTTTACGGTGACGATCATGGTGAGCTCGCCGTACAGTTTTTTGCCTGCCTGCTCGGGGAAGTTGACGGTGCCCTTGTCCTCAATCTTGCGGCGCAGCTCGTCGTAATAGACGGCGTAGACCTCTTCGCGCGTGGCCGGGCTGATGTAGCGCTTTTTGGGACGCGCGTTTTCTTCGTTGATGCGGCGTTCGATTTCAGCCAGGATCTTGACCAGCGCCTTGCGTTTTTCCTCGCGTTCGGCCTGGGCCGGGCTGTTGGCGGGCTGGGTCAGGTCGGGTGGAGGCATGGAGGCCAGCTGTTTTTTGATTTGCGCCAGCAGCTGGGTTTGCTGCTCCTGCAGCGACTCGACCTTGCGCTGCGCGTCTTCGGTGGCGTCGCCAAGCTCCATCAGGGCCGAAGGCGGCAAGGGCGAGGTGGCCCGGCCTTTGTCGGCCTCACCGCCGCCGGCCAGCGAGGCCTGCGCGATCGCCTTGGCGAAGTCGGGCTTCTCATTGGATTTCGCGTTGACCAGGACCACCTCCAGCGGGGTGTCCTGGAACACGCGGTTAAAGCGCTCGGGGTCGACAAACCGCACCGTCAGCAGCACCGCGTGCACGGCGATGGACGCGCCTAAAGCGATTTGCAGTGTGCTGGGTGATTTCACAGAAAGAGATTATCGGGGTTTATGCGCGAAATCCGGTGTCAACCGGCCACCGGAGCCGCCGCGGCGGCGTCGGTTTGTGGCTCATTGACATCGACCGCGATGGAGATCGGGCCGGCGGCCATCTCGGTCTCGCCGTCGTCCTCACCGAGCGGGTCCGGCGATTCGTCCAGTTCCACGTCCAGCCGCTCGATGACCGTGCCCGACACGTCCAGCGTGATCTCGTCGATCTCGCCCAATCGCACGCGTACTTTCGCGCCGCGCGGCAGGCCCTGCGCGCCCACGGCCGCAAGCACCAGCGGCAGCTCGTCGGCACGCACCAGGTTGTCCTTGAAGGCGGTGGCGGTCAGCTCGGTGACGCCGTTTTGCTGCAGGTACTTGAGTGTCCAGTAGCGTTCTATGCCGGCCTGGAAGCCGTTGTAGGCGCTGTAGGCGGCGTCAAAGCCCGAGATGATGGAAAACAACTCGGCATCCTTGGGCTTGAAGGGCGCGGCCAGCGCGGCCGTGCGGCCGTGACGCGCGCAGGCGATGATCTGCCACTGGTTGACCAGGTCGGTGTAGCGGCGCAGCGGCGAGGTGCTCCAGGCATAACTTTTGACGCCTATGCCCGCATGCGGCAAGGCCTTGGTGCCCATGCGCACCTTCACGCCGGGCGCCAGGCTGGCCTGGCTGCGGTAGATGCCGGGCACGCCGTGCTCGGCCAGCCACTGGCCCCAGGTGCTGTTGGCCAGGATCATGGCCTCGGCCACGATCAGGTCCAGCGGCGCGCCGCGCTGGCGCGTGCTGATGCTGACAGTTTCGTCGCCTTTGGGCTCGCCGCCCGTGGGGTTGTCCAGGCGGAAGTTGTAGTCGGGGCGGTTGAAGTTCTCGGGCTTGCCGCGCACGATTTCCCGCTGCGCCTTCAGGTGCTTGGCCAGCCGGTGCAGGAATGTGAGTTCCACGCCCCACTGCATGCCGGTGGGCGGGCTGGTTTGCGCGGCTTCAAAAAAGGCTTCGGTAAAAGTGCTGTCCAGCATGTCGTGGCGCAGGTTGCTCACGATGGGCACCTGTTCCAGCCTTGTGACACTTTCTTTGATCTCCAGTGTGGCTTCGTCAAGCGTGAGGTAGAGCGACAGCGCAGGGCAGTTGCGGCCCTCCTGCAGCGTGTAGCTTTGGACGATCTCGTCGGGCAGCATGGTCAGCTTGTAGCCCGGCATGTAGACGGTGGACAGACGCGTGCGGCCCACCGCGTCGATGGGGCTGCCGGGCAGCACGGCCAGGCCGGGCGCGGCGATGTGTATGCCCAGCGTGACGGTGCCGCTGCCAAGGCCCTGCACCGACAGCGCATCGTCGATCTCGGTGGTGGCCGAGTCGTCGATGGAAAAGGCCTTCACGTCCGCCAGGGGCAGCTCGTCCTTGACTTCGGGCGCCTGCAGGACCGGAAAGCCGGTGCCCTTGGGAAAGTTCTCGAACAGGAAACGCTTCCAGTGGAACTGGTAGGGCGAGGCGATGGCGCCGGCTTTTTGCAGCAGGTCCAGCGGCGCGGTGTGCGTGGCGCGCGAGGCCTCGACCACCGCCTTGTACTCGGCGCTGTTCTTGTCGGGCTTGAACAGGATTTTGTAGAGCTGCTCGCGCACCGGCGGCGGGCATTCGCCGCGGCCCAGTTCCTCGGCCCAGGCGGTGATTTGCGCCGCCACCTGTTTTTTCTTTTCGATGGCGGCCAGCGCCTGCTGCAGGATGTCGGCGGGCGCCTTCTTGAAGCGGCCCTTGCCGGCGCGGCGGAAGTAGTGCGGGGCGTCGTAGAGGCGGAACAGCGCGGCGGCCTGCTGCTCCAGCGTGGCGGGCTTGCCGTCGGCGCTGAAGTAGTCGCGGGCCAGGTCGGCAAAGCCGAACTCGCCTTCACCGGCGAACTCCCAGGCCAGGTCCAGCTCGATGTCGGTGCTCAGTTTCTGCCCGGCGGCCATCAGCTCGGCAGGCGAGGGTTTCTCGAATTTCAGCAGGGCATTGACGCCCTTGACCTTCACGCGCTTGCCCGAGTCGAGCTCCACCTGCAGCGAGGCATCGCTCTCGGACAAAATGCGGCCGGCCAGAAACTTGCCGGCTTCTTCAAACAATACAAACAAAACGGGATCCCTTTGGTGTCTTTGATGACTTGGGGCTAGTGTAATCAGCCACCGTTCGGGGCGACTTTCAGGCCAGCGCCAGGAAATCCAGGATCTCGGGCACATGCGTGTCGAAGTCGCTCAGCGCGTGGTCGCCGCCTTCGAGGATGCGCAGCCGACTGCCCGCATAGCGGGCCGCCATTTCGCGCCAATCCAGCACCTCGTCGCCCTTGGCGATGATGGCCAGGTAATCTTCAGGCGTTTTGAGCGGCCCGGCATGCTGGGCTTTCAGCTCATCGACAAAGCGCGGTTCAAAGAAAAAATGCTGGTCCGGGTCATGCCAGGCGGTTTGCTCGCCGATATAGCGGGCCAGGTCGCGGGCCGGCTCCACGGCCGGATTGAGCAGCACGGCCTTGCAGCCCATGCGTTCGGCCACGGCGGTGGCGTAAAAACCACCCAGCGATGAGCCGACCACGGCCAGGCTTTGGTAACCGGCTTGCCGTGGCCAGCCGGCGATTTCATCCATGACCCCGCGCAGCGCAGCCTCGGGCGAAGGCGGCAGCTGCGGGCACCACCAGTGCACGGCGGGATGGCGCTGCCGCACGATGGCCGCCATTTTTTGGGCCTTCATGGAGTGCGGCGAAGAGCGAAAGCCGTGCAGGTAGAGCAGGTGGGTGGTGCGCATGCTGCCATGGTAGACGGGAGACCACGGTCTTTGGCCTCCGGCCGCGGGCCGTGGCGGATAATCCCCGGCATGGCTGCCGTTTTCGACAAACCCTCTCTTTACCAGCGAACTTTGCCCCTGCTGCAGGGCTTTGACGGCCTGCTGGCATTTGCCGTCTTCCTGCTGGCCTGCGCGGGCCTGCTGATCATGTATTCCTCGGGTTATGACCACGGCACCCGTTTTGTCGACCACGGCCGCAATATGCTGATCGCCGGGGCCATCATGTTCGTGGTGGCGCAGGTGCCGCCGCAGCGCCTGATGGCCTTTGCCGTGCCGCTCTACGTTGTGGGCGTGACCCTGCTGGTGGCCGTCGCGGTGTTCGGCGTGACAAAAAAGGGCGCAAAACGCTGGCTCAATGTGGGAGTGGTGATACAGCCCAGCGAAATCCTCAAGATCGCCATGCCGCTGATGCTGGCCTGGTGGTTTCAGAAGCGCGAGGGCCAGCTGCGGCCCCTCGATTTTGTGGCCGCCGTGCTGCTGCTGGCCATGCCGGTGGGCCTGATCATGAAGCAACCCGACCTGGGCACCTCGCTGCTGGTGCTGGCGGCCGGCCTGGCGGTGATTTTTTTCGCGGGCCTGAGCTGGAAGCTGATCCTGCCGCCGGTGCTGCTGGGCCTGGTCGGCGTGTTCCTGGTGGTCTGGTTTGAGCCGCAGATCTGCGCCGACGGCGTGCGCTGGCCCATATTGCACGACTACCAGCAGCAGCGCATCTGCACTTTGCTGGACCCATCGCGCGACCCGCTGGGCAAGGGCTTTCACATCATCCAGGGCATGATCGCCATCGGCTCGGGCGGCATCACCGGCAAGGGCTTCATGGCCGGCACGCAGACCCACCTGGAGTTCATTCCCGAGCGCACCACCGACTTCATCTTTGCCGCCTATTCCGAGGAGTTCGGCCTGCTGGGCAATTTGCTGTTGATCGCCGGTTTCATCTTCCTGATCCTGCGCGGGCTGGCCATCGCGATGGAGGCCTCGACCCTGTTCGCGCGCCTGCTGGCGGGGGCGCTGACCATGATTTTTTTCACCTACGCCTTCGTCAACATGGGCATGGTCAGCGGCATCCTGCCGGTGGTGGGCGTGCCCTTGCCCTTTATCAGCTACGGCGGCACCGCCATGGTCACCTTGGGCCTGGCCATAGGCATGCTGATGTCCATCGCCAAGGCCAAGCGCCTGGTGCAGACCTGAGGCCGCCTGCGTGAACGCCCGCAGGGTGACCGTGATCGGGGTGGGCAATATGGGCGGCGGCTTGGCGGCCAACCTGCTGGCCAGGGGCTGGGAGGTCCAGGTTTGCGACATCGATGCGGTCAAGACCGCGGCCATGGTGCAAGGGGGCGCGACGGCCATTGCCGGTCCCGCAGATGCCTCGGCGAACTCCCAGGCTTTTATTGTCTGCGTGGTCGATGCGGCGCAAACCGAAGAGGTGCTGTTTGGCGGGAACGGCCTGGACCGCATGCTGCTGCCCGGCCATGCCGTGATGCTGTGCCCGACCATCGCGCCGCAGGATGTCGAATCCTTCGCTGCCCGGCTGGCCGAACGCGGCGTGCATACGCTGGACGCGCCCATGTCGGGCGGCCCGGCGCGGGCGCGCGACGGTTCCATGAGCCTGATGCTGGCCTGCTCGCAAGCGGTGTATGACCAGCAGGCTGGCTTGCTGCGGGATTTGTCCGCCAAGGTGTTCCGCATCAGCGAAAAGCCCGGTGACGGCGCCCGCACCAAGCTGGTCAACAACCTGCTGGCGGGGATCAACCTGGTGGGCGCGGCCGAGGCGCTGGCGCTGGCCGGGCGCCTGGGACTGGACCTGGCGAAAACCCTGGACGTGATCGAGCAGTCCAGCGGGCAGAGCTGGATAGGCTCGGACCGCATGCGCCGCGCGATTGCCGGCGACTACGCGCCGCGCGCGCATGTGACGCTGCTTGAAAAAGACACGCGGCTGGCCGTGGCGGCAGCCCGCGCTGCCGGCTTCGAGGGCCCGCTGGGTGAGCACGCCAGCCGGGTCTTTGCCGAGGCCCACCAGGCCGGGCTGGCGGCCGAGGACGATGCCGCGCTGTTCAAGCACCTGGGCAAGCACCTGGGCAAGCACCTGGACAGTGAGGGCGGCTGAGCGGGTTTTTGTCCCGCTTTCCCCTGCCTGCGGGCAAAACCCTGCCGCCCCCGGCCCACAGGCAGACTGCCTACAATGGCCGCATGACCTCACTTCGCTCCACCACCGCCTCCGCCCCCAACAAGTCCACGGTCTCCTCGGCCGCCCGGCCTACGGTGGAGTCGACCACGGGGCGGCTGGAGATCGCGCAGAAACTGCTGCTGGCGCCCTTCGGCCTCACGCAGGCGCACCTGGGTCGCGCCCTTGGTGAGATCACCTCCCATGGCGCGGACGACGCCGACCTGTATTTCCAGTACACCCGCAGCGAAGGCTGGAGCCTGGAAGAGGGCATCGTGAAAACCGGCTCCTTCAGCATCGATCAGGGCGTGGGCGTGCGCGCCGTCAGCGGCGAAAAAACCGCGTTCGCCTATTCCGACGACATTTCCGAAGCTTCGCTGCTCGACGCGGCGCGTACCGTGCGCAGCATTGCCGCCGGCGGCAAAAGCGCCCGCGTGAAGACGCCGGCCGGTCGCATCGCCGGCAGCCGCTCGCTTTACCAGGGGTTGGACCCCATCGCCACGCTGGACAGCACGGCCAAGGTCCAGTTGCTGGAAAAAGTGGAAAAACTCGCCAAGGCCAAGGACCCGCGCATCGTGCAGGTCATGGCCGGCCTGGCCAGCGAATACGACGTGGTGATGGTGGCGCGCGCCGACGGCACGCTGGCCGCCGACGTGCGCCCGCTGGTGCGCCTGAGCGTGACGGTGATCGCCGAGCAAAAAGGCCGGCGCGAAGTCGGCTCGGGCGGCGGCGGCGGCCGTTTCGGCCTGGCCTATTTTGACGACGCGCAGATCGCCGAGTACGTGAATGACGCGGTAAAAGCCGCCCTGACCAACCTCGATGCGCGCCCCGCGCCGGCCGGCGAGATGACGGTGGTGCTGGGTTCGGGCTGGCCCGGCATTCTGTTGCACGAAGCCATAGGCCACGGCCTGGAGGGCGACTTCAACCGCAAGGGTTCCAGTGCGTTTTCCGGGCGCATAGGCCAGCGCGTGGCGGCCAAAGGCGTCACGGTGCTGGACGACGGCACGATTGCCGACCGCCGCGGCTCGCTCAATGTCGACGACGAGGGCAACGCCAGCCAGCGCAATGTGCTGATCGAGGACGGCATTCTGAAGGGCTATATCCAGGATTCGCTGAATGCCCGCCTGATGAAGGTCAAACCCACCGGCAACGGCCGGCGCGAGAGCTACGCCCACGTGCCCATGCCGCGCATGACCAACACCTATATGCTGGGCGGCGACAAGCAGCCCGAGGAAATCGTGGCGAGCATCAAGAAGGGCCTGTACGCCACCAACTTCGGCGGCGGCCAGGTCGACATCACCTCGGGCAAGTTTGTGTTCTCGGCCAGCGAGGCCTTCTGGGTCGAAAACGGCAAGATTTTGTACCCCGTCAAGGGCGCGACGATTGTCGGCAACGGCCCCGACGCGCTGACCCGCGTCACCATGATGGGCAACGACATGGCTCTCGACAGCGGCGTCGGCACCTGCGGCAAAGAAGGCCAGAGCGTTCCGGTCGGCGTCGGCCAGCCGACCCTGCGCATCGACGGCCTGACGGTGGGCGGAACGGCCTGAGCGGGCCATTTTCGGGGCTTTCGCGGACCTGTGCTACATTCCAGCTTATGAATTTCGGCAAGTTTTATTTTGCTTACTTTTGGTTCTCCAGCGCTTTCGGCGGTAGAGAGATCAAGGCGTGACCCGATAAAACGCACCGAATCTCCAAAAACCGCCGGCTCCCGGCGGTTTTTTTTTGCCCCTTTGTTTGCTGAATGCTTGTACCGAAACCTGAATCACCCGACTGACACCTGACACCCTAGAAAAGGAAGATTGCGATGAATGCCAAAGCCACCTCCGCCAGCGACAACTGGTATGCGACCGTCGAAAAGACCAGCCAGACCGACGACGAACGCATCAAGGACATCACCGTGCTACCCCCTCCCGAGCATCTCATCCGCTTCTTCCCCATCCGCGGCACCGCCGTCGAGACACTGATCAGCAAGACCCGCAAGGGCATCCACAACATCATCCAGGGCAAGGATGACCGCCTGCTGGTGGTCATCGGCCCCTGTTCCATCCACGATCCCGCGGCGGCGCTGGAGTACGCCCGCAAGCTACTCGAGCAGCGCAAGAAGTACGAAGGCACGCTGGAAATCGTGATGCGCGTCTACTTCGAAAAGCCGCGCACCACCGTGGGCTGGAAAGGCCTGATCAACGACCCTTACCTCGATGAAACCTTCCGCATCGACGAAGGCCTGCGCATCGCTCGCCAGCTGCTGATCGACATCAACCGCCTGGGTCTGCCGGCCGGCAGTGAATTCCTGGACGTGATCTCGCCCCAGTACATCGGCGACCTGATCTCCTGGGGCGCCATCGGCGCGCGCACTACCGAAAGCCAGGTGCACCGCGAACTGGCCTCTGGCTTGTCGGCTCCCATAGGCTTCAAGAACGGCACCGACGGCAACATCCGCATCGCCACCGATGCTATCCAGGCGGCGGCGCGCGGCCACCATTTCCTGTCGGTCCACAAAAACGGCCAGGTCGCCATCGTGCAGACCAACGGCAACAAGGACTGCCATGTGATCCTGCGCGGCGGCAAGACGCCCAATTACGACGCGGCCAGCGTCGCGGCGGCCTGCAAGGAGCTGGAAGCCTCCAAACTGCCGGCTACGCTGATGGTGGACTGCAGCCACGCCAACAGCTCCAAGCAGCACGAAAAGCAGGTCGAGGTGGCGCGCGACATCGCGGGCCAGGTGGCCGGCGGTTCTCGCCATGTGTTCGGCCTGATGGTGGAAAGCCACCTCAACGCCGGGGCGCAGAAATTCACTCCCGGCAAGGACGATGCGAAAACGCTGGACTATGGCAAGAGCATCACCGACGCCTGCCTGGGCTGGAACGATTCGATGGACGTGCTGGAAATCCTGTCGGCCGCCGTGCTCAAGCGCCGCGCCAGTAAATAGGCTAGGCGAATAAGCGCTATCGGCCGCTTGCGGGTTTGTGCGAATAGCCGCGCTACCCGCAAGTCGCCGACCATGGGCGCCTGACCAGGAGCACATCATGCGCAGCGAAGTCACCGTGAGCTTCAAGGACGGCCCACCCGTGCGGCTGGACCTCAACGAAGTGCAGCCCATGCCGCACGACGTGGCGCGTTGGTGGCTGGACGACCAGTTCACGCAAATGGGCTGCGAGCCGCTGCGGCCCACAGGCAAGCTGCTGACCGCCGACAAGGTCGTGGTGGTGGCCCAGGCCGCCGGGCCGGCGAAATTCGCGGAGGCCAAATGGGCGCAGGAGTTTGCCCGGGCGGCCAGCGCGGCGCTGGCCAAGCCGGTGATTCACATCGACGTGGCGACGCTGAGCATCACCTATTAATTAGCAGAGCCCCAGGCGTTCTGAGCAAAGTCAGGCCTTGAGGGCCTCCAGCAATTTGGCGTGAATCCCGCCAAAGCCTCCATTGCTCATGCACAGCAGGTGGTCGCCAGGCCGGGCCGCCGCCTTGACCTGGTCCAGCAGCTGGTCAATGGTGCCGGCAACCTGGGCGCGTTCGCCCATGGGGGCCAGCGCGGCGCGCGCGTCCCAGTCCAGCCCGCCCGCATGGCAGAAGGCCAGGTCGGCCTGCTCCAGGCTCCAGGGCAACTGGGCCGTCATGGCGCCCAGTTTCATGGTGTTGCTGCGCGGCTCGAAGATGGCAAGTATGCGTTCGCCGCCCCGGCCGGCGCTTTGCAGCTGGCGGCGCAGGCCGTCCACCGTGGTGTGAATGGCCGTGGGGTGGTGGGCGAAATCGTCATACACCGTGATGTCGCCGCCCTTGCGCGGGATCACGCCGCGCACTTCCATGCGTCGCTTGACGTTCTGGAATTCCGCCAGCGCCCGCGCCGCGGCCTCGGGCGCCACGCCCACGTGCTCGGCCGCCGCGATGGCGGCCAGGGCATTGAGCTGGTTGTGCACGCCGCTGATACCCCACTTCACATGCGCCACGGCCTCGCCGGCCTTGAGTACGTGAAAGTCATGCGGCTCGCCATGGGCCATGAAGCCGGCTTTGTTCAGCAGGCCGTTGCCAAAGAGTAGCTGCTCACTCCAGCAGCCCTGGGCCAGCACGCGCTGCAGGCTGGCCTCGGCCGCGTTGACGACCACCCGGCCCTGCGAGGGCACGGTGCGCACCAGGTGGTGGAACTGCCGTTCTATGGCCGCCAGGTCGTCGAAGATGTCGGCGTGGTCGAATTCGAGGTTGTTCAGCACGGCCGTGCGTGGCCGGTAGTGCACAAACTTGCTGCGCTTGTCGAAAAACGCGGTGTCGTATTCGTCGGCCTCGATCACAAAGGTATTGCCCTCGCCCAGGCGGGCCGAGACGCCGAAATTAAGCGGCACGCCGCCGACCAGGAAACCCGGCTTCAGCCCGGCATGCTCCAGGATCCAGGCCAGCATGGCCGTGGTGGTGGTCTTGCCGTGCGTGCCGGCTACGGCCAGCACGTGGCGCGGGCCGGTCGCATGGTGGGTGGGATGGTGCAGCACATGGCCCGACAGCCACTGCGGGCCGCTGGTATAGGGCTTGCCGCTGTTCAGGATGGCTTCCATGAGCGGGTATTTGGGCGTCCCGTCGGCCAGCCGGGCGCGGGAGATCACGTTGCCGACCACGAACACATCGGGCTCGAAGGCCATCTGATCGGCGCCGTAGCCCTCGATCAGCTCTATGCCCAGTCCGCGCAGCTGGTCGCTCATGGGCGGGTAGACGCCCGTGTCGCAGCCCGTGACCTTGTGCCCCGCCTCCCGCGCCAGGGCGGCCAGGCCACCCATAAAAGTGCCGCAGATTCCCAGAATATGTATGTGCATGGGGCTGTATTCTAGGAGGCCGGGTTTCATGGGCCGGCCCCCAGCCGGGATGGCTGGCCGGGCAGGCGCTGAACTTTAAGGGCCGGCGCAAACCTAACCGGGGCACAATCGCCTTGCTCCCCATTCTTTCTGGCTCCCCGGGCCTGCCGACCTTGATCCCACACACCCTCAAATCTGAAATTGCCGCCACCGCCGCCGCCCTGGTGGTGGAAGAAGGGCTGGAATACGGCCCCGCCAAGCGCCGCGCCGTCAAGCAGCTGGCGTTGCCGGAGCGCACCGAGCTGCCCGGCAACGACGAACTGGAAGACGCGGTGCGCGAATACATCGCAGTGTTCTGCGCCGACACTCAGCCGGCGGAGCTGGCCGCCCTGCGTGAACTGGCCCTGGTCTGGATGGAGCGGCTGGCACAGTTCCGGCCCCATTTGGGCGGCGCCGTCTGGCACGGCACGGCCACGCGGCTGTCCGATATCTATATCCAGCTTTTCTGCGATGACCCCAAATCGGCCGAGATCGCATTGATTGAGCACAATGTCGACTACGAGCCGCGCACCGTGACCGGCTTTACCGGCGACAGCGTGGAAGCGCTCAGCCTGCGAAGTGTGTGCAAACCTTTGAATGAAACGGTGGGCGTGCACCTGATGGTTTACGACCATGACGACCTGCGCGGCGCCTTGAGGCCTGATACCAAGGGCCGCACGCCCCGGGGCGACCTCGCCGCCGTGCAAAAATTGTTGATACCCCAAGCCGGAGCTTCAGACACGTGAATCGCAGAAACATGCTTTATGGCGCGGCCGCCGCAGTGGCCGGGCTGGCCGGCGCCAGCGTCGCCTGGTGGCAATTCCAGCCGCACCAGGAGGCACCCGGCCCGGCTGAAACAGGGGTGGTCGGCGCGGCAGGCAATGCCTCCGACGCCTTCTGGCGCCTGAGTTTTGACACGCCGGACGGCAAGAACCTTTCCATGAGCAGCTTTCGCGGCAAGCTCCTGCTGGTCAATTTCTGGGCCACCTGGTGCCCGCCCTGCGTCGAGGAATTGCCTTTATTAGATTATTTCTACCAGGAAAATCGCGATAAAAACCTGCAAATAGTAGGTTTGGCCGTTGACCAGCCCAGTGCGGTACAGACCTGGCTGCAAACCAAACCCCTGCATTTCCCGGTGGGCATGGCCGGCCTGGGCGGGACCGAGCTCAGCAAATCGCTGGGCAATCTCGCCGGCAGCCTGCCCTTTACGGTGGTGTTCAGTGCCTCGGGAGAGCTGCTGCACCGCAAGATCGGCAAGGTCCTGCCTGAGGACCTCGCACAGTGGGCCAAGCTGGTCTAGAGGGTCAGCACGGGTTTTTGCGCGAAAACCCGGCCAACCTGCGGCAATACGCTTCTAACAGCATTGTCTGAAGGGGATTTAGGGAAATCGAGGCCAACCGCCAGACGGTTTGGAATGGCCTCCGGCTTGATGTACACTCTGCGCTTTCCCGGGGAAAGCCGTCTGGCTCCTCCCCGCAGTAGTTAACTGATAAGCGCTTTAAAGCGTAAAAGCAGAAAGTAAGTGAAAAAAGAAGGAAGATCGGTGGTGGCGCTCCCTGCGCCCTGTTTCCGGTCTTTCAGTCAAAAGCTGCGCCGAGATCCCGCGCCAGCATCTACCGTCGTTGGAGAGAACCCATGGATTTAAGAAAACTCAAAACCCTGATCGACCTCGTTTCGGAGTCCAACGTCTCCGAGCTGGAAATCACCGAAGCCGAGGGCAAGGTACGCATCGTCAAATCCAGCGGCGCTCCCGTCGTGATGCAGCAGCCGGTTGCCATGGTAGCAGCTCCCGCGGCGGCCCCAGCCGCCGGAGCCCCGGCCGCTGCGGCCCCCGAGGCGGCGCCCGCCGCCCCGGCCGGCCATGCCGTCAAGTCGCCCATGGTGGGCACTTTCTACCGCTCGGCCAGCCCCGGCGCCAAACCTTTTGTGGAAATCGGCAGCGTGGTCAAGGAAGGCGAGACCATCTGCATCATCGAGGCCATGAAGATCCTCAACGAGATCGAAGCCGACAAGTCGGGCACGGTTACCAAGATTCTTTCGGAAAACGGCCAGGCTGTCGAATACGGCCAACCCCTCTTCATCATTGAATAAGCGGGGCCCAGCGCCTCCTTTTCAAACCAGGCTTACCGACGCATGTTCAAAAAAATTCTGATCGCCAACCGCGGGGAGATCGCTTTGCGCATCCAGCGCGCCTGCCGCGAACTCGGCGTGAAGGCCGTGATGGTCTATTCCGAGGCCGACCGCGAAGCGAAATACATCAAGCTGGCGGACGAGTCGGTCTGCATAGGCCCTGCGCCCTCCAAGGACAGCTACCTCAACATGCCGGCCATCATCTCGGCGGCCGAGGTGACGGATGCCGAAGCCATACACCCCGGCTATGGCTTCCTGAGCGAAAACGCCGATTTTGCCGAGCGAGTCGAGAAAAGCGGCTTCAAGTTCATAGGCCCTTCGCCCGAATCCATCCGCATCATGGGCGACAAGGTTTCGGCCAAGCAGACCATGATCAAGGCCGGTGTGCCTTGCGTGCCCGGTTCGGAAGGCGCCCTGCCTGACGACCCGGTCCTCATCAAGCGCACCGCCAAGCAGATCGGCTATCCCGTCATCATCAAGGCGGCCGGCGGCGGCGGCGGGCGCGGCATGCGCGTGGTGCACACCGAAGCGGCCCTGCTGCATGCGGTGCAGACCACCAAAGCCGAGGCCGGCGCGGCTTTCGGCAATCCCGAGGTCTACATGGAGAAATTCCTGCAGAACCCTCGGCACATTGAAATCCAGATCCTGGCCGATCAGCACAAGAACGCGGTCTGGCTGGGCGAGCGCGACTGCTCCATGCAGCGCCGTCACCAGAAAGTCATGGAAGAGGCGCCGGCGCCCGGCATTCCTCGCAAGCTGATCGAGCGCATCGGCGAGCGCTGCGTCGCGGCCGTCAAGAAGATAGGCTACCGCGGCGCGGGCACTTTCGAGTTTCTCTACGAAAACGGCGAGTTCTATTTCATCGAAATGAACACCCGCGTGCAGGTGGAGCACCCCGTCACCGAATGGATCACCGGCGTGGACATCGTGCGCACCCAGATCATGGTGGCGGCCGGTGAAAAACTGCCTTTCGCCCAGCGCGACATCGAACTCAAGGGCCATTCCATCGAATGCCGCATCAACGCGGAAGACCCTTACAAGTTCATTCCCTCGCCGGGCCGCATCACGACCTGGCACACGCCGGGCGGGCCGGGCGTGCGGGTGGATTCCCACATTTATGCCAACTACTTCGTGCCGCCCAACTACGACTCCATGATCGGCAAGATCATCGTGCACGGCGACACGCGCGAGCAGGCCCTGGCCCGCATGAGCACGGCGCTGGCCGAGACCGTGGTCGAAGGCATTAACACCAACATCCCGCTGCACCGCGAACTCATGGTGGATGCCAAGTTCATGGATGGCGGCACCAACATCCACTACCTGGAAGAGTGGCTGTCGAAACGAGAACGCTAGCCCCCCACGGTCGCTCACTTCGTGTAGCTCTCTGTCCCCGAGGGGGTCGCTGCGCCTGCGGCCCGGCAAAGCCGGTTCCGCGGCCCCTGCTTGATTAATACCTGTGCGCCTCGGCGTACAGCTCGCGCGAGGCAATAACCGATGTTTGAACTGATCCTGCTGGCCCCTGTCGACGAGGTGGAAACGCTCAGCGAAGCGTTGGACGCGCTCGATGCGCTCAGCGTGTCGGTGGAAGACGCCGACGCGCAGACCCCGGCGGAGCAGGCCCTGTTCGGCGAGCCCGACATGCCGCCGCCCAAGGCGGGTTGGGAGCGCTCCCGCATCGTGTCGCTGTTTGCCACCGAGGCCCTGGCGCGCGATGCGGCCAAGGTGCTGGCGGTGCAGGACTTCTTTGCGGGTTGCCGCGTCGTCGCCATCCAGCCCGTGCCCGAGCAGGACTGGGTGCGCCTGACCCAGTCGCAGTTTTCGCCCGTGGACATCACGCCCGAATTCTGGATCGTGCCGACCTGGCACGAGCCGCCTGCTGAGGCCAAACAGGTGATTCGCCTGGACCCGGGCCTGGCTTTCGGAACGGGCACGCACCCGACCACCCGCATGTGCCTGCGCTGGATCGCAGGTCGCGCCGGGCAAGACCTGGGCCGTGTACTCGACTACGGCTGCGGCTCGGGCATCCTGGCCATTGGCGCGGCGAAGTTCGGGGCGGTCGATATTGACGCCGTCGACATCGATCCGGCTGCCGTCGAGTCGACGCTGGCCAATGCCGAGGCCAACCATGTGGCGCTCAAGGCGGGCTTGCCCGAGAAGGCGTCCGGCCAGTACCGCACCGTGCTGGCCAACATCCTGGCCACGCCGCTCAAGGTGCTGGCGCCCCTGCTGTGTTCCCACGTCGAGAAAGGCGGGCACCTGGTGCTCGCCGGCATCCTGGAGCGCCAGGCCGACGAGCTCAAGCAGGCCTACGCCCCCTATTGCCAGCTCAAGGTGCATGATGCGCAAGAGGGCTGGATCCTGATGACCGCCGGCTTCTAGGCCGTCTCGCGGGGCGTCAACGCGGGTCGCGGCCCCTACAATACAGCGCTAAATGAGCCTGATTACGCGCTGTCCCGCATGCGGCACGATGTTCAAAGTCGTGACCGACCAACTCAAAGTCTCACAAGGCTGGGTGCGATGCGGCCATTGCGCTGAAGTGTTCGATGCGTCGGCCCATCTGCTGCCGCGCGATATGTCCTCGCTCACCGCGCCCGCACCCCTGGCAACGGCCGCGCTGGCCGCCGCCCCCGAGCCCCCACCGGAATTCGACCGTCCCACCGAGCCCCAAAGCCTGCCCGTGGCGGATCCGCCGGTGGAGCCGCCCCGGCAGGAATGGGCGCCAGCCCGCTCGTTTGCCGACAGAATGCCGCTGCGACCGTCCAGCCCCGGCTGGGACGACGCCCAGGACAGCGCCGCCGACTTCGACCCCGTGCGCTGGAAGCAGGCGCAGCAGGAACGCCAGCACGATCCGCTGGAGCTGCCCGCCGAATCGCTGCCTGCCGAGGCGCCCTTGCCGCGTCAGCCGGCCATGGTTCGCCAGACCGTCGAGGACGATTCCAGCTTCGCTTATTCGGACGTGGATTCCGGCATGCCGGGGCGGCCGGTGGAACATGACGTGTCCTTTGTGCGGGATGCGCGGCGCAAGGCCTTCTGGCGAAAACCGCTGACGCGCCTGTCGCTGTCCCTGCTGTCCCTGCTGCTGCTGGCCACGCTGGTGGCCCAGTGGGCTGTCCAGCAGCGGGACATGCTGGCCGCGCTGGAGCCGCGGCTGCTTCCGGCGCTGCAGGCCTTATGCGGCCCGTTGCGCTGTGAAATCCGCCCGCCCCGCCATATCGAGGCGCTGGTGATCGACAGCTCCACCTTCAACCGCATCGCCCCCGACGCTTACCGCCTGAGCTTCACCCTCAAGAACACCGGCGTGGCGGCACTGGAAATGCCCTCGCTGGAGGTGACCCTGACCGACACCCAGGACCAGGCCGTGGTGCGCCGCGTCCTGGCGCCGGCCCAGTTCGGTGCCAAGGCTGTGACGCTGGGGGCCCAGTCCGAACTGGCGGGGTTGGTCATCATGAAAGTCTCGGGTGATGCGGCTGCCGCGTCGTCCCCTTCCTCTTCCTCTTCCTCTTCCTCCACTTTGGCGGCCGGACCCCTGCGGGTGGCGGGCTACCGTGTCCTGGCTTTTTATCCCTGATTGAAACGAGAAAAATCAATGTCTGCTGTTATCTGTGGTTCCCTGGCGTTTGACACCATCATGACTTTCGAGGGGCGCTTTTCCGAGCAGATCCTGCCCGACCAGCTGCACATCCTCAATGTGTCCTTCCTGGTGCCAGCGCTGCGCCGCGAATTCGGCGGCTGCGCCGGCAACATCGCCTACAGCCTGCGGCAGCTGGGCGGCACGGCCCTGCCCATGGCGACGGTCGGCAGCGACGGCGCCGAGTATGTGGAGCGCATGAAGAGGCTGGGCATCAGCACTGAGTTCGTGCGCCAGGTCGGCGACACCTACACCGCGCAGGCCATGATCATGACCGACCGCGACAACAACCAGATCACGGCTTTCCATCCCGGCGCGATGATGCAGGCCCATGTGACCCGCATCACGGCGCGCGGCGACATCAAGCTGGGCATCATTTCGCCCGACGGCCGCGACGCCATGCTGCAGCATGCCGAGCAGTTCAAGGCCGCCGGCATTCCCTTTGTGTTCGACCCGGGCCAGGGCCTGCCCATGTTCGACGGCAAGGAACTCGCGCATTTCGTCGAACTGGCGACCTGGGTGACAGTGAACGACTACGAAGCCAAGATGCTCTGCGACCGCACTGGTTTGTCCTGCGCTGAATTGTCGCGACGCGTGCAGGGCCTGGTGGTGACCTTGGGCGCCGAAGGCTGCGAAGTCTGGATAGACGGCGAAAAAACCCTGGTGCCGCCCGTAAAGGCCGAGGCCGTGGTGGATCCAACCGGCTGCGGCGACGCCTTTCGCGGGGCGCTGCTGTTCGGTCTGGAGCAGGGTTGGCCGCTGGCGCGCTGCGCCGCGTTGGGCAACCGGGTCGGTGCGCTCAAGATCGCGACGCGCGGTGGCCAGAACTACACGCTGTCGGCCGAACAAATCGCGGCTTAAGGGCCGTTGCTCAGGCGGGTGGGTGGTCTTCGCCCAACGCTTTCACCAGCTCATCCCAGGTGGCGCAGCCAGCCGCCGCGGCATTCACGCGCAGCTGCTTGCGCCTGGATGTTTCCCCGCGCGCCAGCGTGACCGCCTGCTGCGGAACACCGAGGCAGCCGGCCAGCCATTTCACGAGTGCCTGGTTGGCTTTGCCATCCACCGGCGGTGCCTGCAGCCGCAGGCGCAGCGCCTGGTGGCCGGCTTCGCCGTGCAGGCCCACAGCCTGGGTTTTGGCGGCATTCGGTACCACGTGCACGTCGACCAGCACGTCACCGTTCTTTTCTATCCGCAGAAAGGCAAGGTCAGGCAGTCGCATGGGCGGGATGATGGCGGGCGTGGAGGAGCGGGGCAGACATGAAAAAAGCCCGACATCTTTCGATATCGGGCTCTAAGCAGAATTACCTTACTGCTTACGGCTTGCTGGCAGTCGGAAACGGCCAGGCAGCTTGCGGGTTCAGAGTAGTCTGAGCCGCAGGGGCAGCCGCTGCAGCGGGTGCTTTCGCAGCTTTGGCAGCAGGTTTTTTCGCGGCTTTCTTCGCAGCGGGCTTTTTCGCTGCTTTCTTGGCGGCAGGCTTCTTCGCAGCAGCTTTCTTGGCCGCTGGTTTCTTCGCTACCTTTTTCGCGGCCTTCTTGGCTGCTGGCTTTTTCGCTGCGGCTTTCTTCGCCGCTGGCTTCTTGGCCGCTACCTTCTTGGCTGCTGGCTTTTTCGCTGGCGATTTTTTCGCAGCTGGCTTCTTGGCCGCTACTTTTTTCGCTGGAGCTTTTTTAGCCGGAGCTTTTTTCGCTGCTACTTTTTTAGCAGGAGCCTTCTTAGCTGCTGCCTTTTTAGCAGGAGCCTTCTTCGGAGCAGCTTTTTTAGCCGCAGTTTTTTTCGCAGTTGCCATAGTTTTCTCCTTGATCACGTTGCAAAGAGCACTTCACGGTTGGAGTACGTAAAGCGATTCACGGCGTTGGGCCCCGGATAAACCGGTCCCAGCGCCGCGAACACAGGAGCAAAGCCCAGCGCGCACTCTGCGGTGCTGTCGTTGGTCGTTGCAATTCTAGAAATCATTGTCGGCTTGTGTTGCGCGTCTTGTTCAATCAATCCCAGGAAAGGGCACCACCGGACTGGTACTCAATCACGCGGGTTTCAAAGAAGTTGCGTTCTTTTTTCAGGTCGATCATTTCGCTCATCCACGGGAATGGATTCTCCTCGTTGGGGAAGAGAGTTTCAAGTCCGATCTGCGTGGCGCGGCGATTGGCGATGTAGCGCAGGTAGCCCTTGAACATGGAGGCGTTCAGGCCGAGCACGCCGCGCGGCATGGTGTCTTCAGCGTAGCGGTATTCCAGTTCGACGGCCTTCATGAACAGGGCCTTGATCTCGGCCTTGAACTCCGCCGTCCAGAGGTGCGGGTTTTCCAGCTTCAGCTGGTTGATCAGGTCGATGCCGAAATTGCAGTGCATGGACTCGTCGCGCAGGATGTACTGGTACTGCTCGGCGGCGCCGGTCATCTTGTTCTGGCGGCCCAGGGCGAGAATCTGCGTGAAGCCGACGTAGAAGAACAAGCCCTCCATCAGGCAGGCGAAGACGATCAGCGACTTGAGCAGGGTCTGGTCGGCTTCGGGCGTGCCGGTCTTGAAGTGCGGGTTGGAGATGACTTCAATGAAAGGGATCAGGAACTGGTCCTTGTCCTTGATGGACTGGACTTCGTTGTAGGCGTTGAAGATCTCGCTTTCGTCCAGCCCCAGCGACTCGGTGATGTACTGGTAGGCATGGGTGTGGATGGCTTCCTCGAAAGCCTGGCGCAACAGGAACTGGCGGCACTCAGGCGCCGTGATGTGGCGGTAGGTGCCCAGCACGATGTTGTTGGCGGCCAGCGAGTCGGCGGTCACGAAGAAACCGAGGTTGCGCTTGACCAGGCGGCGTTCGTCCTCGGTCAGGCCGTTCGGGTCTTTCCAGAGTGCGATGTCGCGCGTCATGTTCACTTCCTGCGGCATCCAGTGGTTGGCGCAGGTGGCGAGGTATTTTTCCCAGGCCCATTTGTATTTGAAGGGCACCAGCTGGTTGACGTCGGTCTGGCCGTTGATGATGCGCTTGTCGGAGGCTTTGACGCGCTGCGCCTTGGCGGGTTCGGCAGAGACAGGAGCCGAAGGGGCCGCAGCTTGCGCAGGTGTGAAGGCGCCGTCGTTGAGCATGCGCACTTGCGCCTGGGGTTGCTCGGCGGCGTTAAAAGAAAGAGGCGGAAGTTCCATCGAGCGGCCTTCGGGCGAGCCGCTGTTCTGAGGTGTTTGCAACGATGGTTTGACTTCTTCGTCCCAGGTCAACATAGAGGTTTCCAATACTGTGGGATTATGAAAGCAGCGATACAAAATGAAAAGTGTTCATTCACATCGCTACAAAATTGTGTTGCTCATATACATCGAATCGTGCGACCGGGTGGCCGCGCGATCCGGTGTTTTTTTATTGGCAGGCCTCGCATCCCGGGTCATCGATCGCACAGAACTTGATGTCGGTGGCGGGCGTTGCATTCATCTGCGCCTGCGCCGCGGCGGCCGCCGCTTCGAGCGCGCTCATGCCGCTGCTCGCGGGCGCGGGGCCGGATGACACCGAGTTCATTTTGCCCGCGGTCACGGTCGATTTCTCGGCGTGCGTCGCGCTCTGGGTGCGCAGGTAGTAAGTGGTCTTGAGGCCGCGCAACCAGGCTAGCTTGTAGGTGTCGTCCAGCTTCTTGCCCGAGGCGCCCGCCATATAGATATTGAGCGACTGGGCCTGGTCTATCCATTTCTGGCGGCGCGCCGCCGCTTCGACGATCCAGGAGGTTTCGATTTCAAACGCCGTGGCGTACAGCGCCTTGACGTCCTGGGGTACGCGGTCGATGGGGCGCAGGGAGCCGTCAAAGTGCTTGAGGTCCACCACCATCACGTCGTCCCACAGGTTCAGGCGCTTGAGGTCGCGCACCAGGTAGTGGTTGATGACCGTGAATTCGCCGGACAGGTTGGACTTGACCGAGAGGTTGCCGAAGCAGGGCTCGATGCAGGCATCCACGCCGATGATGTTGGAGATGGTGGCGGTCGGGGCGATGGCGACGCAGTTGGAGTTGCGCATACCGTCCTTGGCGATCTTCTTGCGCAGGGCTTCCCAGTCCAGCGTGGCGGAACGGTCGATCTCGACATAGCCGCCGCGCTGCTCGGCCAGCATGTCCAGCGTGTCCAGCGGCAGGATGCCCTTGTCCCAGAGCGAGCCCTTGTAGCTGGCGTACTTGCCGCGCTCTTTGGCCAGCTCGGTGGAGGCCCAGTAGGCGTGGTAGCAGACGGCTTCCATGGACTTGTCGGCGAACTCGACGGCTTCCTGGGAGGCGTAAGGCACGCGCAGCTCATACAGGCAATCCTGGAAACCCATGATGCCCAGGCCCACGGGGCGGTGGCGCATGTTGGAGTCGCGGGCCTTCTTGACGGCGTAGTAATTGATGTCGATCACGTTGTCCAGCATGCGCATGGCCGTGGTGATGGTCTTCTTGAGCTTCTCGTGGTCGACCGCGCCGTCCTTCAGGTGCTGGACCAGGTTGACGGAGCCGAGGTTGCAGACGGCGGTTTCGGTGTCGCTGGTGTTGAGCGTGATCTCGGTGCACAGGTTGGAGGAGTGCACGACGCCGGCGTGCTGCTGCGGCGAGCGCACGTTGCAGGCGTCCTTGAAGGTGATCCAGGGATGGCCGGTTTCAAACAGCATGGACAGCATCTTGCGCCACATATCGGTGGCCTGCACCTTGCGGGACGGCTTGATCTCGCCGCGCTCGGCCTTGGCTTCGTAAGCGGTGTAGATTTTCTCGAAATCCTTGCCGAACTTGTCGTGCAGGTCGGGCGTGTCGGACGGCGAGAACAGGGTCCAGCTGCCTTTTTCCATCACGCGGCGCATGAAGAGGTCGGGAATCCAGTTGGCGGTGTTCATGTCGTGCGTGCGGCGGCGGTCGTCGCCGGTGTTCTTGCGCAGTTCCAGAAACTCTTCGATGTCCAGGTGCCAGGTTTCCAGGTAGGCGCAGACGGCGCCCTTGCGCTTGCCGCCCTGGTTGACGGCGACCGCCGTGTCGTTGACGACTTTCAGGAAAGGCACCACGCCTTGCGATTCGCCGTTGGTACCCTTGATGTGAGCGCCCAGGGCGCGCACGGGCGTCCAGTCGTTGCCAAGGCCGCCTGCGAATTTGGACAGCAGGGCGTTTTCCTTGATGGCGTCGTAGATGCCGCCCAGGTCGTCGGCGACCGTGGTCAGATAGCAGGACGACAGCTGCGAGCGCAGGGTGCCGGCGTTGAACAGAGTGGGCGTGCTCGACATGAAGTCGAAGGACGACAGAATCTCGTAGAACTCGATGGCGCGCTCTTCGCGGTCGATCTCGTTGAGCGACAGGCCCATGGCCACGCGCATGAAGAAAGCCTGGGGCAGCTCGATGCGCTGCTTGCGCACGTGCAGGAAATAGCGGTCAAACAGGGTCTGCAGGCCGAGGTAGTCGAACTTCAGGTCGCGCTCGGGCTTGAGCGCGGCGCCCAGGCGGGCCAGGTCGAACTGCTGCAGCTTTTCGTCGAGCAGCTCGTTTTGCACGCCCTTGGCGATGAACTGCGGGAAGTATTCGGCATAGCGCACGGCCATGTCCGCCTGGGTGACTTCCTCGCCCAGCACTTCGCGGCGGATGGTGTGCATCAGCAGGCGCGCGGTGGCATAGGTGTAGTCGGGGTCTTTTTCGATCAGGGTGCGTGCCGCCAGGATGGAGGCTTTGTAGACCTCGTCGATGGGAACGCCGTCGTAGAGGTTGCGCATGGTTTCCGCGACGATGGGGTCCGGCTTGACGTCGGCGCCCAGGTTGGCGCAGGACGCTTCGATCAGGGCCTGCAGGTTGCGGATGTCCAGGGCGACGCGATTGCCGCGGTCGGTCACGTGGATCAGGGGGGCCGCGGGCGCCTGGGTTTGGGGCTGGCGTGCACGCTCCTGCGTGCGCTTTTCGCGGTACAGCACGTAGGCGCGGGCGATCTCGTGGTGGCCACCGCGCATCAGGCCGAGCTCGACCTGGTCCTGCACGTCTTCTATATGAAAGGTGCCGCCGCCAGGACGCGAGCGCATCAGGGCGCGGATTACCGCCTGGGTCAGGCCGTCGACCGTCTCGCGCACGCTGGCCGATGCCGCGCCCTGCGTTCCGTGAACGGCCAGGAAGGCCTTCATCATGGCCACGGCGATCTTGTTGGGCTCAAACGGCACCACACCGCCGTTGCGCCGGATGATCTGGTAGTGGGCAAGCGGATTGGACTGGGTATTGGGTTCGCTGGTTGCCGGGTTGCCGGCGGCCAGACCGGGTGTTGCGGGCACTGCGTGCTGTGCTGTTTGCATGACTTCCTCTTTGCTTTGTTTTATGACTGGCTGATGTGCTGTTGCGGGCAATCCGTTTGGCGTGAGCGGTTCAAAAAACATGAACCAATTTCTCATCGCCGGGGCCCGAATTACATCAATCTTGAATTAGGGCTTAGGCACTATACCTAGGGTGTTGGGGGAATACAAGCCACTACAGGTAGTGTACCGCCGAGTTTATGGACCGTTACGTTTTGTGGCTTTTTCATTCCACTTCGGACCGCTCGCCTAAGGCCTTCGTATTCATGCTGCTGGTCTCGCGCAAAGCCTGATTTCATCAGGCCCGCGGGCGTTACGCGACGCTGCGGCGCGCCTTGTCGCGGGCTTTGGCCCGCCAACACAAGCCCATGTTAGCGCGGTAAAAATACCGGAAAATTTTCGGCGGTAAAGCGCACCACACTGGTGTGGTCTTGCGCTGCGCGCCGCTCAAACAGTTTCGGGAAAATACCTAGCCGGCAGGGCCAGCGAGTCTTGCAGCAAGGGCCAGTCGAAGCCCGGGCCGGGGTCCTGCTTGCGGCCCGGCGCAATGTGTTCGTGCCCCGCGATGTGGGCGATGGGATAGGCCTCAAGCAGCGCGGCGCACAGACCGGTCAGGGTCTCGTACTGTGGCGCTTCGAAAATGCCGCCTTCCAGGCCTTCGAGTTCAATGCCGATGGAGTCGTCGTTGCAGTTGCCGCGTCCCCGGTACTTCGATTCCCCGGCATGCCAGGCGCGGTCGCCGCAGCCGACGAACTGCCACAGGGCACCGGTGCGGGCAATGAAGAAGTGCGAAGACACCTGCAGGCCGCGTATGCCCTGGAAGTAACCATGGGCCTCCCAGTCGAGCTGGTTGGTGAAGAGCCGCTGCACATTGCCGTTGCCGAATTCACCGGGCGGCAGGCTGATGGAGTGAATCACCACGAGGTCGATCTGCGCGCCCTCGGGCCGCGGGCCGAAATTGGGCGATACCAGCGCGCGCGCATAGCGGTACCAGCCGTCTCGCCACAGAGGGAGCGGGGCACCGGCGCCCCGGCCTTCAGGCGGGGTCATCGGCGGCGTCGAGTCCATCGGCAGGGTCTTCGCTGCCCGGCGTCACGATATTGAGCCGGGCAATGCGGTAGCGGATCTGACGCAGACTCAGGCCCAGCCTGGCCGCCGCCGCGGTGCGGTTGAACCCGTTTTCCAGCAGCACCTTGGTGAGGATGCTGCGCTCCTGCCTGTCCAGGTAATCCTGCAGGTTTTCCGGAATGGCGACCTGCTCGTCGGCCGGTGCATCGAAATGCAGCTCGCTACCGTCGCCGAGCGCCACCGCCCGGTGCAGGGTGTTTTCAAGCTCGCGGACATTGCCGTTGAAGGGCAGGGCGCGCAGTTGGGCCAGCACGGTGTCGGTCAGCTCGGGCACGGGAAAGCCGGACTCCTGGCAGATCCGGGTGAGCAGGGCTTTGCACAGATCGGGCAGGTCTTCGCGGCGCTCGCGCAGGGCCGGGACGTGAATTTCGATCACATTGAGCCGGTAATAGAGGTCCTGGCGGAAAGTCCCCGCCTGGACCTCGGCCACCAGGTCCTTGTGGGTGGCGCTGACGATGCGCACGTCCACCGGGTCCTCCTGCGGGGAGCCTAGCGGGCGCACGGTGCGCTCCTGGATGGCCCGCAAGAGCTTGGACTGCATGGCCAGCGGCAGGTCGCCGATTTCGTCGAGGAACAGGGTCCCGCCTTTGGCCGCCTGGAAGTAGCCCTGCCGGTCTTGCGCCGAGCCGGTGTAGGCACCCTTGCGCGCGCCGAAGAACTCCGCCTCCAGGAGGTTTTCCGGGATGGCGCTGCAGTTGACGGCCACAAACGGGCCCGCCGCGCGGTGGCTGCAGCCGTGTACGGCGCGCGCGACGAGTTCCTTGCCGGTACCCGACTCGCCCTGGATCAGCACGGGCGCCATGCTGCCGGCCACCTTCACGATGCGCGACTTGACGGCGCGCATGACGGCCGATTCACCGACCAGCTTTTGCAGGATCAGCGGGGTCTCGGCGGCCATCGGCAGCGGCAGCGACAAAGGCGCTATGCCGGAGTCGGACGCGCCGCGCTGGATTTTTTCGGCGGCCGGCGCCGGATGTTTGGCGCCCTGCACAGCCGAAGCCACGACGCTGCGGAACTGTTTGAGGTCTACGGGCTTGGTGAGATAGTCAAAGGCGCCGGCCTTCAGGGCCTCGACCGCATTTTCGGCGGAACCGTGTGCGGTGATGACCACGCAGCGCTCGCTGCGCTGCTGGCTCACCATGTCGCGCAGCAGCTCCAGGCCCAGGCCGTCCGGCAGGCGCATGTCGGTGATGACCGCGTCAAACCGGGTTTCGCTGAGCTGCTGGCGAGCCTGCAGCAAATCGCCGGCGGCTTCCACCCGGTAACCCTCCCTGAGCAGGGTCAGCTCATAGAGGGTGCGCAGGTCCGGCTCGTCGTCGATGACGAGGATACGGGCTTGCTGGGGAACGGGTGCTTGCATGCTCATGGTGTCAAGTGGGCATTGTGGCAAAAGAAGGCGAAGGCGTGTTCGAGGATTGTGCCGAGGGCCTGAACATGACGAAAAATTCGTTGCCCTCGGTGCCTTCGCGCCGCACGCGCCGGTAGCCGATCATGGCGCCGTAGCGTTCGCACAGCTCGCGGCAAATATACAGGCCCAGCCCGCTGGAGCGGCTTTCCGATGAGAAAAAGGGCTCGAACAGATGGGTCTGCACGGTCTGCTCCAGCGGCTGGCCGTCGCTCCAGACGGACAGGCGCGCCTGCCCCGGCGCCACGTTCTGGGTCGCGACTTCGATCGCGCCGGCGGAATCGCTGGCGTAGCGCAAGGCGTTGTCCAGCAGGTTGATCATCAGGCGCCGCAAATGCTCGGGCTCAAAAACCACGACGGCGTTGTCCGAGCCCACCGTGATGCGCGTGCGCGCGGCGGCCGCAGTCTGCCCCGCCCAGTCGGAGGTAATTTTCTGGACGGTGTCGTCAAGCGGCAGAGTGATGGTTTGCGGTGAAGGCAGCTGGGCCTGGGCTCGGGAAATATTCAGCACCTCGTCGACAATCCGGGCCAGGCGCTGCGCGTTTTGCCTGACCATGGCGGTGAGCTGACGGTGCCCCGCGTCCTGCAGGTCTTCTTCGAGCAGCGCATTGGCTTGCGAAATGGCGGCCAGCGGGTTGCGGATCTCGTGGGCCACCGCGGCCGACATGCGGCCCATGGCCGCCATTTTTTCGGTCCGCACGCGCGCTTCCATTTCGCGCAGGTCTTCCAGGAACATCACGCACAGGCTCTCGTGCGTGCCGTTCGGCGATGCGGCCAGCCGCGTGCGCACATGCAGCCGCCGGGTGTTGCCGCCCGCATTGTCCAGGCTGACGTCCGCTTCCTGCGGCGATTGCGCCGCGAAGGTGCGGTGCGTCAGCTCGGCAAGAGGTTGCCAGGCGACTTCCATGGCCAGGATGAAGGGGGCGCTGCGTGCTGCATCGCCGGCCGCCAGCAGACGCCGGGAGGCCGGGTTGGCCGAGCGCACGATGCCGTTGACGTCGACCACCAGCACGCCATCGGCCAGGGCTTCAATGACCAGTTCATTCACCTGGGTTTGCATACGCGCGGCCGACTGGCTGCGTTTGGCCAGTTGCTCTTCCCTGGCCAGGCGCAGGGCCAGGTGATTGGCGAGCAGCGCGACGAGGAAGAAGCCGGAACTGCTCAAGCCCGCCTGCAGGAAGCGCGCGTTGGCGTCGCCCACCCCCAGTAGTGAGTTCCACCAGGCGTCGGCCAGCAGCAGCAGCGTCACGCTCGAGGCGGTTCCGAAGGCCAGCAGGATGGGGCCGAGGATGGAGGACAGCAGCACGGGCAGCGCGAACAGCGGGGTGTAATTGATGCCGCCTGACTGCAGGAAGTTCAGCGCCGAGAAGGCGACGACGTCAACGCCTATGGTCAGCACCCATTGCGCGTCAAAGGTGCTGCCGGGCGGCCGGGGCCGCGACCAGACCCGCACCGCCAGGGTGGCACACAGGTAGGCGATACAGGTCGCGATGGACCAGTGGTTGGTGATGTTGCCCAGTACGTAGATAAATGCCTGCAGGATGACCAGCACGGCGGCGATGGCGACGCGCGCTGTCATGAAAACATGCCAGAGGCGCCCGAAGGAGCCGGGCTCGGACGTGATTTCCCAGCTGCCTGAGCTCCTGTCGCCGCCGGTTTCAAACCAATGGGAGGGCGTGCTCATCTAGGGCCTGTAAACACTGTGTTTGCAAGATGCGTTGCGCTCAAAAAGGCCTTGAGCAAGGCGCAAAACGCAGGCGGGGTGAACCCCGTCAAGGCTTTGCAACGTCGCGCAAGGCCTTTTTGAGCGCAGCCCGGAGGGAATGGGGTAAAAACGGCGCCACTCCGCGTTGCGCTCCTCACCCAGACTCCCGGTCTGGGATTCGTCGCGCGCCTTGATTGGCGCCGTTTTTACCCCATCCGCATTTGTAAACATAGTGTTCACAGGCCCTGTTCGACCTGGCGCCGGTGCGCTTCGCTGCAGTAAACGCCCTTGTTGCCGATCAGCGCTTCAGTTTTCGGTAAATGCACGCCGCAAATCTCGCAGGCGACGATTTCAGTGATGGCGGTTCCCGGTTTTTGCGGGGCTGGCTGGCGGGCGGGCGCGGCATCACCTCGCTCCGTCTCACGGTTGTGCCGCCAGATCCAGAACACCACCAGCACAAGGCCCATGACCAGCAGGTACTTCATGCCCGCCTCAGGATGACTTCAAGCACAAAGCGCGAACCGGCATAGCCGAGCAGCAGCAGGCCGGAGCCGAGGTACAGCACATGCACCGCCTTGCGGCCGCGCCAGCCGAGGCGCGCCCGGCCGATCAGCAGGCCCGCAAAGGTCAGCCAGGCCAGCACCGAGAACACGGTCTTGTGGTTCCACTTCCAGGCCAGGCCAGGCCCGTAAAGCGTTTCGGCGAACAGCCAGCCCACGAACAGCGTGGCCGACAGCAACACAAAGCCGGCCTCCACGAAACGAAAGGTCAGGCGTTCCAGCGTCATCAGCGGCACGCCGGCGTCGGTTTGCGCGGCCAGCCGGATGGAGCGCTCGGAGCGTGTCATGAGCCAGCCGTGCACGACCGCCGCGGCAAACAGCCCATAGGACGCAATGCCCAGGGCCCAGTGCAGCGGCAGCCAGGGCGATGCGATGGCGTGGTAGGTGGTGCCGGGGAAAACGGCTGCCAGGATGACCGCCACGCTACCCAGGCCCGCCAGCGCCCAGTGCGCATGAAGCTGCGGAAACAGGCGGCTTTCAATGGCGTACACCGTCAGCACCAGCCAGACGGTCATGGACAGCGCGGGCGCAAAGCCGAAGCGGGGCGGCTCGCCCAGCAGGCCGTCGGCCAGCGCCAGCACGTGCAGCAGCCAGGCCGCCAGCAGCAGGCCGCGTACGGCGGCGGCACCCAGGCGCGGCGCGGCCAGCGCCAGGACGGCATAGGCGACAGCGGCGCCTGCCGCCGCCGCAAGACCCCACCAGTCGCTCAAAGCTAAAATCATGGCTAGAGTTTAGCCTTTACTGCTTTCCCGGCGGCTTTCCGCGCCGGCCTCATTGCAGCCTTTCCTTTCTCACTTAACTGCTCCACGCCCGTGGCGCCCTCCCATGGCTTCAGCCCTTACCGACAAGTTATCCCGCCTCGTCAAGGAAATGCGAGGCCAGGCCCGCATCACCGAATCCAATGTGCAGGACATGCTGCGCGAAGTGCGCATGGCGCTGCTGGAAGCCGACGTGGCCCTGCCGGTGGTGCGCGACTTCATCGCCCGGGTCAAGGAAAAGGCGCTGGGCCAGGAGGTGATGGGTTCGCTCTCGCCGGGCCAGGCGCTGGTCGGCATCGTCAACAAGGAACTCGCCGCCACCATGGGCGAGGGCGTGAGCGACATCAACCTGGCGGCGCAGCCGCCGGCGGTCATCCTGATGGCAGGACTGCAGGGCGCGGGTAAAACGACCACCACCGCCAAGCTGGCCAAGCACCTGATCGAAAAGCGCAAGAAAAAAGTGCTGACGGTCTCGGGTGACGTTTACCGCCCTGCCGCCATCGAGCAGCTCAAGACGGTCACCAAACAGGCCGGCGCCGAATGGTTTCCCAGCACGCCCGAGCAGAAGCCGGCCGACATCGCCCGCGCGGCCATCGACTACGCCCGCAAGCATTTCTTTGACGTGCTGCTGGTAGACACGGCCGGCCGGCTGGCCATTGACGAAGCCCTGATGGCTGAAATCAAGGAACTGCACGCCATCCTGAATCCGGTCGAGACCCTGTTCGTCGTCGACGCCATGCAGGGCCAGGACGCGGTCAACACCGCCAAGGCCTTCAAGGAGGCGCTGCCGCTGACCGGCATCATCCTGACCAAGACCGACGGCGATTCGCGCGGCGGCGCGGCGCTCAGCGTGCGGCAGATCACCGGCGCGCCCATCAAGTTTTCCGGCACCAGCGAGAAGATCGACGGCCTGGAGGTGTTCGACGCCGAGCGCCATGCGGGACGTATCCTGGGCATGGGCGACATCGTGGCGCTGGTCGAGCAGGTCGCCGCCGGCGTGGACGTGGCCGCGGCGCAAAAGCTGGCCGCCAAGATCAAGTCGGGCGACGGCTTTGATCTCAACGACTTCCTGGGCCAGCTGCAGCAGATGAAGAACATGGGCGGGTTATCCAGCCTGTTGGACAAGCTGCCGGCGCAGATGACCGCCAAGGCCGGGCAGGTCGACATGGACAAGGCCGAGAGAGATATCAAGCGCAAGGAAGGCATCATCCAGAGCATGACGCCGCTGGAACGCCGCAAGCCCGAGCTCATCAAGGCCACGCGCAAGCGCCGTATCGCGGCCGGCTCCGGCGTGCACGTTCAGGAAGTCAACCGGCTGCTCAACGAGTTTGAGCAGATGCAGGGCATGATGAAGAAGATGAAGGGCAGCGGCATGATGAAAATGATGAAGCGCATGGGCGGCATGAAGGGCATGCCCAAGTTCTGAAAAACCGGGACCATAAAAAAGCCGCTTGATCAAGCGGCTTTTTATTTGGGAAGTGAATTTCAGGCTGCCTTCAGCCGCGGTTGAGCCAGCCGGCTGGCATGCAGCCAGGCGCGGCGCAGCACCGCGGGGGAGCGGGTCTCTTCCGGGATCAGCAGGTAGTTTTGCGCGCGCAGGGCCGTGCCCACGCCGACCTTGCTGGTGAGCACCGTCATTGGGATGGACAGCAGCAGCGGCAAGCCCACCGGGATCAGCCAGATCAGCGCGCGCGCATCGATCACGGCAATGCCGACGGCCAGCAGCGCGATCACGCCCGACATAGGCGCCAGCTGCGCCAGCGCATGGCGCCAGGGCACGGCGGCCGCTTCGCGCGGGGGCGATTTCCATTCGAGTTTGAGGCCCGTCAGCGCCACCACCACGAACAGCGAGTGCGCCAGCATGCGGATGGGGGCCTGCAGCAACGCGATCAGGGTTTCCAGCAGCGCGCTGCGCAGCAGGCTGGCGGTGCCGCCGTAGGACTGTTGCTGGCGGTTGATCAGCACGGCGGCGATGCCCAGGATGCGCGGCAGGAACAGCATGCACAGCGTCCAGGCCCACAGCGACATCAGCTCGCCCGGCAGCAGGGTCCAGTCGGCGATCATGGGCGAGCCCGACAGCCACAGCGCGGTGCCCAGGGTCAGAAAGCACAGCCACAGCGGTGCCGACAGATACGCCATGGCGCCGGTGCCGAACATGGAGCGGTGTACCGGGTGTATGCCGGGCTCGGCGATCAGGCGCGAGTTCTGCAGGTTGCCCTGGCACCAGCGGCGGTCGCGTTGCAGTTCGGCCAGCAGGTCGGGCGGCTGCTGTTCATAGCTGCCGACCAGGTCGCCCACCAGCCAGACGTGGTAGCCGGCGCGGCGCATCAGCGCGGCTTCGACGAAATCGTGCGACATGATGCTGCCGGCCATGCCGCCCGTGCCCGGGATGTGGGCCAGCGCGCAGTGTTTCATGAAGGGCTCTATGCGGATGATGGCGTTGTGGCCCCAGTAGTGGGACTCGCCCATCTGCCAGAACTGCATGCCCAAGGTGAACAGGCGTCCCGTTACGCGCGAGGCGAACTGCTGCGCGCGCGCATGCAGGGTCACATGGCCTATGGCTTGGGTGGCGGTCTGGATGATGCCGGCCCTGGGGTTGGCTTCCATTAGCTTGACCATGGAGACCAGGCAGTCGCCGCTCATCACGCTGTCGGCGTCCAATACCACCATGTAGCGGTAGTCCTTGCCCCAGCGGCGGCAGAAGTCGGCCACGTTGCCGGCCTTGCGGTCGGTGCGGCGTTTGCGCAGGCGGTAATAGACCTCGATCTGCGGCTGGTCGGGGTGGCCGGCCAGCTGGGTGCGCAGGTCTTCCCAGGCGGCGCGCTCGGCCTTGATGATCGCCGGGTTGTTGCTGTCGGACAGCACGAACACGTCGAAGCTTTGCACATGGCCTGTCATGGCCACCGACTCGCAGGTGGCACGCAGGCCGGCGAACACGGTGCGCACGTCCTCATTGCAGATGGGCATGATGATGGCGGTGCGCGTGGAGGCGTCCAGCGGGTAGTGCTGGACTTTTTTCGCCGACAGCGCGTGCCTGTCGCCGAAGAGGGTGACGTAAAAGCCCATCATCGCGGTCATGAAGCCGGTCACCACCCAGGCCGAGAGCAGCGCGAACAGGCTGATCTGGCCGTATTGCAGCCAGGCGTTGTCATAGTCGGGCTGCATGTCGGCAAAGATGCTGGTCGCCAGCACCGTGCTGACCAGCGTGAGCAGCAGGAACACCGCGCGGCGGCGCCTGGCCGCGCGCTGCCAGGGCTCGGGCCGGGCGGCGGGCAAGGGGCGCAAAGCCGCCGGGTCGCCGGCCTTGAACATGGACACCAGGGGCAGCAAAAGCGCGGTCGCCATGCTGTTCCAGAAGCCGCGCCAGGGGCGCGGCACCATGGAGCCGCGGTTCAGCGGCGGTGCCGTGACCGAATTCGGATGACGTTCTTCGCGCAGCAGGCTGCGCGCGCTGGACGGTATCAGGGTGTGATCAGGTTGGTCCATGTTTCGCTTACGGTGTGGTTGTCGTGTTTGAGGAAGGCACGCAGCTCGACGGGCTGGGCCGCATTCAGCCGCTGCACGCGCAGCGTCATGCGCCAGGCGCCGGTGGCGGGGTTTTTGTAGGCCAGGCTTTCGAGCACGCGGCCGTTGGCATTGGCGCTGGAGATCGCTTCGACCTTGGCGTCTTCGGGCAAGGCGTCCAGCGCCGGGCCGCCAAAGTCGACCACGTACTGGATCTGGCCCGTGAGGTCCGTTCCTGGCTGGGAGAAGCCAAAGCCGCGGCGCGATTGCGTGACCCAGCCGTTGGGCGGCAACTGCTGGTTCTTGCCCTGCCAACTGATCTGCCAGGCGATGTCCAGCGACTGGCCGGGCGCCGGCATTTTTTCGGGCACCCAGTAAGCCGCGACGTTGTCGTGCGTCTCATCGGGCGTGTTGAATTGCAGCAGTTCGACGCGGCCGGGGCCCCAGTCGCCGACAGGCGTGACCCAGGCGCTGGGCCTCAATTCGTAGCGTGCTTCGGTGTCTTCATAGCTGGCAAAGGCGCGGTCGCGCTGCATCAGGCCAAAGCCCTTGAGCGACTTCATGCCGAAGGAGGTCGTCACCGTGGCCGAGGGGTTCTGCAGCGGCCGCCACAGCCATTCACCGTCACCGGTGGCCATCATCAGGCCATCGGAGTCATGCACTTCCGGGCGGAAGTCGCCGGGGCGGGGCTGGTTCTCACCGGAGAAAAACATGCTGGTCAGCGGCGCGATGCCCAGGGTGGCGACCGGTGCGCTGTTGCCGCTGGTGGCGGCCGGCCGCATGAAAATGCGTGCCTGCACCTGGGTGGTGGTCTGCTCGCCGGGCGTGATGTCGAAACGGTAGGCGCCCGTCACGCGCTCCGAATCCATCAGCGCGTAGACTGTCAGTTGCTTCGCATCGCCGGCGGGTTTTTCGAGCCAGAAATCGGTAAAGCGCGGAAACTCTTCCTTGCCGCCGCCCGCCGTGTCCACCGCCAGGCCGCGTGCCGAAAGCCCATAGCGCTGACCGGTGCCCAGGGCGCGGAAATACGTGGCGCCGGTGAAAACCACCAACTCGTCCTTATAGGTCGGCGAATTGAGGTTGCTGAAAAAGCGCACACCGCCGTAGCCCAGGTCGCCCCAGGTCTCGGGTGACAATTTGTTTTTTCCGAAATTGAAGGTCGCGGGGTCGTAGGGCAGGGGCTTTGCGCCCGTTGTCGTGATTTCGTGAATGCGCACCGAATCGCCATGCCGGCCGACGTGGAAAAAGTTCGCCTCGTAAGGCAGTTTGTCCGAGCGCCACAGCGTGCTGGCGGCGTTGAACCGGATGTCCCGGTAGTCGTCGTACGCCATCTTGGCGAGCTCAACGGGCACGGCGTGAGAGGCTTCTCGCCAAGGCGTTTGCGAGCGCTGGCGGGCCATCGCGGCCACATCGTCGAGGTTGAATGTCTGGGCCTGCGCCGTTGCGAACAGCAAAGCCGTGAGGCCGGCGCTGGCCGCAAAGCGGGCCGGGCGCACGGCCGGGAAACCGCTTCGGAGAGACTGAAAAAAGGCTGGCATGCCATTACTAGGGCAAACCCTGTGCCAGTTTGAAAAAACTGTTTTAAATCAACAGCTTGAATGTGATACCTCACTTAACAAGATGTAATCCGACTCAAAAGCGCCAGGAATCGCTGATTTTGTCGCCGGTGAGCGACAACTTTCGGAGGCGGTTCGGTTAACTTGTTTTAAATCAAAGGCTTACGGGTGTCGCTGCTCAGCGACGGGGTGCGGCGCGCGGCGACAAGCTCAGCTTGCCGGGCCGGAATTCTCGGCCTTGAAGTGGCCCGGCGTGAGGCCGTGTTTTTGCATCAGCCGGTAAAACTCGGTGCGGTTGCGGTCGGCCAGCCGGGCCGCGTCCGCCACGTTGCCGTCGGTCAGCTTGAGCAAGCCCACCAGATAGTCGCGCTCGAAACGCTGCCTGGCCTCGGCAAATGTGAGCACCTGCACACTCGGTGAACGCAGGGCCCGCTGCACCAGCGCCAGCGGCACCAGCGGCGTGGTCGACAGCGCGCAAACCTGTTCCACCACGTTGTAGAGCTGCCGCACGTTGCCCGGCCAGGCGGCCGTGCTCAGTGCCTTGAGGGCCTCGGGCGCAAAGCCGCTCAGGCGCTTGTCGTACTTGGCGGCCAGCTTCAGCAGGAAGTGGTTGGCCAGCAGGGGAATGTCTTCGCGGCGCTCCGACAGCGGCGGCAGGGTCAGCGTGACGACATTGAGCCGGTAGTAAAGGTCGGCGCGGAACTGGCCCTCGGCCATGGCGGCATCCAGGTCGCGGTGGGTGGCCGAAATGATGCGCACGTCCACCGGAATCGACTGGCTGGAGCCCAGCGGCCGCACCACGCGTTCCTGCAGCACACGCAGCAGCTTGATCTGCAGGGCAGGCGGCATGTCACCGATTTCGTCGAGCAGCAGCGTGCCGCCGTCCGCCGCCTGGAACAGGCCCTTGTGGTTGGCCACCGCGTCGGTGAAGGCGCCCTTGACGTGGCCGAAGAGTTCGGACTCGAGCAGTGCCTCGGGAATGGCACCGCAGTTCACCGCGACAAAGGGCTTGCTGGCGCGAGGGCCGGCCTGGTGGATGGCCTGGGCCAGCAGTTCCTTGCCGGTGCCGCTCTCGCCGCGCAGCAGCACGCTGGCATCGGACTGCGCCACCATGCGCGCTTCGGCCAGGGCCTCGGCCATGCGGCTGGAGCGGCTGATGATCTGGTTCTGCCAGGCTTCGGGGCTGCCGCGTTTGGCAGGGCCGGCGGGCGCGCTCAAGGTCAGCGCCTGGGCGATCTTGTCGAGCAGCCCCTTGCCGTCAAACGGTTTGGTGAGATAGGTAAACACGCCGCGCTCGGTGGCTTCCACCGCGTCGGGAATGGTGCCGTGCGCGGTCAGCAGGATCACCGGTAGCGAAGGATGCTGTCGGCGGATCTCGTCGAACAGCGCCAGGCCGTCCTTGCCGGGCAGACGCACGTCGCTGAGGACCAGCTGCGGCCGCTCGATGTGAAGCTGGGTCAGTGCCGCTTCGGCCGAGGTGGCGGTCGTGACGCGATAGCCTGCCGCGGTGAGCCGCATGGTGAGCAGGCGCAGCATGTCCGCATCGTCGTCCACGACGAGCAGGTGGGGCGAAATGGCGCTGCCGATGTCGTTCATGGTGCGGCGGGGCGAGGCCTGCCGGCGGCGGGCGCCGAGGCCGGCGCAGCGGGCGGGCGGCTGGTGAGGCTGCGTTCAATCGCCTTGAGCGCTTCCAGCCGTTCGTTGGTCTGGTCCAGCCGGCGCTGCACGTCGCGCAGTTGCTGGTTCTGCTTTTCCAGCTGTTCTTCAAGCCTGCGTTGCTCGCTGTAGCGCGACGCCAGCAAGCGGGCCAGCGGGTGCAGCGCCTGGGCGTCGGCATTGCCGAGCACGCGCGCAAGCAGTTCCTGGGCGCGTATCAGCTCGGGCAGCTGGCGCAACTGGCTCAGCACCAGCGACAGCTGCAACTGGGCCTCGGGGCTGGCGGCATCGCCGAGCCGGCCGGCTTCCTGGGTGAGTTCGGTCGGCGGCATGACGCGCACGCGTTCGGCATAGGCCAGCATGCGCAGCGTCATGCCGCTGGCAAATACCACCGCCTCGGGAAGCGGCGTGGGTTGGCTGGCGCCGGCGCGCGCGGTCTCGGCGGCGGAGGCCGCGGCCCGGGTGGCCTGAACGGCCGCGGTGTCGGCGCCGCGCTCAGGGGCGCGGCCGCCGCTGCCGCACGCGGCGAGCAAGGCGGATGCCACCAGGGCCGGCAGCCAGCCGGGCAGGCGGGCGGCAAGCACGGGAGAGGAAAAATTACTACTTGGAAACATGATGGGGAAGCTCTATTCTGAAGTGTGCACCAGGCTGGTCGGGCATCAGGGTGATGCTTCCGCCGTGTGCGGCAATGTATTCATGCACGATGGACAAGCCGATACCGCTGCCGCGGACCACGTCGGCGGGCTGGCGTTCACCGCGGTAAAAGGGCTCGAAAATCCGCTCCCGGTCGGCCATCGCCACGCCCACGCCCTGGTCGTGGACGTCGATGCGCACAAAGCCCCGCATGGCGCTCAGCTCCAGCCGGATGATGCCTTTGGCCGGGGAGTAGCGGATGGCGTTGGACAGCAGGTTAGCCAGCGCGGTGCCGATTTTCTCACCGTCTATTTCCATTACCAACGGCTCGCCCACAACGGTGACCGTCAGCTCACGCGCGCGCCACTGCAGGCGTTGCGCGTAGACCTGTTCTTCGATGAGCTGCAGCAGGTCCACGCTTTGCCGGTGCAACTGGCGCGCCTCGAAGGCCGCGGTGTTAAAGCGCAACAGGTCCTCGATCTGGCTTTGCAGCACGCCGGTGTTGTGCTTCAGGATCTGCGCGATTTCGCGCTGGTCGTTGCTCAACGCGCCGGCCACGCCGTCTTCCAGCAGCGATACGCCTTCGCGCAGCGAGGCCAACGGCGTCTTGAGTTCGTGGGAAATGTGCCGCAGAAAGCGCGACTTGTCGGCGTCCAGCTCGACCAGCCGCAGGCGCAGCCAGTTCAGCCGCTGCCCGACCAGCGCCAGGTCGGCCGGCCCCTGGATGGCGATCACCTGGCCGAGCCGGTTTTCGCCCAGGCCCACGATGGCGTTTTCCAGGCGGCGCAGCGGCAGCGTGAACCACACACCGAAGGCCAGGGCCATGACGACCGCCAGCACAATGGCCCAGGTCACCTGCTGCGTCAGGCGCTGCCGGCTGGCCTCCAGCTTGCCCTCCAGCGATTTGTTGCGCTGCTGTATGGCTTGCTGCACCTGCACCGCGATGGCGGCATTGATGCCTTCCAGTTCGCGGAACTCCTGCGCCAGCTGGCGCTCGCGGTCCAGCGCGGTGTCGGACGGGCCGGTCAGCAGGCCGGCAATTGCCTGCAGGTGGGCGCGCCATTGCCGGGCCCTGACGGCGGGAATGTCCTCACGAGCCAGCGTCGCCAGGATGTCGCCAGCCTCCTTCAGTTCTTCGGAAAAACGTTCCCTGAGCACCCGGTCGTCGAGCACCACCGACTGCCGCGACGTGCGCTCCATGGAGACGCTGCGCTCGCTGAGCGACTGCGCCGCGCGGCTGAGCTCCAGCGCCCGCGAGGCATTGTCGCGGCTTTGCAGCGAGAGTTCTTCCAGGGTGAACAGCGCCCGCAGCGAGGCGGCGCCCAGCAGCGCGGCAATCAGCAGGAAAGCGATTACCAGCAGTTGCCGAAACGAAAATCGCTGCAGCATGCGTGTCGGGTATTTGAGCAAGGCGGCTTCAGGCCGCGACGGGGACGTCCCGCGT
The DNA here is from genome assembly GCF_047303325.1 of Polaromonas sp. CT11-55. Classification (NCBI taxonomy): domain Bacteria; kingdom Pseudomonadati; phylum Pseudomonadota; class Betaproteobacteria; order Burkholderiales; family Comamonadaceae; genus Polaromonas; species Polaromonas sp. CT11-55. The sequence goes on along the minus strand of NZ_JBKBEX010000001.1, from coordinate 300,293 downwards.
CAGGACTTCGCCGCGCAGCGAACGCTGCGTGGCCTGGGTGATGGTGATGTCGACCATCTGGCCGATCAGCCGCGGCTGGCCCTTGAAGTTGACCACGCGGTTGCATTCCGTGCGGCCCATGAGTTCGGTCGGGTCCTTGCGCGAGGCGCCTTCGACCAGGATGCGCTGCACCGTGCCCTGGCGGCTGGCGCTGATGGCGCGCACGCTGTCGTCGATGGTGGCCTGCAGGTGCTGCAGCCGCCGCAGCTTGACTTCGTGCGGCGTGTCGTCGTGCAGCGCGGCGGCCGGCGTTCCGGGGCGCGGACTGTAGATGAAGCTGAAGGAGGTGTCGTAGCCGACCTCGTCGATCAACTTCATGAGCTTGTTGAAATCGTCCTCGGTTTCGCCGGGAAAGCCGACGATGAAGTCGCTGCTCATGGCCAGGTCGGGGCGGATGGCACGCAGCTTGCGCACGGTGCTTTTGTATTCCATGGCGGTGTAGCCGCGCTTCATCGCCATCAGGATGCGGTCGGAGCCGTGCTGCACCGGCAGGTGCAGATGGTTCACCAGCTTGGGTAGCCTGGCATAGGCGTCGATCAGGCTTTGCGTGAACTCGTTGGGGTGGCTGGTCACGTAGCGGATGCGCTCGATCCCCGGGATGTCGGACACGTATTCAAGCAGGGTCGCAAAGTCGGCTATCTCGGCGGTGCCGCCGATACGCGTGCTCATAGGGCCGCGATAGGCGTTGACGTTCTGCCCGAGCAGGGTGACTTCCTTGACGCCCTGGTCGGCCAGGCCGGCAACCTCGACCAGCACGTCCTCAAAAGGCCGCGAGACCTCTTCGCCGCGGGTATAGGGCACGACGCAGTAGCTGCAGTATTTGGAGCAGCCTTCCATGATGCTCACGAAGGCGCTGGCGCCTTCGACACGCGCTGGCGGCAGGTGGTCGAATTTTTCGATCTCGGGGAAGCTGATGTCGACCTGCGGCTTGCCCAGGCGGGCCCGGCTGGCCAGCATCTGCGGCAGGCGGTGCAGGGTTTGCGGGCCGAAGACCACATCGACATAGGGCGCGCGCTGGATGATGGCCGCACCTTCCTGGCTGGCCACGCAGCCGCCCACGCCGATCAGCACGCCTTTTTCCTTCAGGTGCTTGACGCGGCCCAGGTCGCTGAAGACCTTTTCCTGCGCCTTTTCGCGCACCGAACAGGTGTTGAACAAAATCAGGTCGGCCTGCTCCATGTCCTGCGTGGGCTCATAGCCCTCGGCGGCGCGCAGCACGTCGGACATCTTGTCCGAGTCGTACTCGTTCATCTGGCAGCCGAAGGTTTTGATAAAGACTTTTTTGCTCATGATCTGCTGGCGCTCGGCCGTTGGATTCGCTGTTAAGGGGGGGCCCGGGCCCCGTGAAGAAAGGGGAAATGCCGTGGAAACGGCAAAGCCCGGGCGGGGGAACTCAGCGCTTGTAGGTGGGCAACTGGTCGTACGGCGTCTTGCCGTTGTCCACCGGCGCCTTGGTAGCGCTGTCGGTGTTGAAGTTGAACAGCGTGGCGGTGCCGCCCGGCCGTTTTTCCTTGGCCTCTTCCGCGTTGAGGATCCAGACTTCATGCACCAGGCCGGTGTTGTCGCGCACGTAGTTCACCAGCAAGGGCTTGTTCAACAAGGGCGCCGACAGCGTGAAATGGTTGTTGGCGTCGCGTATGCGCGCGCCCACCGAGAGTCGTTCCTGCCTGCCGTCGATGGAAATCACGGGCGGCGCCAGCACCACCATTTCGCCGCGAACCGCCTTGGCGGGGAATTGCCTGACGTTGGGCTTGACGGCTTCCGTGGAAGACGTGGCCTGGACGGCCTGGGTGCTCTGGTCAGTCTGGGCCAGGGCGGCAGAGGCGGCCAGTGCCAGGAGGAAGGGAGTCAGACAGAAGTTGCAGCGGTTCATGGTATGTGTCCAGAGGCTGTTGAATATCAAAAGGATAGCAAAGAATGGCCAAGGCGCGTCATAAAAGACCCGCAAAGGCCAAGAACACAAAGAACAAAGCCCCAGGGGAGGGGACCCTCTGGGGCTTTGAAAGCATTCTTGGTGGTCGTAGGTGGACTTGAACCACCGACATCAGCATTATGAATGCTGCGCTCTAACCAACTGAGCTATACGACCGACAGCCTAATATTATAGCCAAAACCGAAGGTATAAATCCACCCCCGTCCAAGCTCACTTCGTATAGCTTGTTCCTCCCCTTGAGGGGGCGGCGCCCGCGGTCTGGCAAAGCCAGTCCCGCGGTCCCTGCTGCTTGTGGCTCACCTATGTTTAAAAACGGGTTTGCGTTTGTTCACAAAGGCGTCCATGCCTTCTTTCTGGTCCTCGGTGGAAAACAGCGCGTGGAACAGGCGGCGCTCGAACATGACGCCGTCGCTGAGGCCGCTTTCAAAGGCGCGGTTGACGGCTTCCTTGGCGGCCATGAGGCTGGTCTGGCCGAAGCCGCAGATGATGAGGGCGGCGCCCAGGGCCTCGTCCATCAGCTTGTCCAGCGGCACCACGCGGCTCACGAGGCCCGAACGCTCGGCTTCCTGGGCGTCCATCATGCGGCCAGTCAGGGCCAGGTCCATGGCCTTGGACTTGCCCACCGCGCGCGGCAGCCGCTGTGTGCCGCCGGCGCCCGGAATGATGCCCAGTTTGATCTCGGGCTGGCCGAAGCGCGCGTTATCGGCGGCGATGATGAAGTCGCACATCATGGCCAGTTCGCAGCCGCCACCCAGGGCGAATCCGCTGACGGCGGCGATCACCGGCTTGCGCACGCTGCGAATCTGCTCCCAGTTGCGACTGATGTAGTCATTGTTGTAGACGTCGGCAAAGGTGTAAGTGGCCATGGCGCCTATGTCGGCGCCGGCCGCAAAGGCCTTTTCGCTGCCGGTCAGGATGATGCAGCCTATGCCCTCGTCGGCGTCAAAGCCTTTGAGCGCCTGGCCCAGTTCGTCCATCAGCTGGTCGTTCAGGGCGTTGAGCTGTTTGGGCCGGTTCAGCGTGACGATGGCCACTTTGCGGCCGTCCGGGCCTTCGGTGCGGGTTTCAATGGTTTCGTAGGTCATGAAAGAAGTCCTTTGCCGGGAATACGGGAGTGCTGGGGCGGGAAGTGCTGGGGCAATGATGCCATGAGCCGGGACCGCGCCCCCGACCCGCCGCGAGTGCTAGATTCGAGGCAGGAGAGCCCCGCCATGACCGATTCCCCCGCTAGTGCCGACCCCGCCGTTTTGTACGCCACGCAAGGCGCCGTGGCCGTCATCACGCTGAACCGCCCGCAGGCGCTCAACAGTTTTACGCGGCAAATGCACCGCGAGCTCTGGGCCGCGCTGGACCGGGCCGAGGCCGACATGCAAGTGCGCGCCGTGGTGGTCACTGGCGCCGGCCGCGGCTTTTGCGCCGGTGCCGACCTGTCGGAATTTGATTTCGCGCCTGGCCCCGGCCTGGTCGAACGCGCAGACCCGGGCCCGCTGATCGACCAGGCTTTCAACCCCACGGCGCGCCGGCTGCTGGGGCTGCGCATGCCCACGGTGGCCGCCGTCAACGGTGTGGCCGCGGGGGCAGGCGCCTCGCTGGCCATGAGCTGCGATATGGCGGTGGCCGCGCCCGGCGCGAGTTTTATCCAGGCCTTCAGCAAGATAGGCCTGGTGCCCGATGCGGGCAGCAGCTGGTTGCTGGTGCAAAAACTGGGGCTGGCCCGTGCCATGGGCCTGGCGCTTACGGGCGACAAGCTGCCTGCGGAGCAGGCCAAAGAGTGGGGGCTGGTCTGGGATGTGGCGGACGACCCGCTGGCCGCCGCCGTGGCGCTGGCGCAGCGGCTCGCCGCACTGCCCACCCGGGCCCTGGTGGCCACACGGCAGCTGATGCGCGAAGGCATCACCCGGACCTTGCACCAACAGCTGGATGCGGAGCGCGACATGCAGTCGGCCCTGGGTCGCACGCACGATTATTTTGAGGGCGTGGCTGCTTTCCTGGAAAAGCGCCCCGCGGCCTTCAAGGGCGAATAGGCCTCAGGCTTTGGGCCCCAGCCATTGGTCCATCAGCGCGGCGTCCTGAACTGCCAGGCGCCAGGTGGTCAGCGCCGGCGGCATGGCCAGCTCCAGTCGCATCAAGCGCTTGTCGCGCGATACCAGGGCGATGACTTTTTTGGCCTCGCCGGCGTAGTGGGTAAGGTCGTCGAGGCGGCTCATGCGCCAGCCGCCGTCCATGCCACGCGCCGCGGCTTTGGTGGCAGGCTCCAGTCCCAGCCATTCATCGCCGGCCGCAAAGCCGGCTCGTTCGGCAGCGCCGCCGCGCAGCACCGTCTTGACCTGCACCACGCCCTGGCTTTCGCCCACGCGCAGGCCCAACCGGTGGGCCAGCTGCGCGGGCTCTTCCAACACCGCCACGCCGTGCTGCTGCAGCAGCGCCTTGAGCGGCAGCTCGTCCCGTCCGTGGACCCAGCGGGCGAGTTCCGCCGCGTACGGCCTGTGCCCGGCCGCCGCGAGTTCTTCCGCGAAATCGGCCTCGCGCATGGGACCGGCCTTGCAGCGCAGCCAGAGGGCGCGCATCACGTCGTCCAGCGTGCCGGCCTTGGCGCGCCGGTGCTCCCTGGCCTCGCCGCGCAGCGTGAGGTCAAAGCACAGCGCCACCAGCGAGCCCTTCGTGTAGTAGCTCACGGTGGCGTTTGGCGTGTTTTCATCCTGCCGGTAGTACTTGACCCAGGCATCGAAGCTGGCCTCGGCCACCGACTGGACGAGGCGGCCCGGGGTCTGCATGACCTGGTTGATGGTCTTGTTGAGCAGCTTGAGGTAGCCGGCGTTGTCCAGCAGGCCGGCGCGGCGCAGGAAGAGGTCGTCGTAGTAGCTGGTGAAGCCCTCGAAAAACCACAGCATGCGGGTGTAGTTTTCCCCGGTGTAGTCGTAACTTTCAAATTCCGCGGGGCGCAGGCGCTTGACGTTCCAGGTGTGGAAGTACTCGTGGCTGATCAGGCCGCGCAGCGTGGTGTAGCCCTCGGTGCTGCGTGCTTCGCCCACACGCGGCAGGTCCTGGCGCTTGCAGATCAGCGCGGTGGAGTTGCGGTGTTCCAGCCCGCCATAGCCGTCGTCGACGGCGTTGAGCATGAACAGGTAATCGCGAAAGGGCGCTTTTTTGGCGCCGTGCCAGAAGCGGATTTCGGTTTCGCAGATTTTCTGCGTGTCGGCCAGCAGCCTGGCGCCGTCGAAACTGGCCGTGGCGCCCGCCACCACCACGCGGTGCGGCACGCCGCGTGCCGTGAAACTGCCGCTCCAGAAGGCGCCCATTTCCACCGGGCAATCGACCAGTTCGTCGTAGTCGGCCGCCGCATAGCTGCCAAAGCCCTGCTTGTTGGTGTCGCGCGGCGCCAGGCCCGTGGCCAGCGACCAGCCTTTGAGCGACTTGGGCGCCGGGACCTCCAGCAGGTGTTCGGCCTTTTCCCGGCCCTGCACTTTCAGACACAGGCTGGTGCCGTTGAAGAAGCCGCGGTGCGCATCCAGCCACGCGGTGCGCACCGAGTTGTCGTTGGCATATACCTCGTAGCGCAGCACCAGCGGCCTGGCCGGCGAGCATTGAACCTGCCAGGTGCACTTGTCGAGCTGTTCCACGGGAAGCGGCGTAGTGCCGGCCTGCCGGGCCTCGAGTTTTTGCAGGTTTTTGGAGAATTCCCGCACCAGGTAGCTGCCGGGAATCCAGACGGGCAAGGAAACCCGCTGCAGCGCGTCAGGCTGGGCGATAGTGAGGGTGACGCGAAAGAGATGGGCGTGAAGGTCGCCGATTTCGACGCGATAGCGGACAGGGGGGAGGATATTTTTTGTGGGGCCTGGCATCTTGCGCACAGAATACCCCAGGTCCGCGTTAATAACAGGTTCTTAGGGGGTTTTGGCGACCAGCATTTTTTCGACTTCTTCCGCGCTGATGGCGCCGGGTGCGCGCGAGCCGTTGGCAAAAATCAGGGTGGGCGTTCCGGTTATGTTGTATTTCTGGCCGAACTCGCGGTTTCTCTTGAGGGCGGCGATGTCGCACTCGGCGTTGGCGGGCGCGGTGTTGCGCAACATCCAGTCGTTCCAGGCCTTGGGCTTGTCCTTGGCGCACCAGATGTTTCGCGACTTGGCGATGGAGTCCGGCCCGAGCACGGGGTATAGGAAGAGGTAGACGGTGACGTTGTTGACCGTGCTCAGATCGCGCTCGAAGTGCTTGCAGTAACCGCAGTTGGGGTCTTCGAACACCGCCAGCTTGCGTTTGCCGTCGCCGCGCACGATCCGGAAGGCGTCTGCCAGGGGCAGCTTGTCGAAATCCACCTCGCTGAGCTTTGAGATGCGCTCCTCGGTCAAATTGCGGCGCGCCCTCACGTCCATGAGGTTGCCCTGCAACAAATAGTTGCCTTGCTCGTCGGTGTAGAAAAGGTCAAAACCGACGCGCACTTCATAGAGGCCATTCATCGGTGTCTTGCTGACTTCGTCGATTTTTGCGAACGCCGGGAATTTTTCAGACAGATTTTTGCGGATGACGGCTTCCTGCGCGAAGGATGGAACCAGGCTGCATGCCAGCAAGCCGAACACGGCGATTGATCTCAAGAATTTCATGTCGGTTCCAGTGTCTTTCTCTGTCTCAAATCTCTATAAACCCGCGGCCTGCCGCGTCAGCCAGTTTTTCAGGAAACCGCTGCGTTCAAAGCCCTTCATGCCCCAGTTGCGCAAAGCCTGCCAGCGCCCACCGGTCTGCGCGAACAGCCCATGCAAACCATCGGTCACCGCGCCCATGGCCGCGACGTCGGCCTTGCGGGCCCTTTCGTAGCGGCGCAGCAATTTTTCGTCACCCAGCCCGCGCCAGTATTCGCGCTGCGCCAGCACACCGGCCAGGCAGGCCGCATCGGCCAGGCCCAGGTTCAGGCCCTGGCCCGCCAGCGGGTGCACTGTGTGCGCCGCATCGCCCGCCAGCGCCCAGCCCGGGCCTACCCAATGCCCGGCACTTGACAGCGAAAGCGGCCAACTGGCTCGCTCGCTGGTCAGCCGCAAGCTGCCGGCTTCCCGGCCGCACACGGCTTCCAGTGCTTTGCAGAATTCTTCAGGCGACAGTTTTTCCAACTCGCTGGCGCGTTCCACAGAGACTGACCACACCAGCGCCGCCAAGTTCCCCTGGCCGCCGGATAAGGGCAACAAAGCCAGGATATCGCCGCCGGTGAACCACTGGCGCGCCACGCCGCCGTGGGGTATGCCCAGCTCCAGCCGGGCGGCAATGGCTTTTTGAGGGTAGGGCTTGACCGTCCAGTTGACCGGGCGCAGCTGGCCGAATTCGTCGCGGCTGGCGCTTTTCTGGCCTTCGCAGATGACCTGCAGAGCGGCTTTGGCCGGCTCGGCCACGGTTTCAATCTGCGGCTGGTAGCGCACCGCCTGCACCAGTTGCTGCTCCAGCGCCGGGACATCCACAATCCAGGCCAGCGCGTCCTGACCTACGCTGCGTGCGGTGAAATCCAGCTTGCCGCCGTCGTCGCCCCAGACCTGCATTTCCAGCACCGGCGTGGCAAAGGCCGCTTCGGGCCAGGCGCGCAGGGCTTCCAGCACGCCGCGCGAGGCGCTGTTCAGGGCGTAGGCGCGCACATCGACGGGGTGTGCGCCCGCGGTTTTTTCAGGGCGGGCGACCAGCGCCACGCGCAAACGCTCGCGCGCCAGCAGCAAGGCCAACGTGCGGCCTACCACGCCGTCACCGCGAATACAGACATCAAAAGTCTTGGACATGCCCCATTTTAGAAGGCAGTGCAAAATCGGCGTTCCGGGCCAGCCCCCTAACCGCAATATTTCGAGCTTTCCCGCATTTACAAGGATTTGACGACGTGAGCCACGCATTGAACGACACACCGGCAAGCCCCGCGACGGCCGATGCCGCTTTTGACCTGAACGCGGTGATCTCGCGCCTCTATGTGTACCCGGTCAAATCCTGCGCCGGCGTACAGGTGCAGGAGGCCTTGCTGACCGAGACCGGGCTGGAGTTCGACCGCGCCTGGATGGTGGTGGACGACAAAGGGCATTTCCTCACGCAGCGCGAATTGCCGCGCATGGCGCTGATCAAGCCGCAGCTGAGGTACCACGACATGGTGCTGCGCGCGCCCGGCATGCTGGCCCTGCATATCGCCCTGGACCAGGTCGAGGAGCCGGTGCGCGTGAAGGTCTGGAAGGACGAGGTCCAGGCCTATGACATGGGCCCCATTGCCGCCCAGTGGTTCAGCGATTTCCTGGGCCGCACGGCGCGCCTGGTGCGCTTCGACCCGGAACACAAGCGGGTTTGCAACACCGAGTGGACAGGCGGCCTGGAGGCGCTCAACCAGTTCAGCGACGGCTATTCGCTGCTGGTGCTCAGCGAGGCTTCGCTGGCGCAATTCAATGAAAAACTGGTGGCTTCGGGCGCAGCCGCCGTGGGCATGGAGCGCTTTCGCCCCAACATCGTGCTGGGTGATGCAATCGGCGACCAGGGCCTGGCGCCGCACGACGAGGACCGCGTCGACCTGCTGCAGATCGCGACGCAGCAGGGCCCGGCGCAGCTCAAGCCCGTCAAGCCCTGCCCGCGTTGCCCGATTCCCAATATCGACCCGGCCACGGCGACCAGCAGCCCCGAGGTGGGCGACATGCTGCAGACCTACCGGCAGGATCCGCGCGTCAACGGCGCGCTGACCTTCGGCATGAATGCCATTGTGCTGGCCGGCATTGACCACCAGCTCAAGGTGGGCCAGGCGGTGGGCGCCAGCTACCGGTTTGAGTGACTTTTGACCGCCCGTAGCGGCGCCGGGGCATGGGCCGCATGGGCTGCGTGTGGCGCCTGGGGTCCTGAATCATCGGCGCCGTCAAAGCCTGACTCTGTCGCCAGCGGCATGGGATGGGTCAGCTCCGGCTCCAGGAAACGGATGGGGCGGCGGGTGCGGGCCGCCATGCTGTGCAGCAGGTCGGCCAGCGCGGCCGATATCTCTTCATGGCTTCCCATGCGCTCGCTAAAGAGTACGCCCGCGACATGGAATTGCAGCACCACCTCCGGTTTCAGCCCTTTGAGCGGCATGAGGCCGGCGGCGATCAGGCGTGCTGCCAGGTCGGTGACGGGCGCGCGCGATGAAACGCCTTCGAGGATCAGGCCGAAGCGGGCTTCGTCGATGCGGCCCACCGTGTTGACGTCACGCAGGATGCGGCGCAGCTTGATGACGCTGCGCAGCAGGCTCTGCTCGGCCACGGCCGTGCCCCAGGTCTTCTTGATGTAGCGGTAGTTGACCAGTTCGATGTAGACCACCGCGGCCGGCTCTTTGTAGCGCTGTGCCCGTCCCACCACCTGTTTGAAGCGGTCGTGGAAAAGGTGGGCGGCCAGCAGGCCGGTGAGCGCGTCCTGGCTGGACATCGCCTGCTCTCGCGCTTCCACCGCATGGCGTTCGCGCGAACGCATGTTCAGCGCCACCAGCAGCAGGGGCACCTCAATCGCCAGCGCCGCCATCAAGCCGTATTGGGACAGCCACGATACCGAAAACAGCCCGAGGATGCTGGTGACGGTCATGAGCGTCACCAGCCCCAGCGGGACGAAGGCCGCGAACACCCAGAAGCCGACGACATCCTGGCGCCGCCAGGTCATGTAAGCCCGGCTTATCCCCATGACAACCACCGCGACCAGGTAAGCGCTGATGAGGCGTACGCCCAGGCCGCGCTCCAAAATAAGATAGAGCAGGGCCAGCGGCACGCCGGCCGCGCCGGTCCAATAGGCAAGGCGCTCAAACCACCTGTGGCGTGAACCCGCGCCGCACAGATGGTGCACGACCAGCAGCGCCGAGCCGCCGCCCAGGATGGCCAGGCAGCCCTGTGCCATGTTGTTCCAGGCGCTGAAGTTGCTCCACAGCAGATGGCCGGCCACGCCGGTCCAGGCCGCCACCACCAGTGCCATGATGGACGCGTAAACGGCATACCAGCCATAGGCCTTGTCGCGGTAGACCCAGCTTTGCACCACGCAGGCGACGATCAGCAGTACCAGCGCGCCGAACACCACGCCGATGGCCAGGTACTCCAGCTGGAGCCGCTGCGCCAGGCTGCTGCGCGTGCTGACCTGGATCGGAATGCTGACTTCCGTCTGGTGCTGTATGCGCACGTAGACGTCGTGCACGCCGTCGTCCGGCAGCTTGAGCTCGAACTGCCCGTAGCGGCCGGGCTCGGGCCAGCTGGAGACCGCCAGGGTGTCCCCAGCGGTCTGGGAGGTCCAGCCCGCTGCGCCGGTGCGCTGGTACACGGTCGCCAGGTCCAGCAAGGGCAGGGGAAAGGACAGCAGCCAGTCCTGGCGCGAGCCGGAAGACCTGGCAAAGCGGTAATGCAGCCACAGCGCCGCCTGGGGGCCCAGCGAATGAATGGTGTCCGCGGCCGGCGGCACGAAGGCGGCGCCCGCCTTGCCGGCACCGGTAATTTGCTCAATGCTGGCCTGGCCGCTGGTGTCTATCCACATGAGGCCGCTGGTGCGCGCGTCCATGACCGGGTTCGCATCGCTCAGGGCCATGACCGGCTGGGCCTGCGCCGGCCCGGCCTGCAGCAGCAAAGACCCGCCCAGCAAAAGGGTGGCGAAGACCTGCCGCAAAGCACCCCAACCCTGGCCGAGCGCGCATCGAATACACTTCTCAGCCTGTTTTTGAAGGTTTCTCATGAGTTTGAAGTGCGGCATTGTAGGCTTGCCTAACGTCGGAAAATCCACCCTTTTCAATGCGTTGACCAAAGCGGGGATCGCGGCCGAGAACTACCCTTTTTGCACCATAGAGCCGAATGTCGGCATTGTGGAAGTGCCCGATCCGAGGTTGGCCCAATTGGCGGAGATCGTCAAGCCTGAACGCATTGTTCCGGCCATCGTCGAGTTTGTGGATATCGCCGGCCTGGTGGCGGGCGCCAGCACGGGTGAAGGCCTGGGCAACAAATTCCTGGCCCACATCAGGGAAACCGATGCCACCATCAATGTGGTGCGCTGCTTTGAGGACGACAACGTCGTGCATGTGGCGGGCAAGGTGGACCCGATCTCCGACATCGAGGTGATCCAGACGGAACTCTGCCTGGCCGACCTGGCCGCCGTCGAAAAAGCCCTGCAGCGCGTGACCAAAGTCGCGCGCTCGGGCGACAAGGAGTCCGCCAAGCTGGTCGTCATCCTCGAAAAATGCCAGGCTGCGCTCAATGAGGGCAAGCCGGTACGGACCCTGGACTTCAGCAAGGAAGAGCTGCCGCTGCTCAAGCAGTTCTTCCTGATCACCGCCAAGCCCGCCATGTTCGTGGCCAATGTGGCCGAAGACGGTTTTGACAACAACCCTCTGCTGGACCGCCTGAAGGCCTACGCCGAGGCGCAGAAGGCGCCGGTGGTGGCGATCTGCGCCAAGATGGAGGCCGAAATGGCCGACATGGAGGAGGAAGACAAAAAAATGTTCCTCGCCGAGATCGGCCAGGACGAGCCGGGCCTGAACCGCCTGATCCTGGCCGCCTACAAGCTGCTGGGCCTGCAGACCTACTTCACCGCGGGCGTTAAGGAAGTGCGCGCCTGGACCATCCATGTCGGCGACACCGGCCCGCAGGCGGCCGGCGTGATCCATACCGATTTTGAGAAGGGCTATATCCGCGCCCAGACCATCGCGTTTGCCGACTACATCGCCTACAAGGGCGAACAAGGCGCCAAGGATGCCGGCAAGATGCGCAGCGAAGGCAAGGAATACGTCGTCAAGGACGGCGACGTGATGAACTTCCTGTTCAGCAACTGAGCGGCAAAGCTGCCGGCGTGCACCGGCAGCGCACAGCTTGATAAAGCCCCACGGCCGGCGGCGTGATGCAAGTCGCGCCACAATGCGTGGGGCGGCCCGCGTCGCAACATGCCCGCGCCAGGGCTGTTTGAATCTGGCGCCCGGCGGTGCCGTCACCGGCTTGTTGAACAAGCCGTCCCGTTAAACACTCGCTTTGAAAGAGAACACCATGTCCATCCAGCGCATCGAAACCGGCCCACGCATGTCCCAGGCCGTCGTCCACAACAAGACCGTTTACCTTGCGGGCCAGGTGGCCGGCGACGACGCCGGCCCCGGCGTGTATGAGCAGACCCGCAGCATCCTGGCCAATATCGACCGCCTGCTGGCGGCCGCCGGCAGCGACAAGTCGCGCCTGTTGAGCGCCACCATCTGGCTGACCGACATGGACAGCTTCGGTGAAATGAACCGCGCCTGGGAAGCATGGGTGGTTCCGGGCGCCACGCCGGCGCGCGCCACGGTCATGAGTCCGCGCCTGGCAGCGGCCAAGTACCACGTTGAAATCGGCGTGGTGGCGGCGCAAGGCTGATTTCTCTTTCACGCCATGACGGTCCCGCCGCGATGACAGAACCCGTTCGCCTCGCCAAGCGCCTGGCCGAAATGCTGTCCTGCTCGCGCCGCGAGGCCGAGCAGTACATCGAGGGCGGCTGGGTCAGCGTCGATGGCGTCATCATTGAAGAGCCGCAGTTCCGCGTGCTCGACCAGCAGATCACGCTGGCCAAGGATGCCAGCCTGCTGGCGCTGGCACCCGTGACCTTGTTGCTGCACAAGCCCGTGGGCTATGAGGCCGGACAGGACGGCGGCGCGGCTTCCCTGGCCGCGTTGCTGTCGCCCGCCACGCAGTCGCCCGGCGACAGCTCCGGCATTCGCCCGCTCAAAAAACATTTTTCGTCGGTGGAGTTGGTGACGCCCCTGGCTACGCCGGCCAGCGGGCTGGTGGTGCTGACGCAGGACTGGCGCGTAACGCGCAAGCTGCGTGAAGACGCCCGCGTGATGGAGCATGAAGTCGTCGTTGATGTCAGCGGAGACATCAAGCCCGGCGGGTTGGAGCGGCTCAACCGTGTGGATCACGGCTTCACGTTCAAGGGCGCGCTGCTGCCGCCGGCCAAGGTAAGCTGGCAAAGCGAAACCCGCTTGCGTTTTGCCCTCAAGGGCGAAGTGCCGGGGCAGATCGCCTATATGTGCGAGAGCGTGGGCCTCACGGTGCAAGGCATGAAGCGGCTGCGCATAGGCCGTGTGGCCATGAGCCAGCTGCAGCCCGGCCAGTGGCGCTATTTGCTGCCGCACCAGCGCTTCTGAGTTTTCTGTTTTTTAACCGGTCACCACGCCGGGAAACGCCCAGATAAGGCTGCCTGTCATCAGGAAGTAGCGCGCAAACTTTCCAACCGCCATGTAAGCCAGGCATGGCCAGAACGGAAACTTGAGCCAGCCAGCGACTGCGCACAGCGGGTCGCCCACCACCGGCAGCCAGGCCAGCAGGCAGGCCTTGGGCCCCAGCTTTTCCAGCCAGCGTATCGCGCGGCCATGGTGCGAGGAATGCTGGTATTTGTCCACCACCTTGTGGGCGCCGTAGCCCATCCACCAGTCGAGCGCGCCGCCCAGCGTGTTGCCCGCGGTGGCGATCAACACCGCCGGCCAGAACATGGCTGGGTTGAGTTTGACAAGCCCGAAGACCACGGGCTCCGAACCCAGCGGCAGCAGGGTGGCCGAAATGAAAGACACCACGAAGACCGTGCTCAGGCCGTACTCGGGCAAGGCCAAAATTTCTATCAGGCGGTGAATCCAGGCTTCCATATATGCATTCGAGTATAGGCAGGGCGGAGCGTCCCGGCTTGTCGGGAAGACACTTACAAGTCCGTGTGCAAATTTCAATTGCTGAAATTTTGGGCAGGTACAATCGTGCCTCCTTTTTCAGCAAGCCCCCGTCCTCCATCCCATGAACATCGGCCCCTACGCTTTGGCAAACAACCTGTTTGTCGCGCCCATGGCCGGCGTGACGGACCGGCCGTTTCGCCAGCTCAGCAAGAAGCTGGGCGCGGGCTACGCCGTCAGCGAGATGGTGACTTCGCGCAAGGACCTGTGGGACAGCCTGAAGACCTCGCGCCGCGCCAACCATGAAGGCGAGGCTGCTCCCATCGCCGTGCAAATCGCCGGCACCGACGCGCAGATGATGGCCGAAGCCGCCGCCTACAACATAGACCGCGGCGCGCAGATCATCGACATCAACATGGGTTGCCCTGCCAAAAAGGTCTGCAACAAGTGGGCCGGCTCGGCCCTGATGCAGGACGAAACCCTGGCGCTGCAGATCGTTGAGGCCGTCGTCGCGGCCTGCGTGCCGCGGGGTGTTCCCGTCACCCTCAAGATGCGCACCGGCTGGTGCCAGGCCGAAAAAAACGCGCTGGTGATTGCCCGCGCCGCCGAGAACGCCGGCGTGCAAATGGTCACCGTGCACGGCCGCACGCGCGAGCAGGGGTACAAGGGCGCGGCCGAATACGACACCATCGCCGCCGTCAAGGCCGCCCTGCGCATTCCAGTGGTGGCCAACGGCGACATCGACAGCCCCGAGAAAGCCCGCGACGTGTTGGCCCGCACCGGCGCCGACGCCGTGATGATTGGCCGCGCGGCCCAGGGCCGGCCCTGGATTTTCCGCGAGGTGGCGCATTTCCTGGCCACAGGCACGCATCTTGCGCCGCCGTTGGTGGTTGAGGTGGAGCGCCTGCTGGTCGACCACTTGCGCGACCACTACGATCTGTACGGTGAATTCACCGGCGTGCGCACCGCGCGTAAGCACATCGGCTGGTACGTGAAGGCCTTGCCCGGCGGCGAAGCCTTTCGCGGGCGCATGAATTTGCTGGAGGACTGCGACGCTCAGTTGCGCGCGGTCAGTGATTTTTTTGAGGGCTTGGGCACGCAGATGGACCGGATTCCGGCCGCTGCTGCCGCCGTGGCCGGCGAGGATATTGAAGAGGGCGTGCCGGGGCAGGCACGGGCGAACAAAGATAAAAACCGGGAAGAAGCTGCTGCATGAGCAAGAAACACATCGAAGAGTGCGTACGCACCAGTCTGGAAGGCTATTTCAAGGACCTGCGCGGCACGGAGCCCGACGGCATGTACGACATGATGGTCAAGGTGGTGGAAAAGCCACTGCTGGAGGTCGTCATGCAGCATGCCGAGCAAAACCAGTCGCGCGCCGCCGAATGGCTGGGCCTGAACCGCAACACCCTGCGCAAGAAACTGGTTGAGCACAAGCTCATCAAATAAACCCCGCGTCCGGCCGCCCCGCCGGACTTCCGAACCGGCTCCCTTGTGGGCTTTTGAGAACACCACCATGAACGCACTGATTTCCGTTTCCGATAAAACCGGCATCCTCGAATTCGCGCAGGCGCTGCACGCCCTGGGCATCAAACTGCTGTCCACGGGCGGCACGGCCAAGCTGCTGGCCGACGCCGGCCTGCCGGTGACCGAGGTGGCCGACCACACCGGCTTTCCGGAAATGCTGGACGGCCGCGTCAAGACCCTGCACCCCAAGATCCATGGCGGCCTGCTGGCCCGGCGCGATGTGCCCGAGCACATGGCGGCGCTGGCCACCCACGGCATAGACACCATAGACCTGCTGGTGGTCAACCTCTACCCCTTTGAGTCCACCGTGGCCAAGCCCGGTTGCACGCTGGAAGACGCGATCGAGAACATCGACATCGGCGGCCCGGCCATGGTGCGCTCCGCCGCCAAGAACTGGAAGGACGTCGGCGTGCTGACCGACGCCTCGCAGTACGCGGGCGTACTCGCCGAACTGAAAGCCGGCGGCAAGCTCAGCGACAAGACCAAGTTCGCCCTGTCGGTGGCCGCCTTCAACCGCATCAGCCAGTATGACGGCGCCATCAGCGACTACCTCTCCGGCATCCAGGCCGACGGCGGCCACGGCATGTTCCCCGGTCAGGCCAACGGCCGCTTCATCAAGGTGCAGGATTTGCGCTACGGTGAAAACTCGCACCAGCAGGCGGCGCTGTACCGCGACCTGTATCCTGCGCCAGGCTCGCTGGTCACGGCCAAACAGCTGCAGGGCAAGGAACTCTCGTACAACAATATCGCCGATGCCGACGCCGCCTGGGAGTGCGTCAAGAGCTTCGACCTCATCAAGGACGGCGCCGCCTGCGTGATCGTCAAGCACGCCAACCCCTGCGGCGTGGCCGTGGGCAAGGATGGCCTGGAGGCCTACAGCAAGGCCTTCAAGACCGACCCGACTTCGGCCTTCGGCGGCATCATCGCCCTCAATTGCCCGCTCGACGAGCGCGCCGCGCAGCAAATCTCCAAACAGTTTGTCGAAGTGCTGATGGCGCCCGCCTTCACGCCCGAAGCGCTGGAAGTCTTTAAGAGCAAGGTCAATGTGCGCATCCTGCAGATCGACCTGCCGCCCGGCGGCGACACCGCCTGGAAACAGGGCCGCAACCTGATGGACGTCAAGCGCGTGGGCTCGGGCTTGCTGATGCAGACCGCCGACAACCACGAACTCGCCATAGGCGACCTCAAGGTCGTCAGCAAGCTGCAGCCCACGCAGGAGCAACTGCACGACATGCTGTTCGCCTGGAAGGTCGCGAAATACGTCAAGTCCAACGCCATCGTGTTCTGCGCCGACGGCATGACGCTGGGCGTGGGCGCCGGCCAGATGAGCCGCATCGACTCGGCCCGTATCGCCTCCATCAAGGCCGCCAACGGCGGCCTGACGCTACAGGGCTCGGCGGTCGCGAGCGACGCCTTTTTCCCTTTCCGCGACGGCCTCGACGTGGTGGTGGACGCCGGCGCGACCTGCGTGATCCAGCCCGGCGGGAGTATGCGGGATGATGAGGTTATCGCGGCAGCCGACGAGCGCGAGGTGGTAATGGTGTTGACCGGAGTGCGGCACTTCCGGCACTGAGTTGGAGGAGGCCCGGCTTTCAATCCGGGTCCCGGCCTCGCCGCCAGGAGCGGCGCAATCGGTTCAACCCGCGGCGAAAAACTTTGCCGCCGCATCCACCGTGGCGTCGATATCCGCCGCGGTGTGCGCTGAGCTGACGAAACCCGCTTCATACAGCGCGGGTGCGTAATACACCCCGCTGTCGAGCATCGCATGGAAGAAGCGGTTGAACGACGGCCCGTCGGTGGTCATGACAGTCGCGTAGTTCTGCGGCAATTGCCTCAACAGGAAAAAGCCGAACATGCCGCCTTCGCTGTCGCCGCAAAACGGCACGCCGGCCTTGGCGGCCGCCTGGGTGAGGCCGGCGACCAGGCTGCGGGTGCGCTCGCCCAGGGCCTCGTAAAAGCCGGGTTTGGCGATTTCGCGCAGCGTCGCCAGGCCGCAGGCGGTGGCGACGGGGTTTCCCGAGAGCGTGCCGGCCTGGTAGACCGGGCCCAGGGGGGCGAGCTGCTCCATCACGGCGCGGGTGCCGCCAAAGGCCGCCAGCGGCATGCCGCCGCCTATGACCTTGCCCATGACCGTCATGTCGGGCTTGAAGCCGGGAATGCCGCGGGCATAGACGCTTTGCGCGCCGCCCAGGGCCACACGAAAACCGGTCATGACTTCGTCGAACACCAGCAGCGCGCCGTGCTGCGTGCACAGTTCGCGGCAGCGTTTCATGAAAGGCAGGCTGGCGCGCACGAAGTTCATGTTGCCGGCAATGGGTTCAATCATCAGGCAGGCGATGTCCTTGCCGTGCAGGGCAAAGGCCTCTTCGAGCTGGGCCAGGTGGTTGTATTCGAGCACCAGGGTGTGCTGCACCACTTCGGGCGGCACGCCGGCACTGGTCGGGTTGCCGAAGGTGGCCAGGCCCGAGCCGGCCTTGACCAGCAGGGCATCGGCATGGCCGTGGTAGCAGCCCTCGAATTTGATGATCTTGCTGCGGCCGGTGGCGCCGCGCGCCAGGCGTATGGCGCTCATGGCGGCTTCCGTGCCTGAGCTGACCAGCCGCACCATTTCGAGCGAAGGCACCAACCGCACGATTTCTTCGGCCAGCTCGACCTCGCGTTCGGTGGGCGCGCCGTAGGAAAAACCCTCGAGTGCGGCTTTTTGCACGGCCTCGAGCACCGCCGGGTGGCCGTGGCCCAGGATCATGGGGCCCCAGGAGCCGATGTAGTCGATGTAGCGTTTGCCGTCGGCATCCCAGAAATAGGCGCCCTGCGCGCGCTGCACGAAACGCGGCGTGCCGCCCACGGCCTTGAAGGCCCGGACCGGGGAATTGACCCCGCCGGGGATCAGCTTTTTGGCGCGTTCAAAGAGGGCATCGTTGCGAGAGGCTGCCTGGGGTGTTGCGGGCTTAGTGTTTGGTGGTTCCATTGGGGGGCAGGTCAAGAGAGGGTTTGGACGTCAGCTCGACGTCGTCATTGGCATCGCCCGCTTCCTCCCCGGATTCGTCGTCTTCGGGGTCAACGTCGGCCTGCGCCCAGAACAGGCGGTCCGGCACGATATTGCCCATGCCGGGGTGAAAGCCGGCGTCCAGGCTGTGGTCCAGGAAGGTCAGGGCTTCGGCGGTGGCCGCCTGCAGGTCGTGGCCGTTGGCCAGCAGGGCCGAGAGCGCGGCGGACAGGGTGTCGCCGGCGCCGGCGAACACGGCCTCGAAGCGCTCGAATTTCTCACTGTAAAGCACCGCCTGCGGCGTAGCGAGCACGTTGTCGATGAACTGGTCGGGCATGGGAACGCCAGTGACCAGGGTGTAGGGCACGCCGAGGTCGGCGGCGGCTTTGGCGATGTCGCGGGCCGTGGGATTGCGCTCGCCAGGCCAGTCGGGCAGCAGCCAGCGCCACAGGCTGCTGTGGTTGCCGACCAACACCGTGGTTTGCGGCAGCATCAGCTCGCGAAAGGCGTCCAAATAGCTGTCGATTTCGCTTTCCTCCCACCAGGAGAGGTTTGGCATGTAGGCGATCAGCGGCACATCGGCATAATCCGAGGCGATTTCGGCGATGGTGGAGATGTTTTCGGGGCTGCCGACAAAGCCGACCTTGATGGCCGATACCGGCATGTCTTCCAGCGCCGAGCGGGCCTGGTCTGTTACAGCTTCTTCGTCGAAGGCGAAGTGGTCGAAGATTTCGGCCGTGTCGCGCACATAGGCGCCTGTTACAACCGCCAGTGCATGCGCGCCGGCCGAGGTGATAGAGGCGATATCCGCCGTCAGCCCGCCGGCTCCGCTGGGGTCGTTGGCATTGAATGTCATGACGCAGGCCGGTGATGCGTCGGTGTCCTCGATTTGGAGCTGTCGGCTGTCCAGTTGAGGTATTTTGGGGTTTGCCATAGGCTGCGATTTTGCCTTGTACGCGAATAAGCAACGCCGCCTCGATACAATTGTTGCATTCTATTCGAAGGCAACTTAAGCTGTGACTCAATCAACGACGTGGATGTGTTTAATTTGTGGCTGGATATACGACGAAGCTGCCGGCGCGCCCGAACATGGCATTGCTCCCGGGACGCCATGGGCCCAAGTGCCCATGAACTGGACCTGCCCCGAATGCGGTGCGCGCAAGGAAGACTTTGAAATGGTTCAGATCTAATGTCCGGATACCAGCCTGGACAATCGCGGACCGGCGCCAGCCGCCGGTACCTGCAACATGAGGAGCATAGGCAGTGAGCATTCCCAGTTCCGGACTGAAGGTTTTGGTCATCGATGACAGCAACACCATCCGGCGTAGCGCCGAGATATTCCTGAAGCAGGGCGGGCACGAAGTGCTGTTGGCCGAAGACGGGTTTGATGCCCTTTCCAAGGTCAACGACTACGAGCCTCACCTGATCTTCTGCGACATCTTGATGCCTCGCCTTGACGGCTATCAAACCTGTGCGATTATCAAGCGCAATGTGAAGTTTTCCAACGTTCCCATTGTGATGCTGTCCTCCAAGGACGGCGTTTTCGACAAGGCGCGCGGTCGCATGGTGGGCTCTCAAGACTACCTGACCAAGCCTTTTACCAAAGATCAGCTGCTGCAGACCGTTCAGGAACTCGGCAGCGCCAAACAAGGAGTAGTGTGATGGCAATCAAGAAAATACTGGTAGTTGACGACTCCAAAACCGAATTGATGTTTCTGACCGATCTGCTGGTCAAGAACGGTTTTACGGTCAAAACTGCTGAAAATGCGGAAGATGCGTTCAGGCGCCTCGCAGAAGACAAGCCCGAGCTGATCCTCATGGATGTGGTAATGCCGGGCCAGAACGGCTTCCAGCTCACGCGTGCCATCACGCGCGACCCGCTGTACTCCGATATCCCCATCATGATGTGCACCAGCAAGAACCAGGAAACCGACCGGGTCTGGGGCATGCGCCAGGGCGCCCGCGACTACATCACCAAACCGGTGGATGCGGATGAGCTGATGGCCAAGATCAAGGCCCTCGGCTGATTTACGGCGTAAAACCAAAGCATGGCGAACAGACAAGCCCTTAGAGAACTACAAACCCGGCTGGCCGACAGGTTGCAGATTGCGCGTACGCAAGGCGTCGCCGCGTCCTGGCTGGCCGTGGAAGCGGGCGGAAAAAAATACCTGTTTCCCCTGAGCCAGTCCGGCGAAATTTTCCCCTGGGTCAACACGCAGCCTGTTCCGTACACGCAAAACTGGTTCGCCGGCGTTGCCAACCTGCGGGGCGGCCTGTTCGGCGTGGTGGATCTCGCCAGCTACGTGAGCGGCCAGGCACCTCCTCCCAAAAATGAACTCGCGCGCACCGATTCCCGCCTTGTGGCGCTCAACAGCGCGCTGGAGGTCAACTGCGCGCTGCTGATCGACAAGCTCTCCGGACTGCGCAACCAGGACGCGTTCAGCGATTTCTCCGAAAAAGCGCCCGACGCGCCCGATTTCTTTGGCAACCAGTATGTCGACCTTAACGGCGCGACCTGGCAGGAAATCAACCTTCAGTTGCTTGCACAGCAAGCGCATTTTTTGACGATAGGCGCATAGCGCACACTGTTTCTCCCCGGAAGGCTCACCATGTCTGTTATTGAAAATATCCAGAAGCTGTTTAAAACAAAGTCCGTCCAGCCCGAGGACAGCATGGACATGGCTTCCGTCGGCACGCCGGACCCCCTGGCGACCGGCGCCATGGATGAGGCCTCGCTGCAGACCGCCACGGTGCGGCAGGCGGACGGCAATGATGATGCGTTTGGCTCCAGCCGCATCGCGAGCGCCGAGGAGTCGGCGTCCGTCGCCAGTCCCGAGCTCCTGAGCCTGCCTTTGCTGGGCCGCAAGACCATGGGCCAGCACCAGCGAATTCTGGTGTTTTTCCTGGCGGTGTCGGTGGCGGTGCTGGGTACGGTGACCTTCCTGGCGCTGAACCAGGCGGACAAAGTGGCTCAGCAGGTGGCGGCAACCGGCCAGTCCCTGATGCAGTCGCAGCGTCTGGCGAAATCAGTATCTCAGGCGCTGGTGGGTAGCGCCCAGGCCTTCCCCGACGTGCGCGAAAGCTCCGACGTGCTGGCCAAGACCGTGCGCGGCCTGAAGGCCGGTGAAGACAGCCTGCGCCTGGCGCCGGTGAGCGAAGACTTGCAGCCCGACGTGGAAAAGGTCACGCCCTTCATGGAGCGCGCCGAAAAGAACGCCAAGACCGTGATGGGCCAGCAAAACATTCTGACGCAGGTGGGCAACGCTCTGCGTACCATCAACCGCCAGTCGTCCGACTTGCTGGAAATCGCCGAAACCGTGTCCTCGCTCAAGCTCCAGCAGAATGCGGCGCCCGCGGAAATTTCCGCCTCCGGCCAGCTGGTGATGTTGACCCAGCGTATCGGTAAGTCCGCCAACGAATTCCTGACCATGGAGGGTGTGAGCCCCGAAGCCGTGTTCCTGCTGGGTAAGGACTTGAACTCCTTCAAGGAAATCGCCCAGGGCCTGCAGGAAGGCAGCCCCGAGCTGCGCCTGGCCGGCTCCAAGGATCCGCAAACCCGTGAACGCCTTGAGGCCCTGATGGCGCTCTACGAGCAGACGCGTGTACAGGCCGGCGCCATTCTGGGCAACTTGCAGGGCCTGGTGTCCGCCCGCGAAGCGCAATCCTCCATCATTGCCGACAGCGAGCCGCTGCGCCGGGGCCTGGAAGACCTGCAGAGCAAACTGTCCTCGCAGACCGGTTTGGGCGCCACCGCCCTGACGACCCTGGTAGTCGCCGCCGTCTTTGCGCTGCTGTGCGCCGCGGGACTGGCCAAATTGCAGGTGGAGGACAGCAAGCAACGCCAGGCCGTTGCCGAAATCCAGCGACAGGAAGCGAAGGGGCAAGAGCAGGACGCCAAGCGCGTCAACGACGCCAACCAGGCCGCCATTTTGCGTTTGATGAATGAGTTGCAGACAGTGGCTGAAGGCGATTTGACGCAGGAAGCAACCGTGACCGAGGACATCACCGGCGCTATCGCCGACTCGGTGAACTACACGGTGGAAGAGTTGCGGCAGCTGGTGGGTAACGTGCAGAACACGGCAACACGCGTGGCGCAAACGACGGCCCAGGTGGAAAGCACCTCTACCGAACTGCTGGCGGCCTCCACCGAGCAGCTGCGCGAAATTCGTGAAACCGGCCAGTCGGTGCTCGACATGGCGTCCCGAATCAATGAAGTGTCCACGCAGGCGCAGGAATCTTCCCAGGTGGCGCGCCAATCGCTGACCGCCGCCGAATCCGGGCTGCAGGCCGTGCAGAACGCCATCGGCGGTATGAACTCCATCCGCGACCAGATCCAGGAAACCTCCAAGCGGATCAAACGGCTGGGCGAATCGTCCCAGGAGATTGGTGAAATTACCGAGCTGATCTCGGACATTACCGAACAGACCAACGTGCTGGCGCTGAACGCGGCCATCCAGGCGGCGTCAGCCGGTGAAGCCGGACGAGGCTTCTCGGTGGTTGCGGAAGAAGTGCAGCGACTGGCCGAACGCTCCGCAGACGCCACGCGCCAGATTTCGGCCCTGGTGAAAGCCATTCAGACCGACACGCAGGATGCGGTGGCCGCTATGGAACGCTCCACGCAGGGTGTGGTGGAAGGGGCCAAACTGTCCGATAACGCGGGTACCGCGCTGACCGAGATTGACCAGGTGTCACGCCGCCTCGCCGACCTGATTGAGCAGATTTCCAACTCCGCCTCCCGCGAAGCCGCTTCGGCCAACGTGGTGGCCGGCAACATCCAGCACATTTTCGCGGTGACGGAGCAAACCGGAGAAGGTACCCGTTCCACGGCGCAGCAGGTGCGCGATCTTTCCCGCATGGCTGAAGAGCTGCGTCAGTCGGTGTCCCGATTCAAGATCGCCTGACGCTGATGCCCGTATGCCTGTCGTGCGCCGACCGCCGCCTTAGCCTCTGACACCGATTCCAGAACCGGCCCGCTATTTATGCAATCCAACGTCCCGAACTCAACCGCTGCCGAGCTCGATCTTGCCGTCAACGACCTAGGCCCTCTCGCATGGGTGCTTGACGAACTTCGCAAGTCGCTCGATGGCGCTGCCAAGGCGCTCAAGCGTTTCGTGCGGGATGCCGAAGCCGCTCGCGGCTCCGACCTCGCGGCCGTGGATGCCAGCCAGCTTCGGATTGCCCGCCAGCAGCTGCACCAGGCGGTGGGCGCGCTCGAGATGGTGGGCCTGGCCGGCCCCGCGTTGGTACTGCGTGCAATGGAAGCGGCCGTGCAGAAGTTCGTGCAGCAGCCCGAGCAATGCAGCCAGGAAGCCGCCGGCAAGATCGAACGGGCCAGCTTTGCCCTGACCGAATACCTCGAGGGTGTGCTGGCCGACAAGCCGATTTCGGCCGTGTCCCTATTCCCCCAATACCGCGACGTGCAGGAATTGCTGCGCGCCGATCGCATCCATCCCGCGGACCTGTGGCCTTTCGAATGGCGCTGGCTGGAACCTGAACTCACGGCCGCCAGCGAGCCGCGCAACTACGACGACAGCGCGCGCGCCGTGCTGGACCAGTCGGTGCTGCAGATCATGAAGGGCAAGGCACCGCAAGCCGCCAAAAGCCTCAAGGAACTCAGCCTCGGATTCGCAACCCGGCAGGCCGACCGCCAGCCCCGCATCTTCTGGAAGATAGCTGCGGCTTACTTTGAAGCGGTCGCCAACGAACTGCTGGGCTCGGACCTGTACGTCAAGCGCGCCGCTTCCCGCATCCTGATGCAGTACGCCTCGCTGGCCAAAGGCGACAATTCCGTTTCCGAGCGCCTGGCGCAGGACCTGCTGTTTTTCTGCTCGCAGGCGGTATCGGCGCGCGCCAGCGACACGCCTGTGCTGTCGGCCGTGCGCTCCGCCTACGGCCTGAACCGCTTCAAGCCTGTCGACTACGAACTCGTCCAGTTCGGGCGCTTCGATCCGGCCCTGCTGGCCCAGGCGCGCAAGCGTATCACCTCGGCCAAGGAAACCTGGTCGGCCCTGTCCGCCGGGGATGCCAACAAATTCAAGTTGGTCAGTGACCAGTTCAGCCTGGTGACCGATTCCCTGCTCAAGCTCCATCCGCCCAGCGAGCCGCTGGCGCAAGCCCTGAGCAAGGCCGTCGACACCGTGGTGCGCTCGGGCCAGGCTCCCGGCATCGAACTGGCCATGGAAGTGGCCACCTCGGTGCTGTACCTGGAGGCCGCGTTTGACGACCTGGATCCCAATGATCCACAACTGGCGGTGCGCACGGCCAACCTCGCGGAGCGCCTGGAGGGCGTGCGGGCCGGTGGCCAACCCCAGCCGCTGGAAGGCTGGATGGAAGAGCTTTACCGCCGTGTCAGCGACAAGCAGACCATGGGCAGCGTGGTCGGAGAATTGCGCGTCTCCCTGGGCGAGCTCGAAAAATCGCTGGATGTGTTCTTCCGCAATCCGCAGGACAAGGTGACGCTCCAGGCGGTTCCCGGGCAGCTGTCGCAGATGCGCGGCGTGCTGTCCGTGCTGGGCCTGGATCAAGCCTCGCACGCTGTGCTGCGCATGCGCGACAGCGTCGAGCAGATGCTGGTCACCGAAATCGACGAACAGCAGGCGCGCGCCGCAGGTACGTTTGAGCACCTGGGCAACAACCTGGGCGCCCTGAGCTTTCTGATCGACATGCTGAACTACCAGCCCGCGCTGGCGAAGAAGCTGTTTGTCTACGACGACCAGAAGGGCGAACTCAGACCGCTCATGGGACGTGCGCAGAATGCGGCAAGCGCCGCTTCGGCCGTCACCGTCAACAGCGACATGCTGTCCCAGGAAGTCATCGCCGTGGTGCAGGATGCCGGCCAGGGCGAAGCCGACGCAAGCCTCACCATCAAGCTCGACACGTTGGCGACCCATGCGGCACTGGCAGAACAACCCGCCCTGGCGCAAACCGCCCGCGAGGCCGCTGTGGCTGTGTCCACGAGTGATGCCGACGCCGCCGCCACGGCGCTCACGACGTTGGCCTTCACTGTGGCGCCGGCGCCGGCCGCGCCTGAACCCGCGGCTGAATCCGACGACTTTGAAGAAGACGACCTGCGCGACATCTTCCTGGAGGAAGCGCGCGAGGTGATAGGCAACGGCCGGGAAGCCCTGGCTGCCCTGGCCTCCGACCCGGCCGACGTTTCACAGCTCACTGTCCTGCGCCGCGCTTTCCACACCCTCAAGGGTAGTTCGCGCATGGTGGGGCTCAACGAGTTCGGCGAAGCCGCTTGGTCGCTGGAGCAGATGCTCAACACCTGGCTGGCCGACCAGAAGGCCACCACCGACGAGTTCAGGGCCCTGTCCAGCGAAGCCATGGGCGGTTTCGCCGACTGGATCGCCGACATCGCCGCCAACAAGGACGGCGCCTGGTCCGCATCGGTCTTCCGCGCCAGCGCCGATGCCATGCGCACCGAAGGCCGTTACAGCCCGCTGGTGCTGGGCGCCAAGGCGGCTGCGGCCGCGCCCGTGGCTGCCCCTGCTGCCGTCGCCGAGCCAGCTCCCGCCACGGAGCCGTCTGCCGCCGAGGCCTTCTCCCTGCCTGACGTCGAACTGGACGCCGGTGCGCCCGAAGCCGCAAGCGCGGCGCCCGCTGAGGCGCCGGCACCTCTCAATGACCTGGACTTTGATCTGGTGTTTGGCGACGCTGCCGCGCCGGCCAAGCCCGCCGAGCCGGTGGGCGAACCCGCGGCCGAGATTGCGGGCATCGATTTCGACAGCCTGTCGGCACTTTCCGGCGATGCCGCTGTTCCGGCGCAGCCCGTTGCGGCCGCCGATGCCGGGCCGGTGCTCGAGCTGGACAGCGCGGAAGCCATAGAGCTGTCCGACGCCGACTTTGACAAGCACTTCCATGCCGAAGCGGCCGAGCCCGTCAAAGCCGATCTGGCCGACGACCTGAACTTCGACTTTTCGGCCACGCCGCCGCAGGCCGCCGCCGTGAGCGAACCCGTTCCCAGCCTGCCGCAGGTCGAGGCGCTTGATGCCCTGGACCGTGTTGAGGCCACCGACAGCGCGATGTCGGCCGAGGGCGGCGATGAGCAGGTCAAGGTCATAGGCGCTTTGCGCATCAGCATCCCGCTTTACAACGTCTACCTCAACGAGGCCGACGAATGGTCGCGCCGGCTGGTCACGGAAGTGGCCGAATGGTCGCTGGAGCGCAACCAGCCGGTCAGCGATTCCACCGTGGCCCTGGCGCATTCCCTGGCCGGCAGCTCAGCCACGGTCGGGTTCGACGCCCTGTCCGAAATGGCCCGCGCGCTGGAACAGGCCTTGCAGCAATCCCGCGCGCATCACCGCAACGGCGCCGCCAAGTACGGCCAGGTGTTTGTGGATGCGGCGGAAGACATACGCCGGCTGCTGCACCAGTTTGCCGCCGGCTTCCTCAAGGAGCCGGACGCCGGTGTTCTTGATCGCCTCAAACAGCTCGATTTCTCCGACTCGGTCCTGCCGCCAGGCACTGACTTCTCTGAGTACGATTTCGATTCTGAGTCTGAGTTCGAGTCCGTCCTGCCCCGGGAACCGGCCGTGGAGCCCGAGCCGTTGCCGGAACCCGAGCCCGAGCCGGTGGTGATGCAGGCCGTCGAAGAAGCTCCGCTTATCGAGGTGCCAGCACCCGCACCGGCGCCAGCGCCTGTGCAGTCCGCCCCCGTGCCGCCGCCCGTTGCGTTTGTCGCTCCCCCCGTGGTCGCCGCGTCGCCGGTGCGGGCGGCCACACCGGCGCCCGCGGCCCAAAATTTCGAGGACGAAGAGGACGAGGAAATCGATGCCGTCGATGCCATCGACCCCGACCTGTTCCCGATTTTTGAGGAAGAAGGCGCTGAACTTATGCCCCAGCTGGGCGGTGCGTTGCGGCAGTGGTCCGCGCGGCCCGACAACCAGGGCGCGCGCATGGAAGTGCTGCGCGCGCTCCATACGCTCAAGGGCAGCGCCCGGCTTGCCGGTGCCCTGCGCCTCGGTGAAATGGCTCACCGGATTGAATCCGAAATCGAGTTCCTCGGCTCCGACGCCGCGGCCTCGGCGGAGTTCGACGCCCTGATCAACCGTTTTGACGCGATGGAAGCCGCGTTCGAAGCGCTGCGCAACGCCGATGCGGCGGCCGCCGCCGCGCCCGTGCAGCTGGCCCCCCTCGCCGCTGCGCAGCCCGAGCCCGTCTCCGCGCCGGTGCAGGCCGCCGCAAAGCCCGACGCTGCCGAGGCCGCCGCGGAAAGCCCCGCGCCGGCCGCTGCTGCCGCAGGCGGTTCCCGCAAGCTCTCCGTGCCGGCGCCTCAGGCCATGGCCATGCAGCCCTTGCGGCAAGCGGCCAACGCCTCTATACGCGTGCGGTCCCAGCTGCTGGACCGCATGGTCAACCAGGCTGGTGAGGTCATGATCACGCGCTCGCGCCTGGAGGCCGAACTCAGCCAACTGCGCGGCTCGCTCAACGACATGAGCGGTAACTTGAACCGCTTGCGCCAGCAGTTGCGCGACATCGAGCTGCAGGCCGAAACCCAGATGCAGTCGCGCCTGGCGCAGGCCAAAGAGGCCCAGGCCGGGTTCGACCCGCTCGAGTTCGACCGTTTCACGCGCGTGCAGGAACTGACGCGCATGATGGCCGAATCCGTGAACGACGTGGCGACCGTGCAGCGCACCTTGCAGCGCACGGTGGAAGCCACCGAGGACGACCTGATCGCCCAGGCCCGCCAGACCCGCGAGCTGCAGCGCGACCTGCTGCGCACGCGCATGGTGGAATTTGAAGGCATCTCCGAGCGCCTGTACCGCGTGGTGCGCCAGGCCTCCAAGGAAACCGGCAAACAGGTGAAACTGGACCTGCTGGGCGGCACCATCGAGATGGACCGCGGCATGCTGGACCGCATGACCCCCGCCTTCGAACACCTGCTGCGCAACTGCGTGGCCCACGGCATTGAAAGCACCGAGGTTCGTACCAACGCCGGCAAGGACCCGGTCGGCGTGATCACCGTCCACTTGCGCCAGGAAGGCAATGACGTGTCGGTCGATTTCAGCGATGACGGCGCCGGCCTGAACCTGCACCGCATCCGCGAAAAAGCCGTCAGCCTCGGCATGATCGCGCCGGACCAGGTCATTGAAGACAGCGACGCCGCCAACCTGATTTTTATGCCCGGTTTCTCCACCGCGGCCCAGGTGACCGAACTGGCCGGCCGCGGTATCGGCATGGACGTGGTTCGCTCCGAAGTCAACTCGCTGGGCGGCCGGATTGAAACCTCCACCGTGGCCGGTAAAGGCACCCACTTCAAGCTGGTGCTGCCGCTGACCACGGCCGTGACGCAGGTGGTGATGATTCGCGCCGGCAATCTCTCGGTGGGCGTGCCCGCCAACGTGGTGGAAACCGTGCGCCGCGCCTCCGCCAAGGAGCTGCAGCAGGCCTACAACACCGGCACGCTGGAGATCGCCGGCGAAACCATGCCTTTCTTCTGGTCGGGTGCCTTGCTGCAGGCTTCGCAGCACAGCAGCGAAGTCCAGGGCAAGACCACGCCTGTCGTGGTTTTCCGAAGCGCCGCGCAGCGTATCGCCCTGCACGTCGATGAAGTTCTGGGCAACCAGGAAGTTGTGGTGAAGAACCTCGGGCCGCAGCTGTCTCGCCTGCCCGGCCTGGCCGGCATGTCCGTGCTGGCTTCCGGCGCGGTGGTGCTGATCTACAACCCGGTGGCGCTGGCTTCGGTGTACGGCCAGCAGGCCCGCGCCTGGAGTACCGACCGCGCCGAGCCGCACATGCTCGAAGGATCCGGTGCCACGGCGGCAGGCGCCGCCCCGAGCGCCGGTACCGGCAGCGTCGCGAAAGCGCCGACCCTGACGCCCGCAGCCCCGCAGATTCCGCTGATTCTGGTGGTCGATGACTCCATCACGGTTCGACGCGTCACGCAGCGCCTGCTGCAGCGTGAAGGCTACCGCGTTACCCTGGCGGCTGACGGCCTGCAGGCGCTTGAGCGCCTGCAGGAAGAGCGGCCGGCGGTGGTGCTGTCGGACATCGAAATGCCGCGCATGGACGGCTTCGATCTGGCGCGCAACATCCGCGGCGACGTGCGACTGAACAACCTGCCCATCATCATGATCACCTCGCGCATCGCTGAAAAGCATCGTGAACACGCCAAGGAACTCGGCGTCGATCATTACCTGGGCAAACCGTTCTCGGAAGAAGAGCTGATGAGCCTGGTGCGGCACTACTGCGCCGCCGAGACCGCGATCTCCGCCTGACCTTGCAGGATTCCGCCTGGGACTTCCAGGCGGAACCCGCGCAAGCCGCTCTCAGGCTTTTTTCACCACCGCATAGCGCTGCAGCGTCAACGCCCGGGCTTCGTCGTGCTGCACGATGGGCCAGGGGTAGTCCTTGCCCATCACCACGCCAGCGGCCGCCAGCTCCAGCGGTGCGGCCAGCCAGGGGCTGTGGATGGTCGCGGCGGGCAGCTTTGCCAGCGCCGGCACATAGCGGCGGATGAAGCTGCCGTCGGCATCGAATTTCTCGCTCTGGCTGACCGGGTTGAAGATACGGAAATAGGGCTGTGCGTCGCAGCCTGTGCTTGCCGCCCACTGCCAGCCGCCGTTGTTGGCCGAGAGGTCGAAATCATTGAGCTTTTCGGCGAAGTAGCGCTCACCCCGGCGCCAGTCGATTCCCAGGTCCTTCACGAGGAAACTCGCCGTCACCATGCGCAGGCGGTTGTGCATATACCCGGTCTGGTTGATCTGCGCCATCGCGGCGTCGACCAGCGGATAGCCGGTGCGGCCCTCGCACCAGGCCAGGAACAGCGCGTCGGCCCCGGCACCGCTTTCCCACTTGATCGCGTCGTATTCGGGCTTGAACGCGCTGTGCACCGCATGCGGGAAGTTGCTCAGGATTTGCGCATAAAAATCCCGCCAAATCAATTCGCTGAGCCAGGTGGCCGCGCCTTCGCTGCCGAGTTGTTCGGCACTCAGGGCCGTGGCGGCCATGTGCCGTATGGACATCGTGCCAAAACGCAGGTGCACGCCCAGGTAGCTGGGGCCTTTGACGGCCGGAAAATCGCGCGCCACCTTGTAGTTCGCCATGCGGCCCTTGAACTCCTCAAAAAGCCGTTCTCCGCCTTCGCTACCGGTCGGTATCTTGAGTGCCGACAGGTTGGTTTTTTCAAAGCCGAGTTCGGCCAGCGAGGGGATGGCGCGCTGTTCATCGGGCACAGCCGTGAGCGCCGCGCCGTAACGCTCCACCGGGTAGGGCTTGAGGTAAAAACCGTCCACTTTCCTGAGCCAGGCATTTTTATAGGGCGTGAACACGGTGTAGGGCTTGCCCGCCAGCGTCAAGATTTCCTGGCGCTCAAAGATGACATGGTCCTTGAAGCTGTGAAAGGCCACGCCCCGGCTTTCCAGCGCAGCCTGCACCGCGGCGTCGCGCGCAAGGGACTGGGGCTCATCATCATGGTTGGCAAAAACCGCATCGACCGCCAGCTCGTCGGCCAGCCGCGGCACGGCATCGCCGGCGTGCCCATGCACCACGATGAGGCCTGCTTGCGGCTTGCCGTTTGCCGCACCCAGCCGCTGCAGTTGAGCGTCCAGGCTCAGCACGGATCCGTGTATGAACTCCACGCGGCGGTCGAAACGGGGCAGGGCGTCCAGGATGTCCCGGTCAAACACGAAAACGCAAAACACCTGCTTACAAGCTTTCAGCGCGTGGTGCAGCGCGGCGTTGTCCCGGGCCCGCAGGTCGCGCCTGAACCACATCAGGCCGGCGCGGTATTTCTTTTGCATGATGAGATGGTAGCGAAAGCGCCCCC
This sequence comes from Polaromonas sp. CT11-55, assembly GCF_047303325.1. Classification (NCBI taxonomy): domain Bacteria; kingdom Pseudomonadati; phylum Pseudomonadota; class Betaproteobacteria; order Burkholderiales; family Comamonadaceae; genus Polaromonas; species Polaromonas sp. CT11-55. The sequence continues at coordinate 269,431 of NZ_JBKBEX010000001.1, read as the reverse complement.
AGGCACCCGCCGCGGCCTTCCATGCGCGTAAAATCCGCGTATGGCCACGGATTCCGCATCGATCAACCTCACGCATCACTTCCTCATCGCCATGCCGGGGATGGACGATGAAGCGTTTGCCAAGAGCGTGGTTTACATGTGCGAACACAGCGACCGAGGCGCGCTGGGGCTGGTCATCAACAAGCCCAGCGACATCAACCTCAAAAACCTGTTCGACAAGGTCGAGCTGCCGCTGCGCCGTGACGACCTCACGCAGGCCCCGGTATTCCAGGGCGGCCCGGTCCAGACCGAGCGCGGTTTTGTGCTCCACGAATCCATGATGCCCGGCAATGAATCGGTCTATGCCTCGACCATGACGATTCCCGGCGGTCTTGAAATGACCACCTCCAAAGACGTGCTGGAAGCGCTTTCCACAGGCGCCGGCCCGCGCCGGGTGTTTGTCTCGCTCGGTTATTCGGCCTGGGGCGAAGGCCAGCTCGAATCGGAAATTTCCGACAACAGCTGGCTCACCGTCGCCGCCGACGTCGGCGTGATCTTCGATACGCCGGTTGAGCAGCGCTACGACAAGGCGCTGATGTTGCTGGGCCTCCAAAGCTGGATGCTCTCTCCCGAGGCCGGCCACGCATGAGCCTGACGGCCATGCCTTCCTCTCAGGCGAATCGCCTCCAAACCTTTCTGGCTTTCGACTTCGGTCTCAAGCGCACCGGCGTGGCCACCGGCAATGTGCTCACGCGCACCGCGTCGCCGCAGGCCACCATCGCGGCCGAAGGCGGCGACGCCCGCCTCAAGGCCGTCGAGGCGCGCATCAAGGAATGGCAGCCAGACGCGCTGGTGGTCGGCATTCCCTTTCACCCCGATGGCGCCAGCCATGAAAATACCGTGCGCGCGCAGAAGTTCGCCCGCCAGCTTCGCGGCCGCTTCGGCCTGCAGGTCTTCGAAGTCGATGAACGCTACAGCACCACCGAGGCCCTGGCCGGCGGCGCGCTTGACGCCGACGCGGCCTCGGCCTGCATCATCCTCGAGCAATTTTTAAGGAGTCTTCCATGAGCAGCCTGACATTGGACGCCGAGGCGCTGTACAGCGACCTGTTGCGCGGCATGCGCCAGCAGCTGGCGTCCTATCCCCAGCCGCCCATGCTGGTCGGCGTGGCCTCGGGCGGCGCCTGGCTGGCGCAGCGCCTGCAAAAAGACCTGGGCCTGGCCGGCGAGGCCGGCGTCCTGTCGTCCTCCATGCACCGCGACGATTTTTCGCAGCGCGGCCTGGCTTCCAGCGGGCAGACCCTGCTGCCCTTTGACGTCAACGGCGCCCACCTGGTCGTGGTCGACGACGTGCTCTACACCGGCCGCACCATACGCGCGGTGCTCAATGAGCTGTTCGACTACGGCCGGCCGGCCAGCGTCAAGCTGGTGGTGCTGGTGGACCGCGGCGGGCGCGAGCTGCCGGTGCAAGCCGACCTCGCGGTGGCGCGGGTGGCGCTGCCGGCCTCGCAGTCGCTGGAACTGGCGCGTGCCGAAGACGGCAAGTTCAGCTTCCAGGTGCAGGACCACCAGGCCTAGCCCCAAGACCGAAGACCGAAGATCGAAGACCCAAGAACAAATCGAGACCCATAAGAAAACAAGAGGAGTCCACACCGTGCTGTACCGACGAAATCCGCAACTCAACAAAAACGGCGAGCTGATCCACCTGCTGTCCATCGAAGGCCTGCCCAAGGCCACGCTGACGCAAATCCTCGACACCGCCGCCAACTTCGTCAGCGTCAACAACCGCGAAGTCAAAAAGGTTCCGCTGCTGCGCGGCAAGAGCGTCTTCAACCTGTTCTTTGAAAACTCCACGCGCACCCGCACCACCTTCGAGATCGCCGCGACCCGGCTGTCGGCCGACGTCATCAACCTGGACATCGCGCGCTCCTCGGCCTCCAAGGGCGAGTCCCTGCTGGACACCATCGCCAACCTGAGCGCCATGGCGGCCGACCTCTTCGTGGTGCGCCACAGCGAATCGGGCGCGCCCTACCTGATCGCCCAGCACGTGGCCCCGCATGTGCACGTGATCAACGCCGGCGACGGCCGCCACGCGCATCCCACGCAGGGCCTGCTGGACATGTACACCATACGGCACTACAAAAAAGACTTCAGCAAGCTGACGGTCGCCATCGTCGGTGACGTGCTGCACTCGCGCGTGGCGCGCTCCGACATCCACGCGCTGACCACGCTGGGTTGCCCCGAGGTGCGCGTGGTCGGCCCCAAGACCCTGGTGCCGGCGGACATGGCGCAAATGGGCGTGCGCGTCTGCAACACCCTCGAAGAGGGTATCAAGGGCGCCGACGTGATCATCATGCTGCGCCTGCAGAACGAACGCATGTCGGGCGCGCTGCTGCCCAGCAGCCAGGAGTTTTTCAAGAGCTTCGGCCTGACCCCCGAGAAGCTGCAATTGGCCAAGCCCGATGCCATCGTGATGCATCCCGGACCCATCAACCGCGGCGTGGAGATCGACTCGGCCGTGGTCGACGGCACGCAGAGCGTGATCCTGCCGCAAGTCACTTTCGGCATCGCGGTCCGCATGGCGGTCATGAGCATAGTCGCCGGAAACGAAGCCTGAGCGGAGAAAAAAAGAATGAAGATACTCATCAAGAACGGCCGCGTCATCGACCCAGGCTCGAACTTCGACGAAACCTGCGACGTGGCGATTGCCGCGGGCCGCATCGTCTCGCTCAAAAGCACGCCCGCCGATTTCGCGCCCAACAAGACCATAGATGCCACAGGCTGCATCGTCGCGCCGGGCCTCGTCGATTTGTCGGCCCGGCTTCGCGAGCCCGGCCATGAGCATGAAGGCATGCTTGAAAGCGAACTGGCCGCGGCCGTGGCTGGCGGCGTGACCAGCCTGGTCTGCCCGCCCGACACCGACCCGGTGCTCGACGAGCCCGGCCTGGTGGAGATGCTCAAGTTCCGCGCCGAAAAACTGCACCAGTCGCGTGTGTTCCCGCTGGGCGCTTTGACCCGCGCGCTCAAGGGCGAGACGCTGACCGAGATGGTCGAGCTGACCGAGGCCGGCTGCGTGGGCTTCAGCCAGGCCGAGGTGCCGCTGGCCAACACCCAGGTCATGATGCGCGCGCTGCAATACGCCGCCACCTTTGGCTACACCGTGTGGCTGCGGCCTCAGGAGCTCTACCTCGGGCAGGGCGTGGCCGCCAGCGGCGCGCTGGCCACGCGCCTGGGCCTGAGCGGCGTGTCGGTCGCGGCCGAGACGATCGCGCTGCACACGATTTTTGAACTGATGCGCGCCACCGGCGCGCGCGTGCACCTGTGCCGCGTCAGCAGCGCCGCGGGCGTGGCGCTGGTCGCCAAGGCCAAGGCCGAAGGCCTGGCCGTGACTTGCGACGTCAGCATCAACAGCCTGCACCTGACCGACGTGGACATCGGCTACTTCGACAGCCGCATGCGGCTGGACCCGCCGCTGCGCCAGCAGCGCGACCGCGACGCCATACGCCAGGGCCTGGCCGATGGCACCATAGACGCACTGGTGTCCGATCACACCCCGGTCGATGAAGACGCCAAGACCCTGCCTTTCGCAGAGGCCGAGCCTGGCGCTACCGGGCTGGAGCTGCTGCTGGGCCTGGCCTGCAAGTGGGGCGCCGACAGCGAGGCCGGCCTGGTCCGCGCACTGGCCGTGCTGACCAGCGAGCCTGCGCGCGTGCTCGGCGACGCGCTGGGCACATTGCAGGGCAGCTCGGGCCGCCTCGTCAAGGGCGGCGTTGCCGATATCTGCGTATTCGACCCCAAGGGTGAATGGACGGTGGAGCCGGCCGCGCTGCGCAGCCAGGGCAAGCACACGCCCTTCAGCGGCCACCAGATGCCCGTGCGCGTGCGCTGGACAGTGGTGGGCGGGCAACTCGCCTATGAAGCCTCGCACTGAGGCACCCGCAAGCCCATGAGATGGCTCCGTTTCTGCTGGACGCTGTTGCGCGCCACTGTGCACGCGGTGCAAGGCTTCTGGACGATCAAGACCGTGTTCCCCAAGCTGGAGCAGGCCGACCGGGAAGCGCGCGTGCAGGTATGGGCCGGGGCCATGCTGCGCATCGTCGGCATCGAACTGGTGGTCAAGGGCAAGCCGCCCGCCGGCGGCCCGGTGCTGCTGGTGGCCAACCATATTTCATGGCTGGACATCCTGGTGATGCATGCCTCGCGCCACTGCCGGTTTGTCTCCAAGGCGGACGTGCGCGGCTGGCCCTTTGTGCGCACCCTGTCCGACGGCGCAGGTTCACTGTACATCGAGCGCGAGTCGCGCCGGGACGCGCACCGGGTGGTCACGCAGATGACCGAACGCCTGCAGGCCGGTGACATCCTCGCGGTGTTTCCCGAAGGCACGACGGGTGACGGCATCACGCTCAAGCACTTTCACGCCAACCTGATCCAGGCGGCCATTGAAGCCTCGGTGCCGGTGCAGCCGCTCGCGCTGAAATTCATCGACGCGGCCAGCGGCGCGGTCAGTTTTGCGCCCAGTTATGTGGACGATGAAACCCTGGCCGGGTCTATCTGGCGCACGCTCACGGCGCCACCGATCAAGGCGGTGGTGGTGTTCGGCGAACCGCAGCCGCCGCAAGGGCAGACCCGGCGCGCCTGGGCGCAGAGCTTGCGCGAAGACATAGAACTTCTGCGGCAGCAGGCTTAGACGTTTTCTTCCCGCGGAAAGGTCACCACATGGTCGACCTCGGCGCGTATGCCTATCCATTCGCCGATCGCGTGGTTGTGGTGTGAGGGCACATGCGCCATCACGGTCTCGCCCGTCTGCAGCTTGAGGGTGTACAAAAATTCAGAGCCGCGAAAGGCCTTGCGCAGGATCTGCGCTTTGACCGGCGCATTGTCGTCGTGCACGATGTCGTCGGCTCGCAGCAGCACGTCGCACAGGCCGTCGGCATAGGCGCCCGGCAAGGGGCATTCCAGCATGTCGGTCAGGTCGCCGAGCGCGGTGTGCACCACCACGTCCTCGCCGCGCTGCTCGATATGGGCTTGCGCGAACACGCCGTGGCCTATGAAGTCGGCCACAAAGCGGGTGGCGGGGCGGTGGTACAGCGCATAAGCGTCATCCCACTGGTGTAGGCTGCCCTGGTGCATCACGCCTATGCGGTCGCCGATGGCGAAGGCCTCGAGCTGGTCGTGCGTGACAAACAGCGCCGTCGCCCCGGCGGCTTTCAGGATACCGCGCACCTCGTGCGCCAGGCGCTCGCGCAGGTCCACGTCCAGGTTGGAAAAGGGTTCATCCAGCAGCAGCAGGCGCGGTTGCGGCGCCAGTGCCCGCGCCAGCGCCACACGCTGCTGCTGGCCACCCGAGAGTTCATGCGGGAAACGCTTGTGCACATTGCCCAGGCCGACGAGCTCCAGCACTTCGCCGGCGCGCTGCTGCCGCTGGGCGGCGGGCAGGTGGGTGAGGCCGAAAGCCACGTTGTGGGCCGCGTCGAGATGCGGAAACAGGGCGTAGTCCTGGAACACCATGCCGATGCGGCGCGATTCGGCCGGCACATGGACGCCGGCGCTGCTGACCAGCTGCCGGGCCAGCGTGATGCTGCCGGCATTGGCGCGCTCCAGGCCCGCGACGGCACGCAGCAAGGTGGTCTTACCGCAGCCCGAGGGGCCGATCAGGACACCGATTTCCCCCGCCTGGAGGCTGAAGGACACGCCATCGACCGCGGGTTTTGAACGGCCGGCATAGTGCACGCCCAGCTGGGAGATATCCAGAAACATGTAGGCAATTGTAGATGCTTACAATTCTCATTTGCAGTGACCGCTGCAACACCATGGCGCGCGCAGCGAGGGGAGGGCCTCTTTCTGCAGAGGCCTTTTTCCGGGTCCACATGCTGCGTCGCCTTTTTTCTTCTTTTCCGTCGGCCGTGCTCTTTCTGCTGGTGGCATTGCTCACGCTGCCGGTCGTGGCCGTGGGGCTGTCCTGGCTGCAGTTCGACGCCCAGGCGCAATCCATCCTGGTCCAGATGCTGCAGACGGTGCTGCCCGACTACACCGCCACCTCCCTGCTGCTGTGCCTCAGCGTGGCTTTCGGCGTGGCGCTGGTGGGCATGGCGACGGCCAGCGCGGTGACGCTGTTCGAGTTTCCGGGACGCCGGGTGTTTGAATGGGCGTTGCTGCTGCCGCTGGCCATGCCGGCCTATGTGCTGGCCTATGCCTACACCGACTTCCTGCAATACGCCGGCCCGCTGCAATCCTGGCTGCGCGCGACCTTCGGGCTGCAGGGCCGGCTGTTGCCCGAAGTGCGCAGCCTGGGCGGCGCGGTGCTGGTGTTCACCGTGGCGCTGTACCCTTACGTCTACCTGCTGGCGCGCACCGCCTTGTCGGAGCGCGCCGTTCACTTGATGGAAGCGGCCCGGCTGCTGGGTGCGCCGCTGTCGCGCCGTATCCGCGGCGTGGCCTTGCCGCTGGCGCGCCCGGCCGTGGCCGCGGGCGTCGCGCTGGCGCTGATGGAAACCCTGGCCGACTTCGGTGTCTCCAGTTATTTCGGCATACAGACCTTTACCGCCGGCATCTACAAGGCTTGGCTGTCCATGGACAACCGCATCGCCGCCGCGCAGCTGGCCACCGTGCTGCTGTTTTTTGTCGCGCTGCTGCTGTGGGTGGAGCACGGCGCGCAAAAACGCATGCGCTTTGCCACCGGGCGCGGTGCGCGCGCCGGCGCGCAGGACGCGGCGCCGGTGCAGCTGCGGGGAGGGCGCGCGCTGTCGGCCTGGCTGGTGTGCGCTGTGCCGATCGCGCTGGGTTTTGTGCTGCCCGTGCTTTTCATGCTGCGTCCGCTGGTGCTGGGCTGGGACAACCTGCTGTGGGACAAATTCTTCGGCTGGGCCCTCAACAGCGTCTGGCTCGCGGGCCTGAGCGCGCTGCTGGCCACAGGCCTGGCATTCGGCCTGGCCTTTGCGGTGCGCCGCAAGCCGCATCTGCTGACGCGCGCTGCGCTGCAACTGGCCAGCCTCGGTTATGCGGTGCCTGGCGCGGTCATTGTGGTGGGTCTGCTGCTGCCCGTGGGCTGGCTACAGGCGGCCGCGCCGCAAACCGGCGTGGGCTACTGGGTCACGGCCACCGTGCTGGGCATTGTCTGGGCCTACCTGGTGCGCTTCAGCGCCGTGGCGCTGCAAAGCCTGCAAAGCGGCTATTCGCGCATTCCCGCGAGCTTTGACGACAGCGCACGCATGCTGGGCACGCCCGGCCTGGGCATACTCGCGCGCGTGCACTGGCCGCTGCTCAAGCGCTCGGTCGCGGCGGCCGGCCTGCTGGTGTTTGTCGACGTCATGAAGGAATTGCCCGCCACGCTGGTGCTGCGGCCTTTCAACAGCGACACTTTAGCCGTCGTCACCTACCAGCTCGCGCGCGACGAACGCCTGGGCGAAGCCGCCTTGCCCGCACTGGCCCTGGTGCTGGTGGGCCTGCTGCCTGTCGCGCTGCTGAGCCGCACCTTGCGCTCCAAGTAAACAGGCTCTTAGGCCTTGGCCTTGATGTAGCGGTATTCCTGCGTGAGGCCGCCAAAGCCGTAGGCCTCCGCGCGCACGTCGTGCACGTAGATGTAGCTTTCCTCGTGCACATTGCCCAGCAGCTTGCTGAACGCGGCAAAGGCCTCGGCCACGTACTGCGCCTTCTCGTCCTTGGTGTTGGTGCCGTCCACCACCTTGATGTCGAAATAAAAACTGTTCTTGCCCTGGCTGGCCAGCGTGCTGCCGCCCACGATCCAGTGCTCGGGTGGCACGAAGTCGATGGCGATGGCGGTGAGCTCGCGTTTTTTGCGCAGGATGCGCGTGGTCAGCTCCAGCAGGGTTTCGGCGATGGCGTTCGTCAGTTGGGGGCTGGCGGGCTGGCTGACTTTGACGTTGAGGATGGGCATGTGATTTCTCCGGTGGGTTAAAAATAAATAGTTAGCTATGCAACTATATGGGTAAAAAAAAGGAAACATGAAGGACGGTTTATTTGAGCGCGGAAGACACGCTCCTGACGCGGGCTACGGTTTCATCGAAGTTCTCCTTTCCGATCTGTTGCTGGATGCGGCGCGTCACCTCGCCGCTGGCCTTGTTGATGCCGGCATGCATGGCTTCGGCCTGCGCCGTGGGAAACACCGCCCAGTGGCGGCCGTCGGATTCCAGGCTCCTGCGCTCCACCAGGCCCAGCGCCTGCAGGCCGTCGAGCAGGCGTGTGGCCGTGGGGCGCGAGATCGTCAGTTCGTCGGCGATCTCGTGCTGCGGCATGCCGGGCTGCTTGAGCACCAGGCGCAGCATGAAACCCTGCGAGGGCGTGACGCCGAAAGGCTTGAAAGCCAGCGTCCACTCCTTGTCGACCAGGCGGGCCAGCGCGGTGGTATTGAAATAAAGGCAGTGGTCAAACATGGAAGCCATCGTAGCGGAAATTGATTGGCTATGCAACTACATGGCTGAATCCATGGCCGCAGGGAATGTCGGAAGCCTTCACGCGGGTGCCACAAACGGGGCTGTAAGCATGAACCTACGCCCATCGAATACGCGGGCCTACGGCGGCCGCGCGGAATCGCTCCTAAGGTGAATCCATGCCGCCCGTTGCCTGCAAGCGTGCTTGCGGATTCCGGGCGAATTCATCAACCCTTTCGAGGAGAAAGCCATGAACCAGGAACGCATCCAAGGCAATTGGCGCCAGTTCAAGGGCAAGGTCAAGGAACAGTGGGGCAAGCTGACCGATGACGACCTTGAGGTGATCGCCGGCAAGCGCGAACAGCTGCTCGGCAAGATCCAGGAGCGCCACGGCATCAGCAAGGAAGAGGCCGAAAAACAGGTTGCCGTCTGGAAAGACCGCAATCCGACGGATTTCTTCGAGCGCTACTGAGCCGCCTTCCCCGTACCCGAAACCACCATAACGATTCATACCATCCCAAGGAGCTATCCATGAAGACCAGACTGTTGATGCTGACCGCCGTGATGTCCTGCGCTTTTGCCGGCAACGCCATGGCGCTGACCAAGCAGGAGTACAAGGCCCAGGAAGACCGCATCTCGGCCGATTACAAAGCAGCCCGCGACAAATGCGGCACGCTGAAGGACAACGCCAAGGACATTTGCGTCTCGGAAGCCAAGGGCGTTGAGAAGGTCGCCAAGGCTGAACTCGAAGCCCAGTACAAGCCCAGCCCGCGCAACACCGAAAAAGTCGCCTTCGCCAAGGCCGATGCCGCTTACGACACGGCCAAGGAAAAATGCGACGACCAGAAGGGCAACGCCAAGGACGTCTGCATCAAGGACGCCAAAGCCGCCCATGTGAAAGCCAAGGAAGACGCCAAGGTGGTGAAGACCTCGGCGGATACCAGCAAGGACAAGAGCGAAAAAATGGCCGACACCCGCAAGGAGGCCAACTCCGAAAAACGCGAGGCCGAATACAAGGCGGCCAGGGAGCGTTGCGACGCACTGACCGGTGCGGCCAAAGACGGCTGCCAGAATGACGCCAAGGCCAAGTACGGCATGAAGTAATCCGGGGCCGCGTCAGCTGCACTCGCGGGGCATGCCCCGCAGGCAAATCCCGGCCCTGCCCCGCAGGCCGGGATTTGTCGCATCTGGCGTGCCTTGATACCCGGGCCCGCGGCTTTCCCAAGCAAGGCGCTGGGACAAGGGCGCTGCCCCCGTCCCGCTTTCGGCCGCGCTCCTAGAATAGGCGCTTCGCGGCGGCCGGGGGTTCCCTTTGCCGCCCGCCCTCTACCAAAGGCCTCAATGCTTGTTCAGGATGGTTTGCCCGCGGGCCAGCGATTGCCTGCGCTGCTGGTCATCATTCTCGGCATCGTCATGGCGGTGCTTGACGGCACCATCGTCAACCTGGCGCTCCCCGACATCACGCGCGAGCTCCACGCCACACCCGCGCAATCCATCTGGGTCATCAACGCCTACCAGGTCGCCACGCTGGCATTGCTCCTGCCCCTGGCCTCGCTGGGCGACATCGTCGGTTACCGCCGCGTCTATCTGGTGGGCCTGTCGGTATTCACGCTGGCCTCGGCCGCCTGCGCCATGGCCGATTCGCTGACCACGCTGGCGCTGGCTCGCGTGCTGCAGGGCCTGGGCGCGGCAGGCCTCATGAGCGTGAACACGGCACTGGTGCGCCTCATTTATCCCAAGCACCTGCTGGGCCGCGGCATCGCGATCAACTCGCTGGTGGTGGCCACGGCCTCGGTGGCCGGGCCTTCGATCGCGGCGGGCATTCTTTCGGTGGCTTCCTGGCCCTGGCTGTTCGCGCTCAACGTGCCTTTCGGCCTGCTGTCGGTGTGGCTGGGCCGCAAAGCCCTGCCCGACAACCCGTCCAGGGCCGAGGGCTTGCGCCTCGCCCCGCTCGACGTGCTGCTCAACGCGCTGATGTTCGGCCTGGTGTTCCTCGGCGTAGACGGCCTGGGCGTGCGCGTCGAGGCCGTGCCGGGCGGCGCGCCCGCCGCTTCGCTGTGGCTGCCGCTGGCCGAGCTGGCCGCCGGCATTGCGGTCGGCGTGATCTATGTGCGGCGCCAGCTGGCCCAACCCCTGCCGCTGTTCCCGCTGGATTTGCTGCGCATTCCCGTCTTCGCGCTGTCCATGGGCACCTCGATTGGCGCTTTCTGCGCGCAGACCTTGGCCTATGTGAGCCTGCCTTTCCTGCTGCTGGGCAACTACGGTTTCAGCCATTTGCAGGCCGGCCTGCTGCTCACGGCCTGGCCGCTGGCCATTGTGGCGACGTCGCCGGTGGTGGGGCGGCTGATAGGCCGCTATTCGGGCGGCCTGCTGGGCAGCCTGGGAATGGCTTTGCTGGCGCTGGGGCTGGCCCTGCTGGCGGTGCTGCCGCCGCATCCGTCGCAGCTCGACATCGTCTGGCGCATGGCGCTGTGCGGCGTGGGCTACGCCCTGTTCCAGTCACCCAACAACCACACCATCATCACCTCGGCGCCACCGCACCGCAGCGGCGGCGCCAGCGGCATGCTGGGCACGGCGCGCCTGACCGGCCAGACCCTGGGCGCGGTCCTGCTGGCAATGATTTTTGCAATGTTTGACCCGCAGGGCGGCCATGGCTCCTTTGTGGCGCTGTGGCTGGCGGCCGGCTTCGCGGCGCTGGCCGGCGTTTGCAGCGGCCTCAGAATGCGTCAGGTTTAAGTGCGCGCGACCGCGGCTGCCTGCTGAATGGTTTGCAGCGTGACGCGCCCCAGGGGCTGGCCCTGGTCGCCCACAATCGCGGCCTCATTCGCGCCGGCATCCAGCATGGCCGACAGGGCATCGCGCAGCGGCGTTGCGGCCGGCAGGCGCGGTGCATTGGCGGCGGGCGTTCCGCTTTCCACATAGGGGTCGGCCGTCAGCAGGGCCAGGCGCTTGAGCGAGCGGTCGCCGCCCACAAAGGCTCCGACAAAAGCATCGGCCGGGTGCGAGAGGATGCGCTCCGGCGTGTCGTACTGCACCACCTTGCCGCTGCGCAGGATGGCGATGCGCGAGCCCATGCGTATGGCCTCGTCGATGTCGTGCGTGACAAACACAATGGTCTTGCCAAGCTCGCGCAGTATGCGCAAAAACTCGTCCTGCAGGCGCGCGCGCGTGATCGGGTCTATGGCACCGAAGGGTTCGTCCATGAGCATCACCGGTGGGTCCGCCGCCAGCGCCCGCGCCACGCCCACGCGCTGCTTCTGCCCGCCCGAGAGCTCGCGCGGAAAACGGTTGCGGTAAATCGCCGGGTCCATGTGGACCAGCGCCAGCAACTCGTCCACACGCTTTGCGATGCGGGCGGAGTCCCAGCCCAGCATCCGGGGCACCGTGGCCACGTTCTCGGCCAAAGTCATGTGCGGGAACAGGCCCACCTGCTGGATCACGTAGCCTATGGAGCGGCGCAGTTCCACCGCGTCTATCTTGGTGACGTCGCGCCCACCGACCTCGATGCGGCCCGAGTCGGGCTCGACCATGCGGTTGATCATGCGCATGGTCGTGGTCTTGCCGCAGCCTGAAGGGCCAATCAGCACGCAGATTTCGCCGGTGTTGACGGTCAGCGACAGCCCGTCGACGGCCGACTGGGCGCTGCCGCCGAAGGACTTGGTGAGGCGGTCCAGTGTGATCATGCGCGAAGCCCTTGCGGAGTCATGCGGCGCTGCAGCGCGCCAAAAAGAAAATCGGTGCCCAGCGCCAGCAGCGCCACCGGGATGGCGCCCACCAGCAGCTGGGGAACGGCCATCATGGCGATGCCGGCGGTGATGAAGTCGCCCAGCCCGCCGCCGCCGATAAAAGCCGCCAGCACGGCGCCGGAAATGATTTGCACCGCCGCCGTGCGCAGGCCGGCAAAGATCACCGGCATGGCCATGGGCAGCTCCACGCGCCACAGCAGGGCGGTGCGCGTCATGCCCATGCCGATGGCGGCGTCGACCGCGTCCGCATCCACGCCACGCATGCCGACGATGGTGTGCGTCACGATGGGCGGCAAGGCGATCAGCGTCAGCGCGAACAGCGCCGGCGCGAAGCCGGTGCCCAGTATCGGCATCACCAGCGCCAGCACGGCCAGCGAGGGCAAGGTGCGGCCCACATTCGCGGCATTCACCACGGCCAGCGACAGGCCGTGTTTGCGCGCGACGGCGATGCCGGCCGGAATGCAGATCAGCGCGGCGATCAGCAGCGCCGAGGCCGACAGCGCGACGTGCACCCCCAGTGCGCGGTAAAACTGCGCGGGATGGGACAGGACATAGTTCCAGGCGTCGGCAAGCATCGGGGCCTCTTGGTGTTCAGGCTGCGCGCCGGTTTTTGAGCCGCCGCTCAAGCATGGCCAGGCTCAGGTCAACGATGACGGAGAGCAGGCAGACCGTCAACGCGCCGGTCCAGATCTTGGCCGGGTGGTCGCTCGCGATGCCGTTGAAGATCAGCGTACCCAGCCCGCCCGCGTTCACGTACGCGGCCACCACCGTCACGCTGATCACGGTCACGGCCGAGACGCGCAGGCCGGCCACGATCAGCGGCAGGGCCAGCGGCAGCTCTATGCGCCGCATGATCTGCGCCTTGTTCATGCCCATGCCGCGCGCCGCGTCGATGATGTCGACCGGCACCTCGCGTATGCCGGTGGCCACGCTGCGGATCAGGATCATCAGCGAGAAGGCCACCATGGTGATGATGGCGTTGGCGCGGCCGAGGCCCACCACGGGAATCAGGAAGGCCAGGAAAGCCAGCGTCGGAATCGTGTACAGAAAACCTGAGACCGTCATCACCGTGCCGTAGAGCTTTTCACGCCGAGCGGCCACGATGCCGATCACCAGCGAAATGGCAAAAGCGATGGCCAGGGCCGTCAGCGAGATCGCGACGTGCTCCCATAGCGAGTGCAGCACGTCGGGCCAGTTGCGCAGAAACCAGTTCATGCGCCCGCTGCCTTGGCGCTTTCGGGGCCGAACACGCCTGCGGCGACGGCGCTCCGAATGCGGTCTATGTCCGGGCCCAGCGGGCGGTCTTCGTCCAGCATGGGAACCAGCTTGCGGACCTGCTCAAAGGTGCGCCGTGTGCCTTCGCCCATCTGGGCGGGCTTGAGTTCGCGCAGGTCCACCGCCTGGGCCGCGACCAGCAGTTCGATGGCGATCAGGTAGTGCAGGCGCTCCACCAGCTCACCGAGTTTTTCCGCCACGCCCAGCGCCATGCAGGCATGGTCTTCCAGCGCTTCGGACACCGGCAGGTAATCAAGCGAGCCCGGGTTGGCGCGCAGCCGCACCTCGGCCCAGAGCGCGGTCAGGGTTTTTTGCACTGTCGCAAAGCCCGAATGGGACGGGCCGTGGCGCGTGAGCTGCAGCGGCAGGCCGGTCAGCGCCGGTGACATGAAACGCTGGCTGCGCGAGACCGACATGCTGGCCGCCTGCGCCAGAGCGATCGCCGAGGCGTCCAACGCCAGTGCCAGCGCCGGCACGTGGAAGTTGCCGTTGGACAGCATCACACCCTGTTCGGTGAGCACCAGGGGGCTGTCAGCCGCGCTGTTGAGTTCGATCTCCACCTGCGCGCAGGCCGCGTCCACCATGTCGCGCGCGGCACCATGCACCTGCGGTACCACGCGCATGGACACCGGGTCCTGCACGCGGCGCGCGGCATCCGGCTCCAGCAGCGCACTGCCCTTTAGCAGCTCGCGCAACTGGCGCGCCACCTCGACCTGGCCGGCGGCGGGGCGAGCCGCCACGGCTCCGGGGTGCAGCGGCGACAGGTTGGCCCTGAAACCTTCATACCCGAGCGCCACGGTAGCCAGCCAGGCGTCCAGCGCCACCTGGGCGTCATGCAGTACGAGCGCGGCGCGTGCCGTGGTCGCCGCGTTGGAGCTGATCAGCGCCAGGCCGTCCTTGGCGCCGAGGGTCACGGGCTGCAGGCCCGCGCGTTCCAGCGCGGCGGCGCCGTCCAGGATTTCACCGCGAACCTCGGCCTGGCCTTCGCCGAACAGCGGCAAGGCCAGGTGCGAAAGCTGGGGCAGGTCGGCCACGCCTATGGAGCCGAAGCGCGGCACCACCGGATGCACCTGGAAATTCAGCAAGTTGATGCATGCATCCAGCACCGCCGGCGAGATACCCGAGCCGCCGCGCGAGAGGCCGGCGATGCGCGCGAACTGCATCGCGCGCACGGAAGTCTTGTCATAGGCCGGTCCCACGGCCACGGCCCGGGCGCGCACGGCGCGGCGCTGGTAGTCCTCGAGGTCGCCTTCGGCCAGCACGGCACCGGTATTGGCGCCCAGCGCGGAATTGAGGCCGTAAATCGCCTGGCCCGAGCTAGCCAGGCGCATCACCAGTTCGCGCGCCGCGACGACACGTTCGCGCGCCTGGGGCGCCAGCGACACGGGCTCGCCGCTGCGCGCCACGCGCACCAGGTCGGCAATACCCAGCCATTGTTCCCCGACCGTTACTGTCATGGCGTGCAAGCTTTCACGGTGATGCGGGGAAATGGTGCGGGCGTGTGGGAGCCGGCAGGCTTACTTGACCAGTCCCTTGGATTTCAGGAAGTCGCGCGCCACGTCCTTGGGTTCGAGTTTCTCGCCGTCGACCTGGTAATTCATCTGGGCCATGGAGGATTCGTCGAGCAGGGCGCTCACGCGGTTCAACACTTCGCCTATCTTGGGGTTGGCGTCCAGCACTTCCTTGCGGATCACCGGCACGACGAAGTAGGGCGGCCACAGGCTCTTGTCGTCGCGCAGGCGCTTGAGTTTCATCGCGCTGATCATGCCGTCCGTGGAGTAGCCGTTGACGACCTGGATCTGGTCGTTCTTGAGCGCCTGGTAGCGCAGGCCGATGGCCATCTGAAGGTCTTCACCGAAGACCATGTCGTATTTGGCCTTCAGGCCCGGCAGGCCGTCCTTGCGGTCGCGGAACTCGGGGCCGGCGCCGACCTTCAGGTCCTTGGCGGCCTTGGCCAGGTCGGACAGGGTTTCAAGCTTGAGTTTTTGCGCGGTGTCGGCGCGCACCACCATCACATAGCCGTTGTTCAGGTTGGACTGGTTCAGCACCACGAAGCCCATCTTGGCATAGGCGTCCTTGACCTTGTCGTACACGGCCTTGGCGTCCGTCATGGGCTCCTGCTTGAGCACGGCCAGCAGCATGGTGCCGGTGTATTCAGGGTAGAAGTCGATCTGCTTTTCTTCCATCGCCTTCTGGGCGATCAGCGTGCCGCCCAGGTTGAGTTTTTTCTCGGTCTTGATGCCCGCGGCGTCCAGCGCCTGTGCATAGATTTCGGCCAGCACGAACTGCTCGGTAAAGTTCTTTGAGCCGACGCGCACCGCCTGCTGGGCGTGGGAGGCGAGCGGCGCGAAGGCGGCCATCGCGAACGCGGACAAGGCCAAAAGTTTGCTGATCTTCATGGAGGTCTCCGGATAGGTTGCGGCGAACTGAAACAAGGAATCTTCTGGCCTGTTGCATGCACATCCCGTGCCTGAAAAGCACGCCATTCTGGTGCCATTAGCACCTCAACTTGTATATACAACCTAATAATAGTAGCATATGGAAATAGTGCGTGCAAGACGGAAAATCACCCGGTGATAGCCGTTTCCCGCATAAGCCAGACAACAGCCGGAAGCCCTGCCACCGGCATTTTTTTGCCCCATTCCCGGTCTCAGCCCCGGCTCCATCCCCAGTGTCCTTTCTTCCTTCCGTCTCCCTTCTGAAAGCCAGCGTGCCTGGCGCCATGGTGTGTGTGGTCATCGCGCTGGCGGCGACCTTTCTGTCCGAGCATTACGGTGGGCCCCAGCTGCTGTATGCCTTGCTGATAGGCCTGGCCTTCCACTTTCTCAACAGCAACCCCAAGGTCAAGACCGGTGTGGATTTTTGCGGCCGCACCCTGCTGCGCGTCGGCGTGGCCCTGCTGGGCGCGCGCATCACGCTGACGCAGGTGGCCAAGCTGGGCGTGGAAACGGCGTTGGTGATCGTGGCGGCGGTGGCGCTGACCATCGCCTTCGGCCTGCTGCTGGCGAAATGGCTGAAGCGCCCGCGTGAGCAGGGCGTGCTCTCGGGCGGCGCCGTCGCCATCTGCGGCGCCTCCGCCGCGCTGGCGATTTCTTCAGTGCTGCCGCAGACCAAGGAGAACGAGCGCTTCACCCTGCTGGCCGTGGTCGGCGTCACGGTGCTCTCCACCCTGAGCATGATTCTGTACCCCTTTGCCTTGAAGCTCATAGGCCTGGCGCCCGCGCAGGGCGGCATCTTCCTGGGGGGCACCATCCACGACGTGGCGCAGGTGGTGGCGGCCGGCATGATGCTGGGCCCCGAGGTCGGCGACACGGCCACCGTGGTCAAGCTGTTTCGCGTGATGCTGCTGATGCCCATCGTGCTGCTGATCGCCATCAGCTACCGCAAGCACCCCGACGCCAAGGCGGTGGACGAGGAAGTGCCGCTGGTTCCCGGCTTCCTGCTGGCTTTTATCGTGCTGGTGCTGCTGGCCACCATAGGCGCTTTCACGCCGGCCATGACGCGGGCCGCCAGCGACACCTCGCGCTGGCTGCTGGTCACTGCCATCGCGGCGGCCGGCATCAAGACCAGTTTTGAAGACCTCATGAAGCTGGGCTGGCAGCCCGTGGCCATGCTGGTTGGCGAGACGATTTTTATCGCCGCGCTGGTACTGGGCGCGGTAATGGCGTTGCGGCTCGGGCTCTAAAAACTCGCCTCAGGCGGCCGGCGCCTGCAGGCCCGCCGCACGGTGCACTTCGACGCGGATTTCTTCGGTGAGCCGTGCCTTGAGTTCGGTGAACACCGGCGTGGTCTTGACCGAGTAGTGGCGCGGATGCGCCAGCGGCACGGCGACGTCGCACTTGATGCGGCCGGGCCGCGCGCTCATCACCACCACGCGGCTGCCCATGAAGATGGCTTCGTCGATGTCATGCGTCACAAACAGCACGGTTTTCTGTTCGGCCTCCCAGATGCCCTGCAGCAGCTCCTGCATCAGCTCGCGTGTCTGGTGGTCCAGCGCGCCAAAGGGCTCATCCATCAGCAGGATGCGCGGGTTGTTGGCCAGGGCCCGCGCCAGCGCGGTCCGCTGCTGCATGCCGCCCGAGAGCTGCTTGGGGAAATGGTTCTCAAAACCCTGTAGGCCCACCTTCTTGATGAACTGGTGCGCGATGTCGAGTTGCGCGTCCAGCGCCATGCCTTTTTCACGCAGGCCGAAGCAGACGTTTTGCAAAATGCTGAGCCAGGGAAACAGCGTATAGCTCTGGAACACCATGCCACGGTCTGCGCCCGGTCCGGTGATGGGTTTGCCGTCCAGCACAATGCTGCCGCTGGTCGGCGTGTCCAGCCCCGCCACCATGCGCAGCAGGGTGGACTTGCCGCAGCCCGAGGGGCCGAGGATGGTGATGAAGTCGTTCTCGGCGACGCTCAGGTCCGTTGCTTGCAACGCCACGGTACCCGGGCCCTTGCTGGCCGCGAAGGTTTTCGACAGCTGGGTGACGGTCAGTATCGGTGTGGAAGAAGTCATCGGCCTAGCTGTGCCCACGGAAAGAGTTTGCGATTGAGCGCTTTAAATGCCAGGTCGGTCACCAGGCCGAAGACACCGATCACGATGATGCCGAAGATGATCTGGTCGGTCGCCAGCAGTGCCTGGCTGTCGGTGATCATGTGGCCTATGCCGCTGGACGCGCCAATCAGCTCCGCGACGATCACATAGGTCCAGGCCCAGCCCAGCACCATGCGCAGGGTCTCGGCGATCTCGGGCGCGGCGCTGGGCAGCAGCACGCGCACCACGATGCCGCGGTCGGCCGCACCCAGGGTATAGGCCGCCTCCACCAGGTCGCGCCGCGTATTGCCCACGCTGACGGCAATCATCAGCACCAACTGGAAAAAGGAGCCGATAAAAATCACCGACAGCTTTTGCGCCTCGCCAATGCCGGCCCAGAGGATCAGCAAGGGAATGAAGGCCGATGCCGGCAGGTAGCGCGCAAAACTCACAAAGGGCTCAAAAAAAGCCTCGACCGGTTTGTAGGCGCCCATCATCACGCCCAGCGGCACGGCCAGCAAGGCGGCAATCGCAAAGCCGCCCAGCACCCGCCAGACCGTCATGCCGATGTCCTTGATGAAACCCTGGTTCACCAGCAGCTCGTAGCCCGATCTCACCATGGTGATGGGGTCGGCCAGGAAGGTCTTGGAGACATAGCCGCCCAGTGTGAAGACGGCCCACACGGCAAAAAACAGAACGAAAAAACTCACACCCAGCGCGATGCGCGCGCCGGGGGATACGGGTTGCAGGGGCCGCATGCGTTCGCGTGCTTATTTCAGGAATCGCGTATCGGCCAGCTTGCCCATGTCAGGCAGCGACTTGATGATGCCCGCTTCCATCAGCAGCTCGGCGGCTTCCTTGCTGAAGGCGGCGTGCTCGGCGGCAAAGAACTTCTGGTTGGCCGCACGGTCCTGCCAGCGCAGGTATTTGGACGAGGCCTCGAAGGCTTCGCCGCTTTGCTTCACGTCGGCGCCCATGATCTCGAAGCTTTTCTTGGGCTCTTTCTGGATCATCTCGACGGCGTCGAAGTAGCTGTCGGCCAGGGCCTTGGCGGCCTTGGGGTTTTCGCTCAGGAACTTGGGTGTGCAGCCGAAGGTGTCCATCACCATGGGGTAGTCCAGCGTGGTGGCGAGTATCTTGCCGGCTTCGGGCTTGGCGCGCACCGCGCCCAGGTAGGGCTCATAGGTCATTGCGGCGTCTATGCCGTCGGTGCCCGCGATCATGGCGTTGGCCGCGGCCTGCGGTTCGAGGTTGACGACCTTCACGTCCTTGGTGCTCATGCCGTTTTTCTTGAGCATCCAGGCCAGGGCGAAGTAGGGCGAGGTGCCGGGCGCGCTGGCGGCCACGGTCTTTCCCTTGAGGTCGCTGATCTTGGCGATGGCGGGTTTCACCACCATGCCGTCGGCGCCGTAGCTTTTGTCGAGCTGGAAGATCTGCGTGGTGGCCACACCGTTGGCATTCCACACCACCCAGGTTTCCACCGTGGTCGCGGCGCACTGCACGTCACCCGAGGCAATCGCGAGGTGGCGGTCCTTTTGCGGAATCTTCTTGATGGACACATCCAGCCCGTTCTTCTTGAAGATGCCGGCTTCCTTGGCCAGGGTCAGCGGGGCAAAACCCGTCCAGCCCGAGATGCCGATGGCGACCTTGGTCTCTTGTGCGTGTGCGCTGCCCATGGCCAGGGCCGCGGCGGCAAGCAGGGAAAGTGCGAGTTGTTGCTTCATGAAAGGGCTCCTCTGTTGGATGGCGAGTTAGGTATGGCTAATGTATGCAGGCTTCATGCCAGCCGCAAGGCGGTTAACTCGGTGATTTGCGCCTCTCCGGCCAGGCCTATGCGCCCGCCCGCCACCAATTGGTGCACGCTTTCGATGTCGGGTGCCAGGCTGCGGTCATGCATCATGGCCGGCGAGACCTGGCGCACCAGTTGCAGCACGCCTTCAAGAACGGCGGAGCTTTTCAGCGGTCGCAAAAACTCAATGCCCTGCGCCGCGGCCAGCAGTTCGATGGCCACGATGTATTCGGTGTTGCGCAGCATGGGCTGCAGCCGGCGCGCCGCGAAGGTGGCCATGCTCACATGGTCCTCCTGGTTGGCCGAGGTGGGCAGGCTGTCCACGCTGGCCGGGTGCGCCAGCGATTTGTTTTCAGACGCCAGCGCGGCGGCCGTTACATGCACGATCATGAAGCCCGAATTCAGGCCGGGCTCGGGCGTCAGGAACGCTGGCAGGCGCGAGGCCACGGTGTCCACCAGCATGGCGATGCGACGCTCGGTGATGGCGCCTATCTCGGCGATGGCCACGGCCAGCGCATCGCAGGCGAGCGCCACAGGTTCCGCGTGGAAATTGCCGCCCGAGAGCAGTGTCTCGTCATCGGCAAACACCAGCGGGTTGTCGGTCACCGCATTGGCTTCACGCATCAGCACCTCGGTGGCGTAACGCATCTGGTCCAGGCAGGCGCCCATCACTTGCGGCTGGCAGCGCAGGCAATACGGGTCCTGCACGCGGTCGTCGCCTTCGAGGTGTGAGCGGCGGATTTCGCTGCCCACCATGATGGCGCGGTAAGCGGCGGCGCAGGCGATCTGGCCCGGCTGGCCGCGCACCGCGTGGATGCGCGGATCGAAAGGGCCGTCGCTGCCGCGCGCGGCGTCCAGGGTGACGGCGCCTGAAATCACGGCGGCCTCAAACAAACGGTCGGTGGCGAGCAGCGCGTCCAGCGCGAGCGCGGTCGAGACCTGCGTGCCGTTGATCAGTGCCAGGCCTTCCTTGGCCGAGAGCTTGACCGGTGTGATGGCGGCTTGCTTGAGCGCATCGGCGGCAGCCATGCGCTTGCCCTTGTAGAAGACCTCGCCTTCGCCAATCAGCGGCAGGCACAGATGGGCCAGCGGCGCTAGGTCGCCGGAGGCGCCCACCGAACCCTGGCAAGGAATCACCGGCGTCAGGCCTTTGTTGTAGAGCGCCATCAGCGTGTCGATAACCACTTCGCGCACGCCCGAGAATCCGCGCGCCAGGCTGGCGGCCTTGAGCAACAGCACCAGGCGCACCACGCGCTCGGGCATGGGCTCACCCACGCCCACGGCATGGGAGCGCAGCAAGTTCAGTTGAAGCGTTTCAAGGTCGGCCTGCTCAATGCGTTTGTTGGCCAGCTTGCCGAAGCCGGTATTCACGCCGTAGACGGCATCGCCGCCGTGGGCAGCCTTTTGCACCAGCGCGGCGCTGGCACGTATGCCGGCCGCGGCGGCGGGGTCGATCGCCAGAGCCTGTGGTTGGGTGTGGATGTCGCGCAGCTGGGCCAGGGTCAGGCGGCCGGGTTGGATGGTGAGGGTCATGGTCTTGCGTAGGAAACAAAGAAATGGGAGCCTGGCTTTACTCGGGCTTGATGTTTTTCTGCCGTATCACCTCGGTCCAGCGCTGGGTGTCGGCCTGGATGGCGGCGGAAAGATCACTGGGCCTGCCGGTGGCGGGGTCCATACCCAGGGCGGCGAGCTTTTCCCTGAGCGCGGGCGTTGCGAAGAGCTTGCCGGTTTCCGCGTTGAGTTTGTCGATGACGCTGCGCGGCGTTCCGGCAGGCACCATGAGGGCATACCAGGACACGGCCTCAAAGCGAGGCAGGCCCTGTTCGGCAATCGTCGGTGTCTCTGGCATCAGAGGCGAGCGCTTGAGGCTGGCCACGCCCAAGGCGCGCAGCTTGCCGCTCTTGACGTGGGGCAAGACTGAAGACATCTGCGCGAACATCATCGTGACCTGGCCGCCCAGCAAATCATTGAGCGCCGGGCCCACGCCTTTGTAAGGCACATGCAGCAGCTGCACGCCGCTGTCCAACCCCAGCAACTCCCCGGCCAGGTGCGACTGGCTGCCCGCGCCCGGTGAGGCAAAGCTGATGCCGCCGGGCTTCTGCGCGGCCAGCGCGAGCAGTTCCTTGAGCGAGCGGGCCGGCACGGCGCTGTTCACCACCAGCACGTTCTCCACTGTGGCCAGCATGGTGACGGGCGCAAGGTCCGCGGCCTTGTAGGGCAGGTTGGGGTACAGCGCCGGGTTGGCCGCGATATTGCCCAGGGGCACGATGGCCAGGGTGTAGCCGTCGGGCGCGGTCTTGGCGGCCTGCTCCATGCCGATATTGCCGGCCGCGCCCACCTTGTTCTCGACCACAACCGGTTGGCCCATGGCGTCCGAGAGGCCTTGCGCCAGCACGCGGCCCAGCACGTCGACGGGGCCACCGGGCGGAAACGGCGCGATGACGTGCAGAGGTCTGGATGGGTAGGTCTGCGCCGTGGCGGCCAGGGAAGCAGCCGCGAGCAAAAACGCGAGCAGGGCCGATCGAACAGAAAAGCGTGTCATCAGATGTCATCCAGTGCGGGCGCGGGCCCGCCGTCCATGGCCGCGAGCGGCATATACCCCTCGGGATCGGGAAACGCAAAGCCCGCAAGCAGCAGGCGCTGCATCAAGGGTGCTACTTCGGCCGTCGTGGAGGTGTCCTGCAACGCAGCGCGCAGGCACTGCAGCGTTTCAGCCGGCAAGCCGGCCGTGGCCACCAGCGGCGGAATCGGCAGCGCCGCCGTGCTGGCAAGCGTGCGCACTTGCCCCGCAAAAGCCGGGTCGTGTGCCTTGAGCAGGTCGTGGTAATAGCTGTCCAGCGGGCCGGCATCGATGCGGCCCTCGGCCAGCGCCGTGATCACGCCGCGTGCATTGATGAGTTCGCCCACGGCTTTACGGTAAAGGCGGGAGCCTTTCGCCTGGCGGTAGGGCGCCAGGTGGTGGCGCAGCGCCACGCCGCCCGACATGGAGTCGGCCAGGGTGTAGCCGATCACGCCGCCGAAGGTGTCTTCGAGCTTGCGGTAGGGCGCGTCGGCCCGCACCACGATGTCCGTGAAGTACACCGGCTTGCTGCCATAGCGCGTCGGCGAGGGAAGCGGCGCGGCCACCAGCGTGGGCCGCTCGCCGCGCTGCGCAAACGGCAGGCCGCACATCATGGCCAGGCCCAGGTCATCGCGCGCCCACAGCACCGAGAGCGGCGCCGGAGCGTCGTAGTCAATCAGCTCCCAGGGCAGGCCCGCGCGCGCCAGCACCCAGGCCAGCAAGGCCTTCCAGTCGGCCTTGACCGCGGGTGTGGCCGAATACATGCGGGCATTGGCGACCAGCGCCCGCCCGGCATGCGAAGAATTGGCGGCGTGCACCATGCGACCCGTCTCAGCGGAAACGCAACTTCTGGCCCAGGCCCATGCGCTTGGCCTTTTCGAGCATGAAGGCACCCAGTGCGATGTCCGACAGCGAGAGACCCCGGTGCCAGAACAGATTGGTCTCGTCATCGCTTTCGCGCCCGGGCTTGAGGCCTGCGACGATCTGGCCGAGTTCGGCATGCAGCGTGGCCTCCGACAGCTTGCCGGCGTCCACATGGGCGCGCAGCGCACCCAGCGGACCGGCCTTGGCCTGGCCCCAGTCGTCCATCACCATCTTGTCCATGATGTCGGTCAGCGAAAGTTCGACGGCGCTCATGGTCCCGTAGGGAATCACGCAAGCGCCCTTCTTGATCCACTCGGTCTTGAGCATGGGCGTGGGTTTTTCCAGGCGCGAGGCCTCGACCACGATGTCGGCGCCGCGCACGCAGGACTCCCAGTCCTCGGTCACGGTGATTTTTTTGCCCAGGTCTTTTTCCAGTTTGGCGGCAAAGGCGTTGCGGCTTTCCGGCCGGCGCGAATGCACGCGGATCTCGTCGAAGTTGTAGATCGAGTTGAGCAAACGCACGTTCCAGTAGGAAGTGCCGCGTGCGCCTATGTGGCCCAGGATTTTCGAGTTCTTGCGCGCCAGGTGCTTGGCGCCCAGCGCGGTGATGGCGCCGGTGCGCATGTCGGTGATGTCCGAGGCGTCGATGATGGCGATCGGCGAGCCGTTCTTGGGGTCGAACAGGTTGAGCACGGCCAGTTCCGAAGGCAGGCCGATTTCATAATTCTTGTAGAAGTCGCCCACCACCTTCACGCCGGCCAGGCCCAGCGGGCGTATATAGCCGCGCAACACGTTGAAGTGGCCGGGGTAGTCTTTCTCCGGCACCAGGTGCATGCGCGGCTCTATGGTCGTCTGCTTGTTGCCTTGCGCATGCAGGGCCTGCTCGACGGCGGCGATGATCTCGGCATCGGTCAGGGCCAGGGCCTGGACGTCGGGATGATTCAAATAGGTGAGATGGATCTCGGCGGTGCTGTCGGACATATCGGTTCAACTTCCCATCATGGGCAGGTTCAGCCCGTTGTCTTTGGCGCTTTGTTTGGCGATGTCGTAGCCGGCATCGGCATGGCGCATCACGCCGGTCGCCGGGTCGTTGAACAGCACGCGGCCCAGTTTTTCCGAGGCTTCGGCCGTGCCGTCGCAGACGATGACGACGCCCGAGTGTTGCGAGTAGCCCATGCCGACGCCGCCGCCATGGTGCAGGCTGACCCAGGTCGCGCCGCTGGCGGTGTTGAGCAAGGCATTGAGCAGCGGCCAGTCGCTCACCGCATCGCTGCCGTCCTTCATGGCTTCGGTCTCGCGGTTCGGCGAAGCGACGGAGCCGCTGTCCAGGTGGTCGCGGCCGATGACGATGGGGCCCTTGAGTTCGCCGTTCTTGACCATCTCGTTGAAGGCCAGGCCCGCGATGTGGCGCTCACCCAGGCCTATCCAGCAGATGCGCGCCGGCAGGCCCTGGAAGGCGATGCGCTCCTCGGCCATGTCCAGCCAGCGGTGCAGGTGCTTGTTGTTCGGGAAGAGCTCTTTCATCTTCGCGTCGGTCTTCTTGATGTCTTCCGGGTCGCCCGAAAGCGCCACCCAGCGGAAGGGGCCGACGCCGCGGCAGAACAGCGGGCGGATATAGGCCGGTACAAAACCGGGGTAGTCGAAGGCGTTGTCCACGCCGAAGTCTTTCGCGACCTGGCGCAGGTTGTTGCCGTAGTCCACCGTGGGAATGCCCATCTCGTGGAAGACCAGCATGGCCTTGACGTGGACCACGCAGGACTCACCGGCCGCCTTCGTCAGCGCCGCATGCTGCGCCGGGTCTTTTTGCGCGGCCTTCCATTGCGCGACCGTCCAGCCAGCCGGCAGGTAGCCGTTGATGATGTCGTGGGCCGAGGTCTGGTCGGTCACGATGTCGGGGCGTATGCCGCCGGCCTTGGCGCGCTTGGCCAGTTCGGGAACGATCTCGGCCGCATTGCCGCACAGCGCGATGGAGACCGCCTCCTTGCGCGCGGTGTGGTGCTTGATCATCTCCAGCGCTTCGTCAAGATCCTTGGCCTGCTTGTCGACGTAGCGCGTGCGCAGGCGGAAGTCGATACTGGACTGCTGGCATTCGATGTTGAGCGAACAGGCGCCGGCAAAGGTGGCGGCCAGCGGCTGCGCGCCGCCCATGCCGCCCAGGCCGGCGGTCAGCACCCAGCGGCCCGCGAGGTCGCCGTTGTAGTGCTGGCGGCCAGCTTCCACAAAGGTTTCATAGGTGCCCTGCACGATGCCCTGGGTGCCTATGTAGATCCAGCTGCCGGCCGTCATCTGGCCGTACATCATGAGGCCGGCACGGTCCAGCTCGTTGAAGTGTTCCCAGGTCGCCCACTTGGGCACCAGGTTGGAGTTGGCGATGAGCACGCGCGGCGCGCCCGGGTGGGTGCGGAACACGCCCACCGGCTTGCCCGACTGCACCAGCAGGGTTTCGTCGGCCTTGAGCTTGCGCAGCGAGTCGAGGATGGCGTCAAAGGCCGGCCAGTTGCGCGCGGCCTTGCCGATGCCGCCGTAGACCACGAGTTCGTCGGGGTTTTCGGCGACTTCCGGATCCAGGTTGTTCTGGATCATGCGGTAGGCCGCCTCGATCTGCCAGTTGGCGCAGCTCAGCGTGCTGCCGCGGGGCGCCCGAACGGGGCGGGCCTTGCTGTCGAGAAACGGGGTTTGGGAAAGGTCGGACATGGGGCTGCTCCGGAAATAAAAACAAAAAATTCGGACGTGTTCAAAAAATAGCGGGACGGGCGACTGGTATAAATCGTAGTTGTCTATACAACTTGTGTCAACTGGCGTAAGCTACGGTTTGTGCGCGCAAGGCCTGCCCGGCGGCTTTTTGCGTGACAATGTTTTTTTCTTACATCCGCGAACAACTGCGCTGAACCATGGCCACCACACCCCTGCCCGCCTACGGCCAAGTCAAGGCATTCATCAAAAAACGCATCAGCGCCGGCACCTGGAAGCCCGGCGACCCGGTGCCCAGCGAAGCCGTGCTGATGGAGCAGTTCGGCGTGAGCCGGATGACGGTGAACCGCGCGCTGCGCGAGCTCATGGGCGAAGGCCTGGTCACGCGCATCCAGGGATCCGGCACTTTTGTTGCTGAGCTGCACCGTATTTCCTCCACGCTTACCATTCGTGACATCCACGAGGAAGTGGCGGAGCGCGGCCATGTGCACACCTCGCGCGTGCTGCTGGCCGAGTCCGAAAAAGCCAGCGCCGACCTGGCGCGCACCCTGGGCCTCAGGCCGGGCGCGCGGGTGTTCCACACCATCCTGATCCACCTTGAAAACGGCGTGCCCATCCAGTACGAAGACCGCTACGTCAATCCGGCCGCGGCGCCGCGCTACCTGGAAACCGATTTCAGCGAAACCTCGCCCACGCACCACCTGCTGGCCGAGGCCCCGCTGACCGAGGCCAGCTATTCGATAGAAGCCTGCCTGCCCTCCGCGCTGGAAGCCAAGCACCTCGAAATCAAGCAGGGCGAGGCCTGCCTGGCCATGATGCGCCGCACCGTGAGCGGCGCCAACATCGCCAGTGTGGCGCGCCTGGTCTACCCGGGCTCGCGCTACAGCTTTGCCGGGAAATTTCAAGCATGACCTGGAATATCGTCCGCCTGGCCGACATCCCTGCGACGCCCTGGCGCAACGGCGGCGGCGTGACGCGCGAACTCGCCATGTGGCCAGCTGCGGGCGACTGGGCCTGGCGCATGTCGGTGGCCGACGTCGACAAAAGCGGCCCCTTCTCGAGATTTGAAGGCATAGAGCGCTGGTTCGCGGTGCTCGAAGGCGCGGGCGTGCTGCTCGACGTGGCGGGTGTGCCGCACCGTGTGACGTCCTCCGATGCGCCCCTGTTCTTCGACGGCGGCGCGGCGACGGATTGCGAATTGATAGACGGCAAGACGCGCGATTTCAACCTCATGGTGCGGCGCGGCCCCAGGCCTTCGCGCATGCTGCGTGTTGAAGGGCGGTTTGCTGAAAGCCTGCATGCCGGCACCACCATCGCGGTCTATGCCCACAGCTCGACCGCCACCGTGCTGTTCGATGAAGAAACGCTGCAACTGCCCCCCGCCAGCCTGGCTTGGCGCACGGTGGCGGGCAGCGCCGCGGTGCGCGTCGCCGCAGAGCAAGCCCTCTGGATGGAGATTCCCGCATGAGCCTGCAACTCTGGACACATTGCAATGCCGCCACGCTGCAAGCCGGCGCAGCCCAGCCCTATGGCCTGGTGGAAGATGCCGCGTTGGTGGTGGACGGCGAAAACATTGCCTGGGTCGGCCCGCGCACCGACCTGCCGGCCGATTTGCTGGCGCGCTGCACCAAGCAGCATGACGCGGGCGGGGCGCTCATCACGCCGGGTCTTATCGATTGCCACACGCACCTGGTCTACGGCGGCGACCGCGCTTATGAATTCGAGCTGCGCCTGAACGGGGTAAGTTACGAAGAAATCGCCCGCGCCGGCGGCGGCATCGCCTCCACGGTCAAGGCCACGCGCGCCGCGAGCGCGCAGCAACTGCAGGCGCAAAGCGAAACCCGACTCAAGCAGCTGCTCGCCGAAGGCGTGACCACGCTGGAGATCAAGTCCGGCTACGGCCTGGCGCTTGAGCATGAGCGCAAGACGCTCACGGTCGCACGCGCGCTGGGGCGGGCCCATGCGGTGGACATACGCACTACCTTTCTGGGCGCGCATGCCGTTCCCGCCGAATTCGCCGGCCGCACCGACGCCTATGTAGCCACCGTGCTCGAGATGCTGCCGCTGCTGCATGCCGAGGGCCTGGTCGATGCGGTCGATGCCTTTTGCGAGCGCATCGCCTTCAGCACCGCGCAGACCGAGCGCGTCTTCGCCGCCGCCAAGGCCCTGAACATTCCGGTCAAGCTGCATGCCGAGCAGCTCAGCGACAGCGGCGGCGCGCAACTCGCGGCGCGTTACGGCGCGCTCAGCTGCGACCACCTTGAATGGCTGTCGCCCCAAGGCGCGCAGGCCATGGCGGCGGCCGGCACGGTGGCGGTGCTGCTGCCCGGCGCGTTCTATTTTTTGCGCGAAACCAAATTGCCGCCCGTGGCCCTGCTGCGCGAGCAGCGCGTACCCATGGCGATTTCCACCGACTGCAACCCGGGCAGCTCGCCCTGCACCTCCTTGCTGCTGATGCTCAACATGGCTTGTACGCTGTTTCGCCTCACGCCCGAAGAGGCGCTGGCCGGCGTCACGCGCCATGCGGCGGCGGCGCTGGGCCTGCACGACCGGGGCCAGCTGGCGGCCGGCAAGCGGGCCGACTTTGTGCTGTGGGGCGTGCAGCGGCCGGCCGAACTCAGTTATGCCCTGGGCGCCAACCCGCGCCTGCAGACTGTCTTCAAAGGCCGTTTGGTATGAGTGTTGCCGCACGCCGGTGCACCGCGCCGGCGTGTGAACAACCACGCGCCGGCGCCTGAGCTGTCGCGTCTGGGCGAGTGGCCACGGCGCCGAGCTCGCCTGCCGGACGCCAAAAAAGAAACAAGCATTCCCAGCCAATGAGAAATAGTGCTTTGCGCGTACAGGCAAGAACCGGATACTGACGCGATGTTGCCCGATGCCCCCGCCGTTTCCGCCGTCGACCGCGCGCTGGTGGTGCTGGCCACACTGGCGCAGCAGGGCCGGCCCTTGACGGCGGTGGAGCTGCTGGGCAGGACGGGCTTGAGCCAAAGCACGCTTTACCGCCAGCTCAATTCGCTCAAGCGCTGGGGCTTTGTGCTTGAAACGGACGGCCGTTATGCGCCCGGCCCCCTGAGCCTGCAACTGGCCCTGGGTTATGACATGGCCTCCCATCTGGTGCAGCAGGCGCGTCAGGAGATGCTGATGCTGGCACAGCAATCACAGGAAAGCGTCGGCCTGGTTGTCGCGGTCAACGGCCAGGCCGTTTGCATCGACATGGTTGAGAGCCGGCAGGCCTTGCGCTGCTCCTTCGAAAAAGGCCGCAGCGTGCCCCTGGAAAAAGGCGCTTCGGCGAAATGCCTGATGGCCCACATGCCGGCCGCGGCACTGAGCGCCGTGCTCGGCCCCGACCGCCAAAGCCCTGAATTGCTGGCTGAACTGGCCGGGATCCGCAAGGCCGGGTTTGCCGTCAGCGACAGCGAGGTGGATGCCGGCGTCTGGGGGGTGAGCGTGCCGCTGTTCGCCATGGGGCAGCAAGCCGTCGGCGCCCTGACCCTGATGGCGCCCAGCGTACGCATTGAAGGCAAACACCCGCCCCTGATCCAGATGGCGGTGGTGACCGCCGCCCGCATTTCCCGAAGCTTGAGCCGCTGACAGCCCGGCAGCCGAGTCCTTGAACCCTTGAATTGATTTAACCCCCTGGAGAAAACCCCATGAACTTTCGCCGCCAATTCCTTGCTTCCTGCTTTGCCGTCCTCGGACTGGCTACTCTCAGCGCGCACGCGCAGGACGTGCTTCGCGTCGGGACCGACGCCACCTTTCCGCCCATGGAGTTCGTCGAAGGCGGCAAGCGCACCGGCTTTGACATCGAACTGGTGGAAGCCGTCGCCAAGACCTTGAACAAGCGCGTCGAATGGATTGACATCGACTTCAAGGGCCTGATTCCCGGGCTGGTCTCCAAGCGCTTTGACATGGCGGTGTCGGCCATCTACATCACCGACGAGCGCAAAAAGGTCGTGGACTTCACCGACTCCTACTATGCGGGCGGCCTGGTGGCCATGGTGAAAGAGGGCAATACCGCCATCAAGACGCTGGCCGACCTGAACGGCAAGAAGGTGACCGTGCAGGTGGGCACCAAATCCGTCGGCTACCTGGCCTCCAATTACCCGCAGGTCCAGCTGGTGGAAGTCGAGAAAAACCAGGAGATGTTCAACCTGGTCGACATAGGCCGCGCCGACGCGGCCGTGACCGGCAAGCCGGCCGCCTTCCAGTATGTGCGCACCCGCGGCGGCCAGCGCGTGCTGGAGCAGCAGCTCACCACCGAAGAGTACGGCATGGCGCTGCGCAAGGACACGCCCGAGCTGACCAAGGCCGTCAACGGCGCCCTGGCCAAGCTCAAGGCCGACGGCACCTATGCCCAGATCGTGAAGAAGTGGTTCAGCAACACGACCACTGCCGCCGCTAAATAAGACCGGGAGCGCATCGGATGGAACTCGATTTCTCCCCGGCTTTCGCGGGTTGGCGCAGCCTTCTTTCGGGCGCGCTGGTGACCGTGGAAATCACCGCGGTGGCCCTGGTGCTCGGCTGCATCATGGGTTTGCTGGTGGGGATAGGGCGCCTCAATCCGGCCCGGCGCGTGGTCTACGCGCTGTGCACCGGCTATGTGGCGGCCATACGCGGCACGCCGCTGCTGGTGCAGCTCTTCATCCTGTTTTTCGGCTTGCCGCAGTTCGGCATCATGCTGCCGGCCTTTGTCTGCGGCGTGATCGGCCTGGGCATTTATTCCGGCGCCTATGTGTCGGAGATCGTGCGCGGCGCCATCCAGTCCATCGACAAGGGCCAGATGGAGGCCGCGCGGTCCATCGGCATGTCCTACGGCACGGCCATGCGCAACATCATCCTGCCGCAGGCGCTGGTGCGCATGATCCCGCCGCTGGGCAATGAATTCATCGCGCTGATCAAGAACTCCGCGCTGGTGTCGCTGCTGACCATCCATGAGCTGATGCATGAGGGGCAGAAAATCATCAGCGTTTCCTACCGTTCACTGGAGGTCTATCTCGTGATCGCCGTCATGTATTTTGTGTTGACCGGCTTGACGACGCTGGCGCTGCGCCGCATCGAACAGCGGCTGCGCGCCGGAGGCATGGTGCAATGAACACGCCGCAACCCGTCATCGGTACGACCGCCGCCGGCAAACCCATCGTCAACATCCGGGGGCTGCGCAAGTCCTTCGGCGAGCACGTGGTGCTGCACGGCATTGATTTTGACGTCCAGCCTTCGCAGGTGGTGGTGGTCATAGGCCCCAGCGGTTCCGGCAAGAGCACGTTTTTGCGCTGCTGCAACGGGCTGGAGAAACCCGACAGCGGCCGGGTCGAGATCTGCGGGCGCCTGCTGGCCGATGCCGGCCGCATGCTGGACGACCAGGCGCTGAACCATTTGCGCGAAGACGTCGGCATGGTGTTCCAGTCCTTCAACCTGTTTCCGCACCTGTCGGTCATCGACAACATCACCGTCGGCCCGCGCAAGGTGCGCGGCCTGTCCAGGCAGCAAACGGAGGCCGAAGCCCTGGCCCTGCTCGACAAGGTGGGGTTGGTGCAAAAGGCCCACGCCATGCCGGCCAGCCTCTCGGGCGGCCAGAAGCAGCGGGTGGCCATTGCCCGCGCGCTGGCCATGCAGCCCCAGCTGATGCTGTTTGACGAGCCCACTTCCGCGCTGGACCCCGAGCTGGTCGGCGAGGTGCTGCAGGTCATGAAGCTGCTGGCCGGCGAGGGCATGACCATGATGGTCGTGACCCATGAAATGGATTTCGCGCGCGAGGTCGCCGACGTCGTGGTGGTGATGGACGGCGGCGCCTTGATAGAAGCCGGGCCGCCCGATATCATTTTTACCAGGCCCACGCAGGCCCGCACGCGTGATTTCCTTCAGGCCGTGTTGTCCCGCAACTGATCGCGCCGACATCTTCCGGGCCCTCGCGCCCCACTTTTTTCAGGAAATCCCATGAGTGACTTCAGCGACGACAGCGAAGTTTTCAGCCTCCAGCGCGGCACGGTGCCGCTGCTGGTTAGCATGCCGCACATAGGCACCGAGATACCGGCCGCGCTGCAGGGTGGCTACACGCCCGAAGCACTCCAGGTCGAGGACACCGACTGGCACCTGCACCGCCTCTACAACTTCTTGCCCTTGCTGGGCGCCAGCGTCTTGCGGCCGCGCTACTCGCGCTACGTGATAGACCTGAACCGCCCGCCCGACGATGCGCCCATGTACCCGGGCGCTTCCAACACCGAGCTGTGCCCCACGCGCTTTTTCAGCGGCGCGCCGCTTTACCGGCCCGGCCGTGAGCCCGGCCCCGAAGAGCGCGCGCGGCGGCGCGAAGCCTACTGGCAGCCCTACCATTCGGCCCTGGCGGCCGAACTCGCGCGCCTGAAGGCGCAGCACGGCTTTGCCTTGCTGTGGGACGCACACAGCATACGTTCGCACATCCCCTGGCTGTTCGAAGGCAAGCTGCCCGACCTCAACATAGGAACGGCCGGCGGCGCGAGCGCGCATGAGGCCATCACCGCCGCGGTGGTGCAGGCCTGCGATGCCGCGCCTCACATCAGCACCGCCGTCAACGGCCGCTTCAAGGGCGGCTACATCACGCGCCACTACGGCCGGCCCGCCGAGGACGTGCATGCCGTGCAGCTGGAGATGTGCCAGAGCCTGTACATGCAGGAAGTGCCGCCCTACGCCTATGACGAGGCCCTGGCCTGGCATGTGCAGCCCCTGCTGAAAAACATGGTGCTTGGCGCGCTGCAGGCCGCCAACCATCTTTACGCCTGAGGGACCATGAACAGCGGCATCAAGACTTTTTTCGCGCCCCAGGCCTGGGTGCAAGGGGCATGGGCCAAGGACGTGCTGCTCACGGTGGCCGCCAATGGCAGCTGGCACAGCGTGCAGCCCGGCGCCACCGCCCAGCAACAAGCAGGCGCCGTGCAATTGCCCGGCCCGGTACTGCCCGGCCTGGTCAATGCGCACAGCCATGCTTTCCAGCGCGCCATGGCGGGCCTGACCGAGCGTCGCAGCGCGGGTGCCCATGCGTCCGACGATTTCTGGAGCTGGCGCGACCGCATGTACAGCGCGGCCAACCGCATCACGCCCGAGCAGCTCGAGGCGATTGCCGGCCAGCTCTATGCCGAGCTGCTGGCCGGCGGCTACACCGAGGTTTGCGACTTTCACTACCTGCACAACGACGTGGGCGGCGCGGCCTATGCCGACCCGGCCGAGATGTCGCTGGCCCTGGTGCGCGCGGCGCAGCGCACCGGCATAGGCCTGACCCTGCTGCCCACGCTGTACATGCGCTCTGGTTTCAAGGCCACGGGCCTGCGCGAGGACCAGCGCCGTTTCTCATCGACGCCTGAAAGCGTCATGCGCATCGTGGAAGGCATCCAGCGCCAGGCCCAAGGCGATGCACGCATCAACGTTGGCGTGGCCGTGCACTCGCTGCGCGCCGCGGCGCCCGCCGCCATCCAGGAACTCACGGCGGCGGCAAAGCAAGCCGGCTTGCCGGTGCACATCCACATTGCCGAGCAGACCCAGGAGGTCGAGGACTGCATTGCCCACACCGGCCAGCGCCCGATTGAATGGCTGCTGAACAATGCCGAGGTCGATGCCCGCTGGAACCTGGTGCACGCCACCCATGCCACGCCGGCCGAACTGCAGGGCGTGCAGGATAAGGGCGCGGCCATCGTGATCTGCCCGGCCACCGAGGCCAACCTCGGCGACGGCGTGTTCGACCTGCCGGCCTACGCGGCGGCGGGTGGCAAGTGGTCCATAGGCTCCGACAGCCACGTCACGCGCAGCTGGCCCGAAGAGCTGCGCCTGCTGGAATATTCCCAGCGCCTCACGCTGCGCCAGCGCAATATCGCCGCGCGTGTGCTGGATACCGA
This sequence comes from Polaromonas sp. CT11-55, assembly GCF_047303325.1. Taxonomy (NCBI): domain Bacteria; kingdom Pseudomonadati; phylum Pseudomonadota; class Betaproteobacteria; order Burkholderiales; family Comamonadaceae; genus Polaromonas; species Polaromonas sp. CT11-55. Next base: position 235,760 of record NZ_JBKBEX010000001.1, on the reverse strand, counting down.
AAGCAGTGCCGCCGGCTTGTTCGAAGCTGCGCTTGCAGGGGGCTTGCCGGCCACCGGCCAGATGCAGGGCGGCCTCGCGCCCGGCCACCGCGCCGACTTCGTCACGCTGGACTTCGAATCCCCCGCGTTGCTGGGTGTGCCGGCCGGCCATCTGCTGGATGCGCTGGTCTTCTCCAGCCCGGGCGCGGCGTTTGGCGAGGTGTTTGTGGCGGGCGAGCGCATCGCCGCGCCCTCGCCTGAGCGCGCGCAAGCCTTTGCGCGTGCCATGCGAGAGTTGTGGGCGAGCTGAGCCAGCCGCCTGGCCTTCCGGATTGGCCGCATAAAACACGAAATCCATCAAGCTACGGCCAATCCCAGCGGCGGCGTCCTCCGCAGGCGATACCATCGCCCCATCTCCCCAACAAGGTGCTGCCATGGACCACAAATGGCTGGAAGACTTCATTGCCCTGGCACGCGAGCGCAGCTTTTCGCGCGCGGCCGAGTTGCGCCATGTGACGCAGCCGCAGTTCTCGCGCCGCGTGCGCGCGCTGGAACTCTGGGCCGGCGCCGACCTGGTCAATCGCGCCGTGGTGCCGCTGGCGCTCACGGCCGCCGGGGAAGAGCTGCTGCCCGTGGCGCGCCGCGCCGTGATGGGCCTCAATGATGTGCGCGCCCGCATACAGCATGCGCAGGGCGGCCTGGACTGGGTCACGCTGGCCACCGGCCGCACCTTGTCGCGCACCGCCGTGCCCGGCTGGCTGGCGCGCGTCAAGCGCGGCGCCGGCGAGTTCCGCCTGCGCATACTCACGGGCTCCATCCACGAAGGCGCGACCGCGCTGGAGCAGGGCGCGGCCGATTTCCTGCTGTCCTTCACACACCCGCGCCTGCCCATGCTGCTGGACGGCCAGGCCTTCGAGGGGCAGACCCTGGGCACCGATGAACTCGTGGCCGTGAGCGCGCCGCGCCCCGACGGCCGGGCGCTTCACGCCCTGCCCGGCAGCGCGCGCGAGCCGGCACGCTTGCTCGGCTATGCGCCCACGCTGGCGCTGAGCCAGATCCTGCAGGACGGGCTGGGCCGAGATGCGCGCGAACTCTTCCTGCACACGGTGACCGAGTCCGACTTCGCCGAATCCCTGCATGAGCAGGCCCTGCAGGGCGTGGGCCTGGCCTGGCTGCCGCGCGGCCTGGTGGGCGAGGACCTGCGCAGCGGCCGGCTGGTGGCCGCCGACCCGCAGGGGATTGCCGTGCGCTTCGAGATACGCCTGTACCGCAACCGCAGCCCGCGCAATGAGCTGGTGCAAAAAATCTGGACGGCCTCCAGCGCCTGAACAAACATACGCATGCGCCCATGCGTGATGCGCATGCGCCTGCCGGGCGTCGGTTCCTAGACTGCCTCCACCCACAAGGAGACAGCCATGACCACACATTCCCCCGTCCTTCAATTTCCCCTGGCCCGCGCTTTGCGCGGGACCGCGTCGGCTTTGCTGGCGTTGTTCGCCCTTTCGGCACTGCCCGCCGCGCAGGCCCAGACCTGGCCCTCGGCCAAACCGATCTCGCTGGTGGTGGGCTACCCCGCCGGCGGCAGCGTGGACCTGGTCGCACGCATCATCGCCGAGCCGCTGGGCAAACGCCTGGGCACGCCGGTTGTCGTCGAGAACGTGGGCGGCGCAGGCGGCACCATAGGCGCGCAGAAGGTCGTGAGCGCCAACCCCGACGGCTACACGCTGCTGCTGGGCTCGGGCAGCGAGGTGTCCATCGCCAGGCTCTACAACGCCGCCATCAAGTACAACGGCGAAACCGACCTGGCGCCGGTGGGGCTGATAGGCGTCACGCCCATGGTGTTTGTGACCAACACCCAGACCGGCGTCAAGACCATGGAAGAAGCCATCGCCAAGTCCAAACGCGAACGCAACCAGCTGAGTTTTGCCTCCTCGGGCATAGGCACGCCGCTGCACGTGTCGGGCGAGCTCATCAACCTGATGGCCGGCACCACCTTCCGCCACGTGCCCTACCGCGGCGCGGGCCAGCAGCTGCAGGACTTGCTGGGCGGCAACATCGAGTTCAGTGTGTCGGTGCTGTCTTCGGCGCTACCCCATATCGAATCCGGCAAGATGATTCCGCTGGGGGTCACCACGCCCACACGTTCGCGCGCCGCGCCGCAAATTCCCGCGCTGGCCGAGAACCCCAAACTCAAGGGCTATGACATGAACGTCTGGTTCGGCCTCTTCGGCCCCGCCAAGCTGCCCGCGCCCATGGTCGCGCGGTTGAACCGCGAACTCAACGAGATCCTGCGCGACGAAGCCGTCTGGCAAAAACTGCAGAAGGCCGGCATCTCCAACGAAGGCGGCACGCCCCAGGCACTCGCGGCCTTTGTGCGCGCCGAAACCCAGCGCGTGCGCGCGGTGGTCAACAAGGCTGTCAGCACTGGAGCGGCGAGCTGATGCCCGGTCACCACCCAGTCCATACCCTGGCGCCCAACCTGTCGCGCTGGTCGGCTTCGAATACCGGTGTCGACCATGTGCATGAGCGAAGCGGCGCGGCGCCCGGTCCCGAGATCCTGGTGACGGCCCTGGTGCACGGCAATGAATACTCGGGCGCCATCGCGCTGGCCGAACTGCTCGCCGCCGGTTGGGCGCCCGCGCGTGGGCGGGTCACGCTGGCGTTTTGCAATGTCGCCGCGTTTGAACGCTTCGATGCCGCACGGCCCGATGACTCGCGTTTTATCGACGAAGACTTCAACCGCGTCTGGGCCGCCGACGTGCTGGACGGCCCGCGCCGCAGCGCCGAGCTGGACCGCGCGCGCCAGCTCAGGCCCTTTGTGGACCGCGCCACGCACTTGCTGGACCTGCACTCCATGCACGAGCCCTGCGCGCCCTTGCTGGTTACCGGCACCCTGGCACGCAACATCGCCTTTGCCCAGGGCTTGCGCACTTCGGGGCAGGTGGTTGTCGACAGCGGCCATGCCGACGGCGTGCGCATGCGCGATTACGGTGAATTTTCTGACGCGCACGGCGGGCGCATCGCGCTGCTGCTCGAAGCCGGCCAGCACTGGGACCCGCGCGCAGTCAGCGCCGCGCGCGACACCTTGATGCGTTTCCTGGTGCAGGCCGGCGCATTGGCGCGCAGCGAGGCGCCCATGGGCTGGCTGCTGCCGGACCGGGAGCCACCCGCGCCCGTGGTCGTGACAGACCGCGTGGTCGCCGCGTCCATGGATTTCCGTTTCAGCGATAGCTACACCGGTGGCGAAGTCATCGCCAAGGCCGGCACGGTGATCGCGATCGACGCGGGCCGCGAAGTGACGACGCCTTATGACGGCTGTGTGCTGGTCATGCCCTCGCTGCGGCAATTGCGGCCGGGCGTCACCACGGTGCGGCTGGGGCGGCGGGCCTGAACCCGAAACGCCGGGGAGGGCTAAGGGCTACGCCAGTGGAAGGCGTATCCACAAGCGCGCCCCGGCAGGCACCAGTGCCTCATAACCCGCCTGGCCTCCGTGGCGCTCCGCCACGTTGTGCACAAAGTACAGGCCCAGGCCGGTGCCGTGGGCGGGTCGCTGCGTGGCCTTCTGCGTGCTGAAGCGTTCAAACAGATGGGGCAGCATTTCCGCGCTGACGCCGGGCCCCTGGTCGGCCACCGAGAGCTCGGCTTTTCCGCCTTGCAGGGTCAGCGTCAAGGTGATGGTGCCGCCGGCCGGCGAGAAGCGCAAGGCGTTGTGCAGCAGGTTGTCGAGTGCGCGCTCCAGCAGGTGGAAGTCGCCGCGTATCCATACCGGCTCGTCGGGGATGTGGCGCAGCAGGCGCACTGATTTCCCCTGGGCCGATTCATAGACCGCGTCGATGGCCTGGTGCGCGACGCTGCCCAGGTCGATCTCGCGCAGGTCTTTCTGTTCCAGGCTTTGCACGCGGGCCAGCGACAAAAACGACTGCGCGAGTTTGTGCGCGCGGCGCAGTTGCTGGAACAGCCGGTGCTGGTGGGTTTCGTCCAGCGTCCCGCCGCCCAGTTGCTGCACGGCAGCGGCCAGGGGCACGCGGATGTCGTGCGACAGGAAGGCCAAAGTCTCCTCGCGCTCTTTGTGCAGGTCGTGAAAGCGCTGCTGCGCCTGTTTCACGTAGTCAATGCGCTGCTCGAACCTGAGCCGGTAAAAAGGGCTGTCCGCAGGCGCGCCCGTCAGCTGCTGGAGCTGCCAGTCGAGGTAGCGCCTGGCGACTTCGAGGCGGCGCCAGCTCCACAAAGGGTAGGCCGCGATCGCGGCGACCAGGGCACCCGAGGGCGCGAACCAGATCCCGGACACCAGGGGCAGGGCCAGGGCCAGCCCGGCGAGCGCGGCCAACCATGCCGCGTTGGCCAGCAGGCCCGGCAGCGGCATGAAGCGCGTCCCCCACAGCAGCGGCACCAGCGCCAGCAAGGCGCTCAGCGCCAGCGTCCAGGCCCTTCCCAGCGGCACGATAAAACGCTCGTCACGCAGGTTCAGCAGCACGTTGGCCAGCACTTCCACGCCCGGCATGGCGGCGCCGTGGCTGGTGACCGGCGTGGACAGGATGTCGCCCATGCCGGCCGCCGTGGCGCCCACAAACACAATCTTGCCGCGCAGCGCCTGGGCCGGTTCGCCGGGGCGCATGAGCTCGGCCGCCGAGACGCTGGGGATGGTGCCGGGCGGCCCGGCAAAGCGCAGCAGCCGGGGTTCGTGCCGCACCAGCGTGGGCGCCTCGTCGGTGACAAGCCGCGCCGTATCCCCGGGCTGCGGCGGGGCCGTGCCGTCCGGTGGCTGCCAGCCGCTGATCTGCAGCGCGGTCTGCGCCAGCAGGGGCCAGCTGGCGCTGCCCACGCCTTCCCACAGGTCGACGCCGCGCGCCACGCCGTCCTCGTCCAGGCGCACGCTCACGCGCCCCAGGCCGGCTGCCGAGCGCGCCAGCAGCGGGATGGGCGGCGACTCCAGCAACTGGCCGCCCTGGCGGGCGCTTTCCATCACCACGGGCAGCGACACATTGCCGCAGGCGCGCAGAGCTTTGGCCAGGGCCTGGTTGCCGGCGGGGTCGTCGCCGACCTCGTTGAAGGCGATGTCCATCGCCACGGCTTTCGGCGAGGCCCGGCATATCTGCTGCAGCAGCTCGGCGTGGACGCGGCGCGGCCAGGGCCAGCGGCCCAGCTCCTGCAGGCTGGCCTGGTCGATGGCCACCATCACCACGCCGGTGGGCGCGGGCTGTGTGCCCAGGCGCTGCGACAGGTCGAACAGGAAATAGTCCATGCGCGCGAGCCAGCCGCTGGCGCTCACACCCACGGCCAGCGCGGCCAGCACCAGGCCCATGCCCAGGAATTCACGCAAACCGTGCGCGCTGCGGGGCGGGCGCTTGTCTTGCATGGCGCCTAGAGCAGCAGCAAGGGCAGGCCCAGCATCCACATATAAGGATGGCGCGAGGGCACGTCTATCTTCTGCAGCATGGGCGGGCCGGCAGTGCCGTCCTGGTTGTCGACCAGGCGCACACCCAGGTAATTCGCGCCGCCCGAGGGGCGGGGCAGGCGGACCTTGCCGTCGGCGGAGTCCTGTTGCTGGTCCTCGGGCGCCATGCCGGCCGAGGCCGACACCGACACCCGGTAATGATGGTCCTGCGGCGGCGCGGGCAGCTCCAGCAGCAGTGCGTCGGCCTCGTAGCGCAGCGCGGCCTGGCCCAGGTCGGGCTGGCCCGGCGCGGGCTTGTAGGTAAAAGGCGCCGCGGCGGACCACGGCCCTTGCTCACCCTGGGCCGTGATGCTGGCCACGCGCCAATGCAGCCTGCCCTCGGGCAGGTCGTCCGCGGGCAGCCACTCGGTCTGCGTCACCGGCTGGTCCAGCAGCAGTTGCGCGAAGTTCTCCGACGTGGAAGCCTGCACCCGGTAACGCGCCGCATCGACCGCGCGGGTCCAGCGCAGGGTGGGGCGCGGCGAGCGCACCGTGGCCGATCGGCCCGGCGCCTGCAGCGCGGGCGCGAAGGGGCGTGCCGCCACAGTAAAGTTGTGGCGCGCTTCCAGGCCCTGCAGGCCCAGCGCATCCAGGGACCGCACGCGCAGAATGTAGCGGCCGTTGGGCAGGTCGGCAAAACTCAGCACGCCGGACTGCGAGGTCCTTTCCGCGAGGATGGCGTCAAAGCTGCTGTCCTGCGACACCTGGCCCCAGAGCACGCCGCCTTGTTCAGCGCGCGCGGGCGGCAGTGAAAAGCGCAGCGGCAATTGTTCGAGGCGCGTCGGCAGGGCAGACACATTGGGTGCGGCGGGCAGGGCGCGCGGCGGCATGGGCGCTTCGCCGGCGCGCGCCAGCGTGCCGAAGCCCGGCCCCACGACCACGGTTTTTCCGGTGGCGTCCACGCCGACCGAGCCTTCCAGGGTCTCCTCGCGCGTCTGGCCGCCATCCACCCCGACGCGGAACACCGTGCCGCGCACCACCGCCTGGGCGCTGGGGGTGAGCACGCGCAAATTCTGCTGCGTGCGCCGCCCCGGGTTGTCGGTGATTTCCGTCTGGCCCTGCAGCAGGCGCACCCGCGTGTCGGCCATCAGGCCGTTGGCATACAGGCTCAGGGTGTCCAGCACCAGTGTCGAGCCCGGGTGCACGCGCAGCTGCGTGCCGTTGGCCAGCTCCAGCGTGGCGCTGGCCAGGGCCTCGGTCTGCAGCTCCGCGCCCACGGGCAGGGCCTGGCCTGCGGCGGCGGTTTTCCAGCTTCCCTCGGGCTCGCGCCAGCGCACGCTGCCGTGCACGGTTTTCAGTGTGGCCTGGCCGGGGCTGCTGCGCAGCATGGAGGCCGGAATGCGCAGCACCGTGCCGGGCGGAATGCGGTGCGGGTCGGCAATCCGGTTGAGCTTTTGCACCACGTCCCAGCGCTGCGGGTCTATCAGGTGGCGCTGGCCCAGGCTGATCAGCGTGTCCCCGGGGCGCACGCTGTAAAGCCAGGCCGGCACACCGGAGGCCTTGTCGGGCAGGCCGGCGGCGGACGGGGTCTGGGCCGGCGCAAGCGCGGCCATGCCCAGTGAAAGCAGCCCTGCGGCGATGTGTTTGTGCATGAGGAATTTTCCGGAAGAGCCCGGCCTGGCGGGCTGCCGGCCCAGGCCGGATTTGCGGGAAAGATGTGAGTGCTCAGTCATGCAGCCACTCAAGCCGGTAGCCCTGGCCGTAGACCGAGACCAGGCGCCAGCCCGACTCGGGAGACAGCTTGAGCTTTCTGCGCAGGGCGCTGGCCTGCACGTCCACCTTGCGCGACTCCACGTCGGTGTTGTGGCCCCAGACCGTGGACAGCAAATGGGCGCGCGTCAGCAGCCGCCCCACGTTTTGCAGCAGGTAGAGCGCGAAATCGGTTTCCAGCTCGGTCAGCTCCACGCGCCGGCCTTCCACAAAAAACTGCCGGTTGGCGAAATCCACTTCCAGCCCTCCCCAGGCGTTGCGCCGGGTTTCCTGTTTCAGGCCTGAGCGGTGCAGCACCACATTGAGCCGTGCCAGAAGAATGGGCCGGGACACCGGCTTGACCAGGTAGTCGACCGCGCCGGCCGACAGCATCTGCACCACGTCGTCCTCGCTGTCGCGCGCCGTCAGAAAAATCACCGGCGGGCAGGCCTCCTTGAGCTGCAGCCGCAGCCGCGCCAGCACCTCGGGCCCCGACATGTCCGGCACCAGCCAGTCCAGCAGGCAGGCCGCGTACTGCCCCCGCTCCACGGCCCGTGCGCAGTCGGCGCCGCGGTTGAAAAGGTCTACCTCCAGGCCGGCTTCCTTGATCCATGCACACACGGCTTCAGCGGTTTCGGGCTCGTCCTCCAGGTAGGCAATTCGGGGGGCGGAAGTGTGGGGCATACGGGTTCAGGGGACCGGGTCGGACAGGCTTGTTACCTGTAGTTACATATTGTGCCGTCTTCGGCGAACCGAGTTTAGTGGTCTGACAACTGCCTGACCACCCCCTGCACCCCTCGACTGTTGGTAATTAGTAAGTGTAAACAAGGATTTACCCTTTGTTTCCGGGAGGCCCCATATGATCCGCCGCGCTAGTACCTTTTACTTCCCGTCACAACTATGCTCGAACATTTCCGACGCTGCGCGAAACTTGTATGCAAGCTGCCGAAGCCGGCCTCCCTGGTCCGTCAGGCGTCCGTTCTCGGTTTCAGTTTGTTACCTGTAGCCGCTTTTGCCCTGACAGCCTCGGTGACGGCCATCATTCCGGCTCAAGGTATTTACCCGGGTGAAATAGCGACTTTGCGCATCGCGCTGTCCAACAGCGACCCGGTTCCCGCCACCAACGTGGCCTTCAGCAACAGCCTGCCGGGCCTGTTGCCCAACGGCCTCAAGGTGGCCGGCGCGGCCACCAATGGTTGCGGCGGCGCATTCACCGCGGCGCTCGGAGCGCAGGCGCTGGACCTCACGGGCGGCAGCATTCCGGCCGCCGTCGGCGGCATCGACGGCCAGTGCGTGATCGACATCCCGGTCACCGCCGGCAGCTCGACCGGCAACGCGACCTCCTACGCCTACCAGATCCTCAACGGCGCGGTGACCAGCAGCGCCGGCAGCAACAGCGGCGACGTCTCGCAGACCTTCAACATTCGCGCGCTGCAGCAGCCGCAAATCTCCAAGGCCTTCGGCAGCGCCACGCTGGTGCTGGGCGGTGCGACCACCTCGCTCACGATCACGCTGACCAACCCGAATCCGGTGGCCATCGCAGGCTTCAGCATCACCGACAACTTTCCGCAGCTCGGCGGCAGCGCCATCATCAGCGTCGCGGCCGTGCCCGGCGCCAGCGCCAGCTGCACCAGCGGGCCCGCGCCCGCGTTCAACCCCGCGCCCGTGGCCGGTGCCACCAGCGTGACCGGTACGGGCGACATTCCCGCCAACGGCAGCTGCAGTTTTGTGGTCGCGGTGGAAGCGTCGCAGACCAACGGCCAGTACACCACCAACGCGCAGAGCAACCTGATCAACCGCAGCAGCGACTTCAGCAATTCGCTGGGCATTCCGGCGCAGGCCAATGCGCAGGCCAACATTACCGTCAGGTCGCCGCTCAGCGTGGCAAAAGCCTTTTCCGGCAGCTCGCTGTCCAGCGGTTCCTCCGGCAGCCTGACCATCACCTTGACCAACAGCGGCAACACACCGCTCACCGTCACGACCTTTGACGACAGCCCCATCGACGGCCTGGGCGGCGTCAACCCGGCGACAGGCCTGAACGTGACTTCCGCGTCCACCAGCTGCGCGGGCGGCACGGCCGCCGCCATCAACAGCAACAAGGGCGTGCAGCTGACCGGCGGCACCATTCCCGCCAACGGCAGCTGCACGGTCACGGTCAACTACACCGGCTTTGTGCAGGCGTCCGGCGTTCCGGTGACCTACACCAACAACATCCCGCAAGGCGCGGTCGACGTCGGCAACGCGGCCATCAAAAGCCAGAGTGCCTCGGCCACCATCCTGGTGGCCCACGACCTGCGCGTGCTCAAGTCGGCGCTCCCCGCCAGCCCGGTCGCGCCCGGCAACCCCATCCAGTACCAGGTCACGGTGCAGAACTACGGTGCTGGTGCGATCACCAACTTCACGGTCACCGACAACTTCACCAACGGCCAGACTTTCCTGACCGGCACCATCGGCGGCATCAACTACACGCCGACCGTCACCGCGGCCTGCGGCAACGTCAATTCCGCGAGCGCCGTCGGCAGCAGCACGGCGGTGTTCACGGTCGACACCCTGCCGGCCCGCACCAGCCCCAGCGTGCCCGGCGCCTGCGTGATCACGATGTGGGCGATGACGTCCACCGCGGCGGTTGCGTCCTCGGCCAACACCATCGCGGCGGGCGGCGTCTGCTACAACGCCGGCGCCACCTGCAACGGCGGCGCTTCCAACTCCACCAGCGTGACGACCAACGCCCCCGTGATGGCGGCCACCAAGGCTTTCGCGCAATCGTCCCCCGGCGTCAGCACCTTTGCCGAAGGCACTATCGTCCGCATGACCATCACGCTGACGAACAAGTCGGCGAACCCGCTGACCAACGTGTCGATCTCCGACACGCTGCAGCTGGCCAACAGCGGCGGCGGGCAGCTGCGCATCGCCAACCCGGCGAATGCGGCCAGCACCTGCGGCAGCCCGACCATCACCGCGGTCGCCGGCGCCACCTCGGTGGGTCTGAACGGCGGCACCGTGCCCGCGCGCGCCGGCAACGGCCTGGGCGCCGACGGCAGCTGCGTGCTGCAGGTCGACGTGGTCGGCCCGGCCGGTGTCTATCCCAACACCGCCACCGTGGGCGGCACGCAGACCTTCGGCAACGGCACGACCCAAACGCTCACCCCCGTGACCACCAACACGGCGACGCTGACCTACACCTCGGCGCTCAGCGCCACCAAGAGCTTCAACCCGGCCAGCGTGTCCACGGGCGGCCGTTCCACCGTCACGGTGCAGCTGCTCAACACCAGCGCACTGGCCCTGACCAATGTCAGCGTGACCGACCCGCTGCCCGCCGGCATGGTGCTGGCCAGCCCGCCGAACGGGCAGACCACCTGCGCGGGCGCGACCTCCATCACCGGCGCCGCCGGCGCCAGCAGCATTTCCATGACGGGCGCCAACATCGCGGGCAGCGGCAACTGCGCCTTGCTTTTCGACGTGGTCGCCACCGGCGCGGCCAACTGGGTCAACAGCATCCCGCCCGATTCCATCCTGGCCGACGGCGGCGTGCGCAACGTCGCCCCGGTCAGCGCCACCTTGCTGTTCACCCCGCCCAACGGCATCGCGATCAGCAAGGCCACCTCCATCAGCTCGCTGACCTTTCCGGGCCAGGTCAGCCGCCTGACCATCAACATCGCCAATGGCACGCAGGCTGTCACCAACCTGAGTTTTACCGACTACTTCACCGTGGGCGGCACGGCAGGCGGCACCAACAACGGCTGGGTGCTTACGCCCAACCCGGCACCCAGCACGACCTGCCCCGGCGGCGTGGTGACCGCGGTGGCGAACGCGCGCCAGGTCAGCCTGGCCGGCGGCACCCTCGCGGCCAACGCCAGCTGCCAGCTCAGCGTCAACGTGACCTCCACCGTGACCGGCGGCAACACCAACACCATTCCGGCCGGCGCCATCACGACCGACCAGAACCTCAGCAACAACAACCCGGCGACCACCAGCCTGGCCATCAGCACCAACATCGGCCTGGTCAAGCAGTTCACGCCCAACGTGGTCAAGCCCGGTGATCGTTCGCGCCTGCGCATCACGTTCTACAACCCGCTGTCGCAGCCCGTCAGCGCGCTGGCCGTCACCGACACCCTGCCGGCCGGCGTGACCGTGCCCAGCGGCGCCAACCCGACGACGACCTGCCAGGGCGCGACGGTGTCCTCGACCGTCAACAGCGTGCAGGTGTCCGGCGGCACCATCCCCGCCGCATCCGGCAACGTGCCGGCAAGCTGCCAGGCTGAAATCGACGTGCTGGTTGCGGCCCAGGGCGACTACGTCAACACCATTCCCACCAATGCGCTGACCGCCAGCGCCGGCGGCAACTCGCTGTCCAACACCCAACCCACCAGCGACACGCTGCGCGCCAAATCGCCGGTCGTTGTGCACAAGGCCTTCAGCGCCCGCACGCTGGACGCCGGCAACCCGGTCGGCTTCACCACCGGCTCCGACAGCAAGGCGCCCGGCGCGCCGGCCGTGCTGACTCTGCGCTTTGACAATCCGAACAACACGCCGCTCACGGGCATGACCCTGACCGACGCCTTGCCCTCGGGGCTGGTGGTCGCGCCCACGCCGGCCGCAGCCACCACCTGCACAAGCGGCACCGTCGTCGCGGCCGCCTCGGCGACCAGCGTGCGCCTGACAGGCGCGACGCTCGCCGCCGTGGGCTCCTGCACCGTCACGGTGAATGTGCTCAGCAACATCTCGGGCGTCTATACCAACACGGTTCCCACCGCCAGCATCACCACCAATGAAGGTGTGAGCAACGAGGAAGCCACCAGCGCGCAGCTGATCGTCTCCACCCCGCCCACCGTCGGCAAACAGTTCACGCCGGCCGTGATCCCGCCGGGCGGCGTCTCGCGCCTGAGCATCGTCCTGGGCAACAGCAACAGCAACAGCAGCGCGATGACGCTGAGCGCGAACTTTGACGACGTGCTGCCCACCGCGCCCGGCCAGATCCAGCTGACCGCCACACCCGCCATGGCGACCACCTGCGGCGGCACCGTGGTGGCCGCGGCCAATGCCACCAGCGTGCGGCTGAACAGCGGCGGCACCATTCCCGCCGGCGGTTGCACGATTGACGTGAACGTGACCGGCCTCACCGCCGGCGTGCACACCAACAACATCCCGGCCGGCGCGCTGCAGACCAACCTGGGCAACAACCAATCGCCCGCCAATGCGCCGCTGACCATCAGCACCCTGGGCTATATCTCGGGCAAGGTTTTCAAGGACAACAACCCCACGCCCAACGGCACTTTCCAGAACGGCACCGACACGCCCATCGCCGGCGTGAACATTGAACTGCGCAGCGGCGCGAACTGCAGCGGCGCCCTGGTGACGACCGGCACGACCGATGCGCTGGGCAACTACCTGTTCTCGTCCCTGGCGGCCGGCAGCTACTCGGTGTGCCAGCCCGCGCAGCCCTCGGGCACGACCAACGGCATCACCACGGCCGGCCCCATCAGCGGTATCAACGGCAGCACCGGCACGGCCGGCACCGCCGCCAACCCGACCGCGACCAGCAGCCAGGTCACCAACATCACGCTCAACGGCAACGGCGCGGGCGGCGAGATCTCGGGCTCGGCCGGCAACAACTTCGCGGAAGTCGTGCCCTCGTCCATCAGCGGCAAGGTCTTCAAGGACGTCAACAACAACGGCGTGCAGGACGGCGCGGACGACCCGCTGGCCGGCGTGACCGTTGAACTGCGCGATGCCGGCACCAACGCCTTGCTGGCAACCACGGTGACCGATGCCGCCGGCGGCTACAGCTTCGGCAACCTGCTGCCCGGTTCCTACACCGTGGTCGAGCCCACGCAGCCCGCCGGCACCTCCAACGGCATCACCACCGCGGGTGCGGTGCCCAACGGCGGCACGCCAGGCACGGCCACCACGCCGGCCGTCACGCCCAGCCGCATCAGCAGCATCGTGCTGCCGCCCAACACGACCTCCAGCGGCAACAACTTTGCCGAAGTGCCGAACGGCGGAACAATCTCCGGCCGGGTCTTTCTTGACTATGACAACAGCGGCACGGTCAACGGCAGCGACCACGGCATAGGCGGGCAGACCATCAACCTGACCGGCACCGACATCAACGGCCTGGCCGTCTCCAAAACCACCACCACGGCGGCCGACGGCAGCTACAGCTTCACCGGCCTGGCCCAGGGCACCTACACCGTCACGCAGCCGCTGCCGCAGGCAACGGGCACGACCAACGGCAAGACCATCGCCGGCAGCACCGGCGGTGTGGCAACGCTGCCGGCCAATCCGGTCTCGTCGATCTCAGCGATTCCGCTGGCGACTGCGAATGCCGTGTCGGCCGACAACAACTTCGCCGAAGTCCCCGGCGCCGCGCCCGACCTGGCCATTGCCAAGACCCACTCGCCGGTCAGCTTCGCGCAGGGCTCGAGCACCGGCTTCTACACCATCACCGTTTCCAACGTCGGCACGGTCGCGAGCTCCGGCACCATCACGGTGGTCGACACCCTGCCCGCGGGCATGACGGTGGCCGCCGTCGCCGGCGGCGCCACCTGGTCCTGCAGCAGCGCCGTCACCACGGTCACCTGCACCACCAACAGCGTGATCGCCGCGGGCGGCACCGCCCCTGTCTTCACGGTGCGCGTGGCGGTGGCGGGCGGCCTGGCCGGCCAGGTGCTGGTGAACACGGCCGTGGTCTCCGGCGGCAATGAACCCGCCGGCTTCAATGGCAACAACACCGCCACCGACCCCACGGTGATTTCCGACGTGGCCGCGGTGCGCGGCACGGTGTGGCGCGACCTCAACCACGACCGCATCAAGGACCCCGGCGAGCCGCTGGTGCCCGGCTGGATCGTCGAGCTCACGCTGGGCGGCGTGGTCGTGGGCACCACCACCTCCGACGCCAACGGCGCCTATGCCTTCAACAGCGTGGCGCCCGGCTCGGGCTACCAGATCCGTTTCCGCGAACCGACCAGCGGGCGCATCTACGGCCGCCCGGTCCCGAATGAAATCGGCCTGCCCTACACCAACGGCACGGTCAATGTGAACTCGAACCCCGCCGGCGCCAACAACACCGACGGCACGCTGCAGGGCCTGACCCTGACCGCCGGCACCACCACGCTGGCGCAAAGCCTGCCGCTGGACCCCACCGGTGTGGTCTACGACGCGGTGACGCGGCAACCCGTTCCGGGCGCCGTGGTGACGCTCTCCGCGCCCGGCCTCACGGCGGCCGACGTGATAGGTGGCAGCCTCACGCAGACCACCGGCGCGGACGGCTCCTACCAGTTCCTGCTGCTGGGCGGCGCGCCCGTGGGCGGCACGCTGTACACGCTCACCGTGACCTCGCCGGCCGGTTACCTGCCGGGCCCCTCGGCCATGATCCCGGCCTGCACGTCCACCCTGGGTGTCGGCCTGGCCCCGCCCAGCCCGGACCCTGCGCTGGTGCAGAACAGCAACTTCGCGCCCGGCACCGGCGTGCCGCTGCACAACCCCGCGGCCTGCCCCAACAACACGCTGGCCCTGGCGGGCGGCGCGGCCACCACGCAGTACTTCTTCACGTTTACCTTTGCCGCGATTCCCGGCTCGGCCAACGTGCTGAACAACCACATCCCGCTCGACCCCATCCTGGGCGGCGCCATCGTGATGACCAAAAGCACACCGCTGGTCAACGTGGTGCGCGGCGACCTGGTGCCTTACACCATCACCGCCACCAACACGCTGAACGCCGTGCTCGGCAACGTCAGCGTGGTGGACCTGATCCCCGCGGGCTTCCGCTACCGCACCGGATCGGCCTCGCTCAACGGTGTGGCGCTGGAGCCCACCGTGAGCGGCCGCAACCTGACCTGGGCCAACCAGGTGTTCGCCGCCGGTGAGCGCAAGACCTGGCGCATGCTGCTGGTGGTCGGCACCGGTGTGTCTGAAGGCACGTACATCAACCAGGTCGCGGCCCGCAACGCCCTGGTCAATGCGCAAATCTCCAACACCGCCACGGCCGCCGTGCGTGTGGTGCCCGACCCGACCTTTGACTGCTCCGACATCATCGGCAAGGTCTTCGACGACAAGAACGCCAACGGCTACCAGGACCAGGACGAGCCCGGCATCCCCAATGTGCGCATTGCCACGGCGCGCGGCCTGCTGGTCACCAGCGACCACGACGGGCGCTTCCACGTGGCTTGCGCGGCGATACCGAACGCGGACCGCGGATCCAATTTCGTGATGAAGGTCGACGAGCGCACCTTGCCTTCCGGCTACCGCCTGACCACCGAGAACCCACGCGACGTGCGCGTCACGCGCGGCAAGATGGTCAAGCTCAACTTCGGCGCCACCGTGCACCGCGTGGTCCGGCTTGAACTCTCGGGCGAGGCCTTCACCGCCAAGGGCGACGGCACCGAGCTGCAGCCCGCCTACCTCGCCACCCTGGAAAAACTTCCCGAGCAGCTCGCCGCGCGGCCATCGGTGCTGCGCATCGCCTACCGCCGCAGCGGCGAGGCGGCCGGCCTCGCCGAAAAACGCGTGGCCGCCATCAGCGAGCGAATACAGGACTTGTGGAAGGCCAGGCGCAAGAAGAAAGAGAACGACGGGAATGAGGCCGCCGACAGCGAACCCTTGCATCCCCTGATGATTGAAACCGAGCTGGAGACGGCGAAATGAATTTCCGTATACATGCGATAGCCGTCGCCGCCGGCCTGCTTTGCGCCGGGTCATCGGCCTGGACCGCGACCGAAGTCAGCGGCAAACGAATCGACAACGGCCGCATCGACCTGTTCAGCGTGCCGCCGCCGGCGGAAGTGCAGCCCGAGATCGCTTACCCCATGCCTTCCGGCGTGACACGCGAAGAAGCGGCCGGCATGAAGGCCCGCGCGGCCCAGACGCCCAAAGCGATTGCCTCCGTCGACAAGGCACTCGAAGAAGCCGGGGGCCTCAGCCTGTTTGTCTCGGGCAAGGCCGAGCTCACGCCTTCGGCCAAGGCCGCGATTGAATCGCTGGCCGCCGAAATCCGCAGCAAGGGTGCGGCCGCTGCCGGTATGCGTATTGCCGTGGTCGGCCATACCGACAACCAGCGCCTGGCGCCCGACACCAAACGCCTCTTCAAGGACAACCAGGGTCTGTCTGAAGCGCGCGCGCTGGCCGTGGCCGCTTACCTCAAGCAGCTGCTGAACAACCCTTCGATCACGTATTCGATCCAGGGCGAGGGCGAAAACAAGCCGCTGGCCTCCAACGCGACGCCCGAGGGCATGGCCCGCAACCGCCGTGTTGAACTGCGCGTGTGGTTCCAACCCGCGGTGCCGGCAGCGGCGCCTGTGGCCGTGCCCGCCCCGCTGGCACCCTGCACGCCGCAATCGGTCGGTCAGTCGACTGTGCCTTTCCGCATCACCATAGACGGCGAGCCCATCAACACCACCGAGATCCCCAACGAAGCCGACGGCCAGCGCTGCGCCGACGTCGCGCTCGAGCGGGCGGACATCCAGGTCCGCTACGACAGCCTGGCTGCCGTGCCGCTGATGAATGCCTGGGCCACGCCCTCCACTGCCGTCAAAGGCGAAGCCGTGGAGTTCCGCGCCTGGTCCAACTACATCCCCTGGATCAAAAAGGCCGAACTGCGCCTCTTCCGCCCGGGGCAAAAAACCCAGGAGCAGCCGTTTGAGATCGTGCCCGTCAGCTGGACGGGCGCGACCCGCTGGACGGTGCCCGCCAACACCGCGGGCGGCCAGGTGTTCTACCTGCTGCGCGTGTACGACGCGCAGGGCCGCTTTGACGAAACCAGCCTCAAGCAGCTGAACCTGCTCGCGCGCGCCATGCCGGCCAATGAAGACCAGGACAAGCTCGAACGCGAACGCCTCACCGGCTATGGCGAGAACAGCCTGGCCCTGCGCAACATCCCGGTGACGGGCGGCACCATCACCGTCAACGGCAGCAACCTGAAACCCGGCCAGCGCATAGAAGCCCTGGGCCTGGAGCTGCCCATAGACGCGCAAGGCAAGTTCGCGATGAAGCAGATCATGCCGGCCGGCCCGCAGTCGGTGGAAGTCACGCTCAAGGAAGCCGATGGTCGCGCCAGCACCTTCCGTCGCAACCTCAACATCGCATCCGACGACTGGTTTTACCTGGCGCTCGGTGATTTGACGGTCGGCAAGAACAATGTCTCCGGCCCCGCCAAGCTGGTGACCGGCGACCTGAGCCACTATGAAGACAAGGTCTACGTTGACGGCCGCGCCGCGTTTTACCTCAAGGGCA
Source organism: Polaromonas sp. CT11-55 (assembly GCF_047303325.1). NCBI lineage: Bacteria > Pseudomonadati > Pseudomonadota > Betaproteobacteria > Burkholderiales > Comamonadaceae > Polaromonas > Polaromonas sp. CT11-55. The sequence continues at coordinate 218,431 of NZ_JBKBEX010000001.1, read as the reverse complement.
AGATCAAGGGCGAGTGGCTGCTCACGGCTTCGGCCGACACGCGCGAAGGCCCCATCGAAGATTTGTTTTCCAACTTCTCGAGCAAGGACCCCAAGTACTTGCTGCGCAGCATAGACCCCAACCTGTACTACCCGGTCTACGGCGACGACAGCACCACGGTGGACGACGCGCCCACGCAGGGCAAGTTTTTTGTCAAGCTGCAAAAAGGCGACTCGCACATCATGTGGGGTAACTTCCAGACCTCCTGGAGCGGCACCGAGCTCATGCAGTATTCGCGCGGCCTTTACGGTGCGCAGCTGCGCTACCGCTCGGAAGAGGCCACGGCCTACGGCGAGAAGCAGACGCAGATCGACGCCTTCGCGGCCGACCCGGGCACCCTGGCTTCGCGCGAAGAGTTTCGCGGCACCGGCGGCTCCATTTACTACCTGCGCCACCTGGACATCACCCAGGGCTCGGAGCGTGTGTGGATAGAAGTGCGCGACAAGGACTCCGGCATGGTGATAGAGCGCCGCGAGCTCGCGCCCACGCAGGACTACGAGATCAACTACCTGCAGGGCCGCATCCTGCTGCAGTCGCCGCTGTCCGCCACCGGCGGCGGCGCGGGCCTGATCATGACCTCGGCGGTCGGCGGCCAGCCCACCTACCTCGTCACGACGTATGAGTTTGCACCCGGCGTCACCGCCATCAGCAACCTCTCGACCGGCCTGCGCGCAAGCCAATGGCTGAACGACCACTTCCAGCTGGGCGCCAGCACTTACCACCAGGGCGAAACCGGCTCCAGCCAGACGCTCAAAGGCGTGGACGGCACGCTGCGCTACAAGCCCGGCACCTGGCTCAAGTTTGAAGCGGCCCGCTCCAAAGGACCGGGCAACGGCGCGCAGACCTCGATTGACGGCGGCTTCGGCTTTAACACCCTGAGCAGCGGTGCCATCCAGTCGGCCGGCGCCGAGCGCCTCGAAGCCGCAGTGGACCTGGCCGAGGTGACCGACAGCATGAAGGGCAAGGTCACCGCTTACGCGCAGAACCGCGACCGCGGTTACTCGGCTCCCGGGCAGATCGGCATCAGCGGCGAGGCCGTCAAGCAGGCCGGGGCCTCGGCCGACGTGGAAATCGTTGCTGGCACACGCGTGCTGCTCAAGGCCGACAGGCGCGAAGGCGATTTGCAGGACAGCCAGAACGTCGAGCTCGCCGTGCGCCAGACGCTCAGCAGCGAATGGGAAGTTGCGGCCGGTGTGCGCGCCGACGACCGTTCCAAGGTCACACCCAACGCCAGCACCTTGCTCTCACAAACCGGCTCGCGCACCGATGCGCAGCTGCGCGCCGACTACCGGCCCGACCGCGAAGGCGGTAAACCCGGCGAAAAAGAAAACTGGGAAGCCTACGGTTACGTGCAGGGCACGCTGGAGCGCGACGACACCCGCGACCCCAACAACCGCGCGGGCCTGGGCGGCGCATGGCAGGTCAGCGAGCGCGTCAAGCTCAGCGGCGAGGCCTCCGGCGGCAGCATGGGCCCGGGCGGCAAGCTCGGCGCCGACTACCGCATCTCCGACCGCAGCAATGCCTACCTGGCCTACACCGTAGAGACCGAAAGCCCCGACGTCGCCTGGCGCGGCCGCCAGGGCACGCTGGTCTCGGGTGCCAGCACTCGCGTCTCCGACCAGTTGCGTGTCTTCGGCGAAGGCCGCTCCGTCAACGGCGCGGGCCCGCAAAGCCTGACCCAGGCCTTCGGCACCGACTGGTCGCCCAACGACCGCTGGAACTTTGGCGCCAAGGTCGAGTTCGGCACCGTGTCCGACCCGCTGGCCGGCGACCTCAAGCGCCGCGCGCTCGGCGGCTCTGTCGGCTACAAAAAAGACGGCCTCAAATACGGCGGCAATATCGAGTGGCGCCACGACAAGGGCAATATCTCGGGCGAACGCACCACCTGGCTGATGCGCAACACCGTCGGCCTGCAGGTGGACCCGGCGTGGCGTTTGCTGGGCAAGCTCAACGTCTCGCGCTCCAGCAACAGCCAGGGCGCCTTCGTCGACGGCAACTACCACGAGTTCGTGCTCGGCAGCGCGTACCGCCCCGTCGACAACGACCGCTGGAACACCTTGTTCAAGTACACCAATTTGAACAACGTGCCCACCGCCGGCCAGCTCACGCCTTCGGGCCAGGCCGCCGACTACGCGCAGCGCAGCCAGGTGTTCTCGGTGGACACAATTTACGACGTGAAGCCCTGGCTGTCGGTAGGCGCCAAATACGCCTTCCGCATCGGCGAGCTCAAATCACCGGTGGCCGGCGGCGAATGGTTCTCCAGCCGCGCCGACCTCTTGATCCTGCGCGCCGACCTGCACCTGGTCAAGGAATGGGACGCAATGGTGGAGCTGCGCAACCTGCGCGCCACCGAAGCGCAGGACGCGAAGGCCGGTGCGCTGCTGGCTGTGTACCGCCACCTCGGCAAGGGCGTCAAAGTGGGCGTGGGCTACAACTTCACCAAGTACTCGGATGACTTGACCGATTTGTCATACCGCAGCCGCGGGTGGTTTTTGAACGTGCTGGCGGCGTATTGAGGGTGGGGCGGCAAACCCGATGGGCTTGCCGCCATGCTGCGTGGGCCATTGAACCCGCACCACCAGCTGCGAAAGAGTGATTGGGTTTGCGACGTGATGAACCGATCTCAGCAGATTGAACGCGAGAGCAATTGAGAACTATCCGTTGCGGTGAAAAGCCGCGATGCAAGCATTCCAATCTTTTTACTTACTCAGGTAAATAATTGCAGTTGTAAATCGTTCACGGTCATCTGATCCACGTTGACAGGCGACGGCCTTGCATCAACACTCCCTCTCGAAACAAACAGGGGGTGGGATTTCATGATCAAGCAATGTATTCGGCTTATCAGCCGCGGGTTCAGTGCGGTCTGCGTATCGGTATTGTTGTGGCGTCGAAGCGCATTGCTTTCCGGAATCGCACGACCTGGATACTTTGTTTGGTCATTTCGCTCCGTGTGGCCTTGGCTTATGGGCGTTGCGCTTCTGGGTGCATCTTCAATAGGCCATTCCGAGACAATTCCTGCGACTTCCACTCCAATCGCTTCCCGCACCGTGTATGGGCAAGCGTTCCAGGAGGGCCCCAATAAGGGTAAAACCATACTCTTTGAGACGCATAGCAGCGCTTGTATTGCCGGCCTTATCAATTACAACGCCACCTTATCTTCTTTCATCAGCTCATCGGTTACGAGCGCCACGGAATACACCTGCATTTACGGACCTCCGTCTTTGCCGTTTTCATCGAACTGGGGCGGCGGAGTGATTTTTCAATCCTGTTCTCCCTTTGGTACACAGCATGGCACTGCCTGCGTCAGCAGCTCTTGCCCATCTGGCCAGAATTGGACGCTCTCTGGATCCGTGTGCACCCGCCCCGACTGCGACCTGCTGACGCAGGTCAGATCCGGTAACGGGCAGTGCGTTGCCGCCACTCTGGTACCGCCTGAGGCGGAGAACCCTGGGAACTGTCGGTCTTGCCCTTGCCAACCTGACGGGCTTCAAACTGCCAGACCCATCATCCCGGCCACAGGAGAGAAGGTTTTTGAACACACCGACCATGCAGGGGATGGCCCCGACGCGTTGAGCCTGGTCAGAAGCTTCAGGAGCAGCCGGGTGATGGGTGTCGGCATAGCCGCTGCGGGGCTTGGCCAGACCTGGTCACATAACCATGCGACCAGCCTCAGGCAAACCGGTATGGCAGGAACAGCCGGCAGCACGGCCAGGATTCTCTTCGGGAACGGCAGCGTACGTGCTTTCGACTGGAATGCCACGAACAGCACCTGGCTGTCGATGAACTCCGCCGATACATTGGTCGCCAATACGCAGGGCCTGCTTTACAAGCGGGCGGACGACGACACGGCATGGCAATTTGACAGCGCGGGCAGGCTGCTGACTGTCACCCAACGCAATGGCTGGGTTACCACATATATCTACAGCACGATAAACACACCTGCCGGCATAGCTCCCGCGGCAGGGCTGCTGATAAGCGTCAGCAATCAGTTCGGCCGGTCCTTGAGCTTCGCCTACAACGGCGCCAGTCAGTTGATCAGTGTGACGCAACCCGACGGGCGGGTCATCAGCTATGGCTATGACGGCACCGCCATTACCTCGCGCTTGACCACGGTCGCGTACCCGGCCAATACAGGCACTGTCACCAAAACCTATTTGTACGAAAGCACCAGCTTTCCTCAGTTGGTGACCGGTATCGTCGACGAAAACGCCAGCCGGCTCGCCACAATTGCATACGACAACCAGGGCCGCGCCATCAGCAGCGGCTACGCCCTCAATGCCGGTCTGTACGACGTAAGCTATCCGGTGTCGCCGGGTGCGGGGACCACGGTCACCGACTCCCTGGGTACCACGCGCACCTATAGCTACGGCACGGCTGCCGGCAAACTTGCCGTCACCGCCGCAGACAAGCTCAGTGGCAGCGGCAACAGCTCCGCCGCCAGCCGGGTGCAGGATGCCAACGGATTTGTCACTCAGGAGATCGATTTCCTGGGGGTCACCACTATGTACACCTGGGACATCAACCGGCGGCTGCCTTTGACGACGACCGAGGCCGTCGCCCTGCCCGAAGCAAGGACCACCAGCACCCAATGGCACCCCACGTTGAGGTTGCCAGTGCTAGTCACCGAACCGGGACGGACTATCGCCTATAGCTACGACGGCGCAGGCAATATGCTGTCCAGGGTGGTGACAGATACGGCCACCGCCTTGGCCCGCACCACCAGCTGGACCTACAACCCCCAGGGTCTGGTCGCTACGGAAATTTCCCCCAACGGTGTTGTGGCTCGCACCTACGCCTACTATCCGACAAGCAGTTTTGGCGGCGCGGTGCCCAATGAGACAGGCCACACGGCCGGCGACCTGCAGACCATCACCAACGCCGCTGGCCATGTCACGCAGTTCACGCTGTATGACAGGGCAGGGCGGGTGCGCCAGATGGTGGACCCCAAAGGTGTGGTCACTGACACCACATACACCCCTCGCGGCTGGACCAGCAGCGTGACTGTCACCCCGCCAGGCGGCACCGCACGAACGACCAACTACACCTACGACAACGCAGGCCAGATGACAGGCGCAAGCTTGCCCGATGGCACCACGCTGGGTTACAGCTACGACGCGGCCCACCGGCTGACCGGCGTCACCGACGCCAAAGGCAACTCCGTCACCTACACCCTGGACAACGCGGGCAACAAGACAGGCGAGCAGGTCAAGGACCCCTCGGGCAATCTGCAAAGAAATATCACGCGCGTCTACGACGCCCTGAATCGCGTGCAACAAGTCACGGGAGCGAGCAATTGAACACCGCCACAACAACAAGCACTGTCCACCGAGGAGTCCGCATGAGCAGCCCTAGCCCCACCAGAGCTCCTAGCCGGGCCTTCACCGCATGGCTAAGCCGCCTGGTGCTGCTCATCGCCATGGCGCCGGCCCTGGTGGTTGCCGCCACCCCGACGACCACGGCGCTTTCAAGCAGCGTCGGTGCGGCCCCAGTCGGGCAAAACATCACACTAACCGCCACCGTCACAGGAACCAGCCCCACGGGTACCGTCACCTTCAAGGACGGCGGCACCACCGTGGGCAGCAGTGCCTTGAGCGGTGGTGTGGCAACGCTGGCCACCAGCTCCCTGGCTCTGGGCAGCCACATCCTGATCGCTGACTATGCCGGCGACACGAATAACAACCCTTCAACGTCCGCTGCAATCATTGTTGCCATCAATAACGGCACCCTGACCTGGCAGTACGGCTACGACGCCATGGGCAGGCCCACCACCGTGCTGGACCCCAACGGCCTGGCCAGCTACACCTACTACGACAGTCTGGGCCGTCCCATCCAGACCCAGCAGCCGGCGAATATCGGCAGCGCGACACCGACCACCACCGGCTTTGCCTACAACAGCGCCGACGGCCTGACCCAGGTCACCGACCCGCGCAACCTGGCGACTACCTACAACCCCAACGGCCTGGGCGATGTCACGGCACAGACCAGCCCGGACACGGGAGCCAGCCAGTACACCTATGACGCGCTAGGCAACCTGCTCACCAAGACCGACGCCCGCGGCAAGCTCACCCAGTACACCTATGACAACGGGGGCAGGATCAAAACCATCAGCTATCCCACGGGCACAGGAAGCGTTTTTGAATACGACGGCGGCAGCACTCCGATCCCAGGCGCCATCGGCGAACTGACCAAGATCACAGACGCCAGCGGCCAGGTGACCTACACCTACGACAGCATGGGCCGCAAGACCGGCAAAATCCAGACAACGGGAGCGAGGACTTTCACCGTTGGCTATATCTGGGGTGACAGCGGCAGTGCGCTGGACAAGCTCACAGCGATTACCTATCCAAGCGGAACCCGGGTCAACTACAGCTATGACGCGCAGGGTGTGGTTTCGGGTATCACGGTCAATCCGCCGAACAGCAACGGTGTGGGCATCAACACAGGATCCACCTTGCCGCTTATTTCGGCCATCACCACCAATGCCGAAAGCAAGTTGACCGGCTGGACCTGGGCCAGCACTAAGACTCAAGCGATCAGCTATGACGCCAACGGGCAGATCAGCGCTTACAACCTGGGTGACCCAACAAGCACCGGCATTCGCCGCACCATCGTTCGCGATAGTGCTGGGCGCATCACGGGCTACACGCACGTCGGCAATGGAACACCTGTTCCGGCACTGGATCAGAGCTTTGGCTATGACAACCTGAACCGCCTGATCAGCGCTACGCTGGGCGGCACGTCAATCCAGTACAGCTATGACGCCACGGGCAACCGCACGGCCAAGGTGATTAGCGGCACCAGCTACCCCAACACCATCTCGGCCACCAGCAATAAGCTGACCCAGACCCAGGATGTGGGCGGTACTGCCACCGTGGTGCATGACACGGCTGGCAATATCACGAGCGACGGAACCAATACCTATACCTATAGCGACCGGGGGCGGCTGGCGACCATGACGAATGCGGGTGGCACAGTCAGCTACAGCTACAACGCGCTGGAACTGCGGGTTGGCAAGACAGGGCCGACGGCGCTACTGCCGACGGGTGCGACCTACTATGTCTATGACGAGGAAGGAAAACTGCTTGGTGAGTACGATGCCAACGGTACCCCTCTCTATGAAACGATCTATCTGGGAAGTCCCGTTGGCGTAGTTAAGCAGGAGGGAACTGCTGCGGCCAGCAATATCGCAATTACCCTGTACAACGTCTCAACTGACCAGCTCGGTGCGCCGCGGATCATTACTCGACAGAGCGATGAAGCGATTGCCTGGCGCTGGGATTCGGCTGAAGCCTTTGGAGCGACGGCACCGGATCAGAATCCGAGTAGCTTGGGAACCTTCAGCTTTAACCAGCGCCTGCCCGGTCAAATCTTTGATGCCGAAAGTGGGCTGTTCCAGAACTGGAATCGGGAGTACAACCCACGCATTGGGCGGTACATGCAAAGCGATCCTATCGGGCTGGCTGGCGGGATTAATACGTTTGGTTACGTTGAGGGAAACCCGCTAACTACTAGTGATATGCAAGGATTGCAGTCGGAGGGAACCGCCGTCGCTGCAAGCGTCGCAGCCTTAGCTCAAATTGTGCAAGCAGCGCCAGCTGCACTTCCGAGCTTGACAAACGCATGTCTGACTAACCCCTTTACATGCGGTGCTGCAGCAGGAGCTGGAGGATTGGCTGTCGGTACGTTTATTTATCCCCACATTGAGCCGGCTCTTTCGCCAGTGATTGATTGGTGCATGAACCAGCAAGATCCTTTAGCTCCTGCTGGAGGTAAAGAACACACTTCTGGTGCGCGTCCGTCAACCGAGGGGAAGCATCAAGCTGGCCAAGATAGGAAAAAGACGGATCGTGGTGGGGAAAAGGGTGATAGCACAAGAGATTATCCACGCCGAAAGCCGGATGGTTGGAAGGGTTCCTGGCCTCCAAAAAACTGATATTAAAGAGTAATTTATGAAACCCTGCCTCAACATTCAGATTCAAAGAATACAAGCCTCCAAAGCTATTGGGCACATTGAGACGCTATTGCACGTCGTTAGTGGGCAGACTGAAGTAAAAATAACGCGAATTGCCGTTGATTACTGCTTCATTGGTGACTACTGCAACATATTTGTTGAGTCAAATAATGGGGAAAAATTGTGGAGTTGTCTCGCCATTGTTATTGCAGAAAACCCAGAAAAGTTTGTATGGTTGCGCAAACGCTGGATCGTTATTCTTCAAGGGAAATCTGGCTGGGACGACTATCTCCTTCTGGCTCACTTCAAACCGTCGGTGCACTTGGATCCGATCAATCGTCCCACGAAGGGCAGCAGCCTGCTCTCTTAATCTAAAGCAAAAAGCTACCTCAACTCTTGTCAGCCGTTCAGGCATAGGAGTGAGGCCACCACGATCCAGTACAGCTACGACGCCACGGGCAACCGCACGGCCAAGGTAATCGGCGGTACCAGCTACCCCAACACCATCCCGGCACCGCCGTGTCGCCGTCCTGATGGGCCATGTAACCCGCCTTGCGCACCGGACGGCCGTCCATGGCCATCAGCAGGGCGCTGGCCTCCAGGCCCCGTGGGCCGATGGGGCGCTTGAAGAAGTCGGCAAAGCGCAGGTCGCTGTAGGCCGTGCTGCCGGCCGCGCCGGCCGCCGCTTGCGTGAAAGGCACCGTGTCGGCGCCGAAAACCAGGTGCGGCATGGCCGCACCTACCAGCAACCCCGCGGTTGCCATCACTGCATATGTCCAGCGCATGGGATGCTCCCTTTGTTGGCGTAGGGGACCGCGTCGGCGATCCGGATTTTTGTCGACCCCCGACGCTAGGCGATCAATGCTTCAGGGGTATGACATGCGCCTTGCTGCAAGCCCGCTGCCGTGGCGTTCCGGCTGCTAGAGCCGGCGCCGGCCAACAATTCAACCGTCAGAGGTTTGCGAGGGTTCTGCTTTGCGAAGATCAGCGCATTCCGAATGCGGTCGGATTGTTGGGTGGGCAGGTGTCAGTCTGACCGCGGTTCTTCGCCGGAAATCTCCTGCGGCGGCCGCACAGGGCTTGCGGTGGGGTGGGCTTTGGAGTCGGCCGCGCGGTCTTCCGGAACGCCAACTGGATCAGTCATCCGCTAGAGGTCAACACGGCTGCTGCCGGCCCTCACCTGCGCGAGCAACCACGCGCGAAACACCGTGAGGGCTTCAAGCCTGGCTGATTCCTCGGGGTACACCAGGTAGTAGCCCCGGGGAGAGACCCATTGTTTCTTCGAAAGCCGGCGTAAACGACCGGTCGCGACCGCATCGCCGGCCATGAAATCGGGCAGCAGCACCGCCCCCAGGCCTGCCACCGCGGCATTCAGGGCCATCGACATCAACTCGTAGCGCGGCCCCTCCTGCCCGGTGCCGATCTGGATGCCGGCATGGGCGAACCATTTTTGCCATGCGTCAAGCACGGTCGTGTGGTGCACCAGTGCCGACATCGGCGTGCGGGACGTCAGCGACTTCCCGTGTTTTGCGATCCATGCGGGAGAGGCATACGGTGCCATCGTCAGCGGCAACACAAAATCGTTGTGCAGGCCGGCGCGCTTGCCGTCGCCGAATTCGAGGGAGGCGTCCACCGCCATGCTCTTGAAATCCACCGAGCCCACGCGGGTGGCGAAATTCAAGGTGATCTCGCTGTGCGCGCGCGTGAAATCGGGCAGGCGCGGAATCAGCCAATAGCTGCCCAGCGACGCACCTACCGACAGCGCCAGCGTACCTCCGCGCCCCTTGAGTGCCATCACGTTGGCCGTCGCGCGTTCGAGGCGCTGCAGAATCGGGCCGACTTCATCCAGGTAATAACGGCCGGCCTCCGTGAGGACTACCGCATCCCGGCGCCGCACGAACAGCTTGACGTCAAGGCGGCTTTCAAGCGCCATGATCTGGCGGCTGACCGCGCCTTGTGTCAGGTGCAGCTCTTGCGCGGCAGCGGTGAAAGAGCGCAGGCGCGCGCTGGCTTCAAGGCATACCAGGGACATGGTGGAGGGGGTGCGCAGCATCATGGTGCATGAGAAAAAATCATGGAAAACGCAGAAATTGTCGTTTGTAGCCGAAGCTTTGTCCACGCATCATTCAGTTTCCTCATTCCTGATCCCTGATCCCTGATTTCCAAGGTGACCTCCATGACCGATTACCAGACCCAGCGGCGAACGCTCCTCAAACTGGGGGCCGCGGCGATGGCCTCATCGCCCCTGCTGGCACGCGCGGCCTGGCCCGACCGGCCCATCCGCCTGATCGTTCCTTCCGCCGCGGGCGGCTCGCCCGACAACATCTGCCGCATCCTGACCAACGAGTTGATGAAGGCCCTGGGGCAGCCGTTTGTGATCGACAACAAGCCCGGCGCAAGCGGCAATATCGGCATGCAGGAGATCGTGCGCGCGGCGCCGGACGGCTACACGCTGGGATACGGCAATGTGGGCACGCTGGCCATCAACAAATCGCTGTTCTCCAAGCTGCCCTACGACCCGGAAAAGCAGCTGGTCCCCGTGGCGCTGCTCGGCTATGTCCAGAACGCGCTCGTCGTCAGGAACGACCTGGGCGTGAAGACCGTGGCCGGGTTGATCGCACTGGCCAAATCCGGGCCCGGCAAGCTCACCATGGCGTCTCCCGGCAACGGCACCACCGGCCACCTGGGCGGTGAACTGTTCAAGAGCATGACCGGCACCTTCATGACCCACGTGCCTTACCGCGGCAGCCCGCAGGCCATCCAGGATCTGATGGGCGGCTAGGTCGATTTGATGTTCGACAACCTGTCGTCCATCGCGCCGCACATCAAGAACGGGCGCATCAAGGCGCTGGGTGTTTCCGGCCGGGCGCGCAGCCCGCTGTTTCCCGAGGTGCCGACCATTGGGGAGTTCGTCAAGGGTTATGAGACGACGGCCTGGGGCGGCATTGTCGCGCCGGCCGGCACGCCGCGCGACGTCGTGATGCGGCTCAACGGCGAAATCAACAAGGTGCTGGGCAGCGCCGCGGTCAATGAGCGCTATGCCGCCATTGCCTTCGAGACAACCATAGGCTCACCCGAGCGCCTGTTTGATCGTGCCTTGCGCGAGACGCGGATGTGGGCGGAAGTCGTCAAGCGCGCCGGCGTCCAGGTGGATTGAACGCACATGTTCGATTGCATCATTGAAGGCGGCGAACTCATTGACGGCACGGGTGCCGCCCGGGTGCGTGCCGACCTCGGCATGTCCCGGGGGAAAATTCTTTCCATCGGCGACCTGTCGGCCGAGCCCGCACGCGAGAGGGTCAGCGCGCACGGGCGGATCGTCGCGCCGGGTTTTATCGACGTGCACACCCACGATGACCGTTTGCTGCTCACGCCCACCGCGGGTGCCCATCCCAAGTTGTCGCAGGGCGTGACGACGGTGGTGTCGGGTAACTGCGGCGTCAGCCTTGCTCCCCTGCAGACCCGCCATCCACCGCCACCGCTGGATATCCTGGGAACGGACGGCTGGATCTACCCGAGTTTTGCGGCCTACCTGGATGCGCTGGAGCAGTCCGCGCTGGCCGTCAACGTCGCCTGCCTCGTGGGCCACTCCACGCTGCGGGTCAAGCACATGGCGGACCTTGGAAGGCCCGCCACCCCGGATGAGTCGGCGGCCATGGCGGCGGAGCTGGCCTCGGCGCTGGCCGCGGGCGCCATCGGCCTGTCGACCGGGCTGTACTATCCGCCCGCGAAAGCGGCCACGGCTGAAGAGGTGGTCGCCGTGGGCGCGCAGCTCAAGGCGGCCGGCGGCATCGTGACCATGCACATCCGCGACGAAGGCGACGCCATCGACGAGGCGCTGCGCGAGGCCCTGCACATAGGCCGCGAACTGGGCGTGGATACCGTTATTTCCCACCACAAGCTGGTGGGCACGGCCAACCACGGCCGCTCCGTGCAGACCCTGGCGATGCTGGAGCAGGCGGCGCGGGGGCAAGCGGTCTGCTTTGACTGCTATCCCTACAACGCGTCGTCCACCATGCTGCTGCCCTCCCGTGTGAAGCAGTCAAGCGACGTGCTGGTGACCTGGTCCCAGCCCGAGCCCGGTGTCGCGGGCCGCTCCCTGAAAGACCTTGCGCGCGAAAGAAACCAGACCGAGGAAGAAGTGGCGCGGGCATTGCAGCCGGCCGGGGCCATCTACTTCGCGATGAGCGAGGACGACGTCGGCCGCATCCTCAGCCATCCGATGGCCATGGTCGGCTCGGACGGCTTGGCGCATGACGTGCGCCCGCATCCGCGCTTGTGGGGGACTTTTCCACGCGTGCTGGGGCACTACGTGCGCGAGCGAAAGCTGTTTTCGCTCGAGGCCGCCATCTACAAGATGACGGGCCTCAGCGCAAGGCGCTTCGGCCTCGCCGGCCGAGGCATCCTGTCTCCCGGAAACCACGCGGACATCGTCATCTTTGATGAATACCGCGTCACCGCCAACGCCAGCTATGAGCACCCCACCGAAGTCAGCTCGGGAATCGACGCCGTCTTCGTCAACGGCCGGCTCGCCTGCCGCGATGGCCTCAGCGTCAACGTGGATGCCGGCCGCGTGCTGCGCGGCAAAGGGGGTGTCCGCAAGAACGGTTAGGGCCTGTTAACGCTATTGACGCGTCAATAGCGTTAACAGGCCCTAATGCGAATGCCGGTGGTGGGCATCGGGGAAATGCGCATGGCTGTGCGAGATAGGCAGGTGCTTGTGCGCATGTGTGTGGCGCGTGCCGGGCGCTACCGGCTCTTCGTGCGTTTCGTGCGCATGGTCGTGGTGCTCGTCACCGAGGCCGTGCGCATGTTCATGGCTGTGCTCAAGCGGCTCGTGGGTGTGTGAATGCTGGTGGCTCTCGGTCAGGTGCAGCCAGACACCCCAGGCCATCAGCAAGGCCGCGATGATCAGGGACAGCGTGACGGGCTCGCCAAGGACGGCAATCGCCAACGCCGCACCCACAAACGGCGCGATCGAAAAATAGGCACCCGTGCGCGCCGTCCCAAGGTGGCGCAAGCCGAGCACAAACAGCGCCAGGCTCGCGCCATAGCTCGCAAAACCCAGCATCGCGGCCGCCAGTACAACAGGTAGCGCGGGCCACGCGGCGCCGAGCGACAGCGCAAGCACCAGGTTGGTGGCGCCGGCCACCAGGCCCTTGACCATGGCGATAAACGAAGCGTCGGACAAAGACACCTTGCGGGTCAGGTTGTTGTCCACACCCCAGGCCAGGCAGGCGCCCACCACGGCCAGGGCTGGCCAAAGTTCGCCAAAGTGCGCCTCACCGGGCCAGGAAAGAATCACACCGCCCGCCACAATCGCCAGCATGCCCAGCGCGATGCGGCGGTCAAAGTTCTCCTTGAAAACAAACCAGGCAATCAGGGCCGTCAACACGCCCTCCGCATTCAGCAACAGCGAGGCGCCCGACGCCGGCATGCCCGAGAGCCCCAGCATCAGCAAGACCGGGCCCACCATGCCACCCGCGAGCACAGCACCGGCCAGCCACTTCCATTCCCCGCGAGGCATGCGCACAGGGGCTGATCGGCGCAGCCGCCGCAGCAAAAACAAGCCCACCCCCGAACCCAGGTAAAGCAAAGCCGCCAGCAGCCAGGGGCTGGCCTGTGCCAGCAAGAGCTTGGCCAGCGGCGTGCCCGCGCCGAACAGGGTTGCGGCGAGGAGGGTGGCCAGCACGCCGGGTTGGGAAAGGGGGGGCATGGAATGGCTTTTGGGGTGCGGGATTTTGCCTTTCCATATTACGCGAGTGCTGGCTCGCCTGGCGATGAACCTGGAGGACGGAGGCGTGATCAACGCTGGTGGGTTGCGTGGTTTGCCGCCACATAGACCGGCGCCACCTGCGCGGGCAACGGTGACCTGCCCCGGATCAGGTCCGCGATTTTTTCCGCGATCATGATGGTCGGTGCATTCAGATTGCCGCTGACGACATTGGGCATGATGGAGGCATCCACCACGCGCAGGTTCTGGATGCCGTGCACGCGGCCGGCGCCGTCCACCACCGCCATGGGGTCGGTCCCCATGCGGCAACTGCAGGACGGGTGAAAAGCGCTTTCGGCCTTGTCGCGGATGAAAGCGTCGATTTCGGCATCGGTCTGGACCTTGGCACCGGGCGAGATTTCGCCGTTGCGGAAAGGCTCGAAGGCCGCTTGGGAAAATATCTCGCGCGTCAGGCGCACACCCGCGCGCATTTCCTTGCGGTCCTGCTCGGTCTGCATATAGTTGAACAGGATGCGTGGATGCGCTTTGGGGTCGGCCGAGCGCAGCGTGATTTGGCCGCGGCTGGTCGCGCGCATCGGCCCGACGTGTGCCTGAAAGCCGTGCTGTGTGGCCGGCGCGCTGCCGTCGTAGCTGACCGCCATCGGCAGAAAATGGTATTGCAGGTCCGGATGCACCACGCCCGTCGCGCTGCGGATAAAGCCGCCGGATTCGAAATGATTGGTCGCGCCCAGGCCTTTTCCGGCGAACAGCCATTGCACGCCGATTTTCAGTTTGGCCAGGGGGTTCATCGCGCTGTACAGGGTGATCGGCTGCTTGCTGGCGTACTGCACATAGACCTCGAGATGGTCTTGCAGGTTTTGGCCGACACCCGGAAGGTCGACCCGCGGCTGGATGCCCAAGGCGCGCAGTTCCTCCGCCTTGCCTATCCCGGACAGCATCAGGAGCTGCGGCGAATTGATCGCGCCGCCGGACAGAATCACCTCACGCGCCGCACCTGCCTGATGCAGGCGCGACCCTTGCGCGTATTCGACACCGCTCGCGCGTGTGCCCTCGAACAGGACCCGCGTGACCCGCGCGCGCGTCACCACGCGCAGGTTGCCGCGCCTGGCCGCCGGACGCAGGTAGGCCTGCGCCGTGCTCCAGCGGCGGCCCTTGTAGACCGTCATGTCCATGGGCCCGAGGCCTTCCTGCTGGTAGCCGTTCATGTCGTCGGTGTAGGGGTAGCCGGCTTGTTGCCCCGCCTCGATGAAGGCGCGGTAGAGCGGGTTCTTGCAGGCCGCGGTGGAGACATACAAGGGGCCGTCCTTGCCGCGGTAGGCATCACCGCCTTTCAGGCGGGTTTCGGATTTCTTGAAGTAGGGCAGGCAGTGCGCGTAAGACCACTGCTCCAGCCCGGGCATGCCGGCCCAGGCGTCATAGTCGAATGCATGTCCGCGGATATAGACCATGCCGTTGATCGACGACGAGCCGCCGAGCACGCGGCCGCGCGGGCAGTGCATGCGGCGCTGGTTCATGAAAGGTTCCGGTTCGGTGTCATAGAACCAGTTGTACTTGTCGTTGGCCAGTGGGTAAGCGAAGGCCGACGGCATGTGGATGAAGATGCTGTGGTCCGCCGGGCCGGCTTCCAGCAGCAGGACGCGCGCGCCTTCGTCCTCGCTCAGGCGGTTGGCGAGGACGCAACCGGCTGAACCGGCGCCGACGATGATGTAGTCGTATTGTTCTTGTCTCATGTGAATTCCGGAGTTCCTGATCGGGAGCCAGCTTGCCGCCGGGCATTCCTATTCGTAAGGGCAAGCCACTTCACCCAGTTCGACGTACACGCTCTTCAACTGCGTGTAGTAGTCAATCGTCACCATGCTGTTTTCATGGCCTATGCCCGACTCACGGATGCCGCCAAACGGCATCTCGATGGGGGTGATGTTGTAGTTGTTGATCCAGCACACGCCCGCCTGCAATTGCGCCGCCACCCGGTGTCCGCGCGCCAGGTCGCCGGTGAACACACCGGCCGCCAGGCCGAAGCGCGTATCGTTGGCGCGCGCCACCGCTTCCGCCTCATCACTGAATCGCAGCACCGACATCACAGGCCCGAAGATCTCTTCACGCACGATGCTCATGTCGTCCCGGCACTCGGCAAAAATGGTCGGCTCGACAAAATTTCCCTCCGCCAGAGCGCCGGTCTTGAGCTGCTTGCCCCCGGCGACCAGCCGCGCGCCTTCAGCCACGCCTTTGTCGATGTAGCCAAGCACGCGCTGCATATGCGGGCGCGAAATCAGCGCGCCGACCTGCGTCGCCGGGTCCATGGGGTCGCCGATGCGCAGTTTCCGGGTACGCGCCTCAAGCTGCTGCAGAAACGCATCGTGGATGTCCTCATGCACAAAGACGCGCGTGCAGTTGGTGCAGACCTCGCCCTGCGTATAAAAATTGCCGAGCATCGCGGCGGAGACCGCCTGCTTCAGGTCGGCATCGGGGAACACCAGCAGCGCCGATTTGCCACCCAGCTCCATGGTCGCGCGCTTCAGGGTTTTGGCGGCTTCGGCCATGACGGCTTTTCCGGTGCCCACCGAACCCGTGAGCGACACCTTGGCCACTGCCGGGTGCGCCGCCAGCAGCCGGCCGGTGCGGCCGTCGCCCTGCAGCACATTGAACACGCCGTCCGGCACACCGGCCTCGGTGTAAATCTCCGCGAGCCTGGCGGCGCTGCGCGGTGTCAGTTCGGAAGGCTTGAAAATCATGGCATTGCCGCAGGCCAGGGCCGGCGCTGATTTCCAGCAGGCGATCTGCAAGGGATAGTTCCAGGCGCCTATGCCGACGCAAATGCCCAGGGGCTCGCGCCGCGTGTACGCAAACGCGTTCTTGAGCCCGTAATGGTGGCCGTGAATCGTCGGCGCCAGGCCGGCAAAGTATTCAATGCAATCGGCGCCGCTGGCGACATCGACCACTTCGGCTTCCTGGATCGGCTTGCCGCAGTCCGCCACCTCCAGTTCGGCCAGTTCGCGGTTGCGCGCGCGCAGCAGTTGCGCCGCCCGGTACAGGATGCGGCCGCGCTCCGCGCCGGTCATCGCCGACCATGTGGCCAGCCCGGCTTGCGCCGCCTCGATCGCACGCTCGAGTTCCGGCGCAAGCGCCAGTTCGACGCGGCACAGGACCTGGCCCGTGGCCGGATTCAGGTTTTCCAGTGTTTCCGACGCGGTGCTGGCATGGTAAGCGCCGCCTATGTAGTTGCGTAGTGTGGGGGTCGTCACGAGCTCACCTTGTTCCGATGTTTCGCCGTGCAATCGTCGATTAGTCGATTAGTCGATGGGTCGATTGCCTTGACGGCTCACTATAGGTTCAGGGCACCCTGCGATCTTGATGTATTACGACCACGCGATGGCGCAAATTTCCGGGCTCCGTCAAACCCGTCAAGCGGTGTGCGGCGGTGGGAAGTTTATTTGCGCGCCGGTGAAACGGCGCGCCGCATCACCGGCGCCTGCACGGACTGCAGCCGGTCCGCCCTGGGCGGGCAGCCGAACTTGTCCCGGTAGACGCGGGAGAAATGCTCCAGCGAGGAATAGCCGGCACCGACCGCCACTTGCGCCACGCTCATGTCGGTTTGCTGCAGCAGCTTGTGTGCGCGCGCCAGCCGCAGGTTGATGTAGTACTTCAGGGGAGGCATCGACGTGTAGTGCTGGAACAGGCGTTCCAGCTGGCGCCGCGACAGCCCGACCCGGGTTGCGATCTCGTCGCAGGGCACGGGCTCTCCCACGGTTTCCTGCATCAGGTTGATCGCGGCTTGCACATGCCTGCTGCCTTCGCCGGGGCGCTTGTTGGCGCTGCTGAGCAAGGAGTCCGTCGGGTAGCGAACCTGTGTGTACTGCATGTGCTGCGAAACCTCGTGCGCCAGGTCAGCGCCTTCGCGCTCGCCTATCCATTGCAGCATCATGTCCAGCGTCGACGTGGCGCCCGCACAGGTCAGGCGGCGTCTTTCTATGGTGTAAAACTGGTCCTTCGCATTGACGCTCGGGTACAGCTCCTGGAAGCCCTCCAGGTTGTCCCAATGAATCGCCGCGCTATAGCCGTCGAGCAAACCAGCGGCCGCCATGATTTCGGCGCCGGTCTCTATGCCCGCGAGTTCCGCGCCGAATGCCGCCTGCCGCCTCAGCCAGTTTTTGATCTTGCGGTTCTTCGCATACTTCTTGGCCTCGAAGCTGGCAATCACAAAAACCGCGGAGAACTCCATGTCATCGGACAACTCCGCATCCACCGGTACCTGCATGCCGTGCGTCCCGATCACCGGGGCGCCGTCGACCGAAAGCGTGGTCCATTCGAACAGCTTGCGCTGCATCAGCCAATTGGCCAGCACCAGCGGTTCCATCACCAGGGCCAGGCCCAGATTGGAAAACTGCGGGATCAGCAGCAAGCCAATCCTGCGCGCCGCGGGGGTGGCTTTGGGCGACGTGCGCTCCCGGTTTTCTTCCCTCATAGAGACCCGCCATGCGTTGATGAACAGCCTATAAGGTATTTGGGGCGGCTGTTAGCCGGTTGACGTAATACGACATATGTTAGTCGTATTACGTCAATATCGGCCGTTTTCCTAAACCTATAGTTCGTCAACGGAAGAGCACTGCTTACCGGCATGCACCACTCGCCTTGCGGCGGGAACGGCAAGAAAAGCATGCAGTGGGCAGGCCCGTTTCAGTTCCCAGGTAAATGCGCTATCCAACAAGGAAAACGTGACATGAGGTTTCTGTCCACACTCGGCCCGCTTGCGGTTCTTGCCCTCACCCTTTGCGCCGGCCCCGCAAGCGCACAAAGCAAATCGCCGGCCGGCGCCAAAGAGGCGGAAAGCTGCCGCACGGTGCGTTTTGGCGATGTGGGCTGGAGCGACATCGCCGCCACCACCGGGCTGGCATCGGTGGTCCTGGAAGGCCTGGGTTACCAGCCGAAGACGACGCTGGCTTCGGTGCCGATCACCTTCGCGGGCATCAAGAGCAAGCAGCTCGACGTTTTCCTGGGCTACTGGAATCCGAGCATGACGCCCATGATCGAGCCCTTCGTCAAGGCGGGCCAGATCAAGGTGCTGGACCAGCCCAACCTGGTCGGCGCCAAATACACGCTGGCTGTCAACAGCACCGCTTTCGAAGGCGGCTTGAAGACCTTTGCCGACATCGCGAAATTTCGCAAAGAGCTCGACGGAAAAATCTACGGCATCGAAGCCGGCAATGACGGCAACCTTCTGATCCAGCGCATGATCGACAAGAACGAATTCGGCCTGAAAGATTTCAAGATGGTCGAGTCGAGCGAAGCCGGCATGCTGGCCGAAATGCAGCGCTCGTCGCGCCTGAAGAAATGGGCCGTGTTCCTGGGCTGGGAGCCGCACCCGATGAACGTTCAGCTGAAGATGAAATACCTGGAGGGCGGCGACACCGTGTTCGGCCCGAACTTCGGCGAGGCCAAGGTGTACACCGCGACCGCCACCGACTACCAGACGCGCTGCCCGAACGCGGCCAGGCTGATCGGCAACCTGCAATTCACGACCGACCTGGAAAACCAGGTGATGGTGCCCATCACCAACAAGGTCAAGCCCAATGACGCGGCCCGTGACTGGTTGAAGAAGAACCCGGATGTGCTCAAGAAGTGGCTGGCCGATGTCAGCACCTTTGACGGCAAGGATGGGCTGGCGGCGGTCAAAAAACACCTGGGGCTTTGATCGCCTCGCCGCTGAAAAAGAAAGTTATCGGGGAGTTATCGGAACGTTATCGCGAAGCTGTTGAAAAGTTTCCGGAAGTCTCATCAAAAAAACTCTGGAGGTTGGTATGAATATGGTTAAAAAGCTTTTGTCCGGCTTGTTGCTTGCCGGTGTCGCCCTCGGCTGTTCAGCCGTCGAATTGACACACTGGCCCGCCGATGCCGCGGCCAAACTCAATGCGCTGGTCAAGACCCATGCGAACAAAGGGGAGTACGCCGTGTTCGATATGGACAACACGAGCTACAACTTCGACCTGGAAGAGTCCCTGTTGCCCTACATGGAAATGAAGGGCCTGCTGACGCGCGAGAACATGGACCCTTCGCTCAAGCTGATCCCGTTCAAGGATGTCAACGGCAACAAGGAAAGCCTCAACAGCTATTACTACCGGCTCTGCGAAATCGACGACATGGTTTGCTATCCCTGGGTGGCGCAAATTTTCTCGGGCTACACGCTCAAGGAGCTGAAAGCGCTCGTCGATGAATTGATGGCTTACGGCAAACCGATTCCGGCGACCTACTATGAAGGCGACACGGTCAAGACCATCGACATCCAGCCGCCGCGCATCTACCAGGGCCAGCGCGAGCTGATGAACCATTTGATGGAAAACGGCATCGAGGTCTACATCATGACCGCCGCGCATGAAGAGCTGGTGCGCATGGTGGCATCCGACCCGCGGTACGGCTACAACGTCAAGCCGCAAAACGTGATCGGCGTCGCGACCATGCTGAAAGACCGCAAGACCCAGGAACTCACCTCGTCCCGCCTGCAAATCCAGAAAGGCAAATACGATCCCGCCAAAAACATGGACCTGCAAATACATCCTTACCTGTGGACGCCCAACACCTGGATGGCGGGCAAGTATGCGGCGATCCTGACCTACATCGACCAGTGGAAAAAACCCATCCTGGTCGCGGGCGATACGCCGACCAGCGACGGCTACATGCTGTTCCACGGGACGGACATCGATCGTGGCGGCGTGCGCATCTGGGTCAATCGCAAAGCCAAATACATGACACAGATCACCGACATGTGGACCAAGAACGCGGCACGCCAGAAGGAGCTGGGCTTGCCCGTCACGGCCGACAAGAACTGGATCGTCGTCAAGCCGGAAGACATTCATCCGCTCCCTGCCGGCAACAAGTAAGTCTCCTCATCCATCCCATCCGCCAGGAGGTGTTGAATGAAGCCTGATCGTCTCTGCCACGGGATGCCCTCCCGGGCCCGGCGCGCCCTGTGCGCGGCCTTGTGCATGACCTTCGTGGTCGGGGTGGGGCTGCTCCCCGTTCACGCGGCCAACAGCCCGGCGCCTTTGACGCTGGGGCTCATCGTCACGGGCGATACCGTGGAGAAGATGGTGGAGAACTGGAAACCTTTCACCGACGCGCTGGCCAAAGAGATGCAGCGGCCGGTGCAGGTTCTGGCTTCGAAAGACTTCGCTGAAATTTCCGGTGCCCTGAAGAACGGGCAGGTGCAGGTGGCCTGGGTCAACAACAAGCTGGCGATCGAACTGGTGGAAGCCGACCAGGCCCTGGTGTTTGCGCAGATGGTCGGGCTGGATGGCACGCGCGGCTACAGCTCGGTCTTGCTTGCCCGCAAGGACAGCGCGCCCCAGACCCTGGCGGAGGTGATCAGCCGCCCGGGCAGCTACACGCTGGGCGCCGGCAACAAGGAGTCCATCTCGGGCTTTCTGGCGCCCAACTACTATGTGTTCGCCAAGAACAAGATCGACCCTGAGAAACACTTCAAGAAGATCAACCGTACCAGCCACCGCGACAACTTCCTCGCGGTAGCCGACGGCCAGGTGGACCTGGCGACCAACAACACCGCGGACATGCTGCGCTACAAGGTGGAGTTCCCGGACAGGATGGCGCGCGTGAAAGTGATCTGGGAGTCCCCGCTGATTCCCAACGACCCCATCCTGTACCGCAAGGACCTGCCGGCGGCAACGCAGCAACGCATCAGAAAATTCTTCCTGGCCTACGGCCGCGATGACGCCGAAAAGGCCACGCTGAAGAATATGTATGACCTGTCGGCGTTCAAGGCTTCGTCAAACTACCAGCTGCGGCCCGTGGCCGACCTGTCATTGTTCCAGGCACTGACCAAGGCAATGGGCAGCCCCCAGGACGGCGGCGATTTCAGTGCAACGCTACAGCAGCTGACCCAGCGGGCCGCTCGGCTGGACACGTTGCTCAATTCCACGCGGATTGAGAGCCAGTAGCCGGGGCTAGGAATCTGAGTTTCAGCGACAGGCCGGCTGCTTGGACTGCCGCGGTGTTGCGCACGTCCTTGTTGCAGCACCTGACCGGCGCAGCCGCCGCAACAAAAAAAAGCCGACGCCCGAACCCAGGTAAAGCAAAGCCGCCAGCAGCTAGGGACCGGCCTCCGTCAGCAACAGCTTGGCCGGCGGGGGCGCCCGCGCCGAACAGCGTTGCTGCGAGCAGCGTGGCCTGTACGCCGGGTTGGCGGCGTATTGAGGGGAGGGCGACGGGCTCGATGGGCTTGTGACCGATGACTGGTACTTGTACAAAACCTGTGGTGATTGCATGAAGCTAGGTGTTTCCACCGCCGTCGCCGAACACTTTACCTAGGAAGAAAACCTGGCGATCTTCTTCTGGCAATCCCTGAGTGAGAGACTGCAGTCGGGCGTGGAATAAGCGTACAAACTCGGATCGCACCCAATGACCAGCAGTCGTGTGGTAGTGCATATCATGGTCAGTCACTTCTACATCGTAAACAGTTCGCGGATGCGTGAGGCGATTCCGAGCAGACTTTGCCGCAAGGAAATTTACGAACTCCGGCCCATCCGTCGATAGCCGAAAGTCAAGCAGCCAAATCTTCGCGGCAAGTTTGAAGGTTCGTTTTAGGTTCTCGTCCAGAGTGAGGAATTTACCTGGGCGTCCTCCAATGATTGTTAGTGGCCCAAGTGTTTCTCTCTCTTTTGGAGTGAGTAGTTCTTCGGAGTAGTGGCCGAGACGCACACTAGACCGCAGCTCTACCTTGACGCATTCAACTGCAGCCTCAATAAATGAGAAGACGGCCCTTACAACACATCGACGAAGGTATTGAGACTGACGATCTGCCTCGAGTACTTCGTAGGCTGAATTTATGTCCGTCAAAAGAACTTCCATCAGATCGTGGCTACGAATGAAACCTTCGCCTTTATCAATGCGGGGAGATCCTGGCATGTCTTATATCCGAGAGGCGACGAGTTCGATAATTTCCGCTAGTTCGGTAGTCATAGGTTCCGCTGCGGGCGTCGTGATCCCGTGAACTAGCGTTGAATACCGACCACGGTACGGTGCGTTGTGCAGGCCGCTGAGCGTGAGAAGTCATTGAGGCGGCTGAGCTGGAATCGGGAGACCTTCTGACTGCGCAAGTAGCCAAAGCGCTTCGAGGTTGTGCTGAAGCGTAGGCTCCCTGAGCCGTTTATTGTTTCCGTTTCGGGAGAGGTATCCTTTCAGCGCACACTCGGCAACCTGCCCTGCGACTAACGTGAGCGCAAGTGAAGCGCTGGGCCCTGCGAAGGCTAATGGCCGGACACCGCACATTAATGAGCGTGCCATTCCGACATAAGTAGAAGGTGGCTCCGCCGGCATCACGGTCATTGCCTCCATGGTGAGGTGTGCGGTCCCAAAAATTGGTGGAGGGGAATTCATTTGAGAAGGCTAGTAGTCGAGGCTCGATGGCTGAATGTTTGCCTATTGGTTTGTGTGGATCTGCCTTAAAGTGCGCCGCAGTTTCCGCGATATTGCTTCATACCCCTTCCGTCCTACCCAGTATGGCGCTCTCGATTGAGAGTCGCCTCATCCATTTAGGGGGTGTTTTCCCATAAAGAAGGAAGAAAGCGTGCCAATAGACCGGCTGCCGATTATTCCCAAGCTACATAGCGGAGCGCGACTTCGTTGTTGGGCGCACAAACTTCGAAAGCGTTTGGTCGTTCGATCGAAATACCGAACTTGAGACCCAGTTGAAGCAAGGAACCGGGAGGTGGCAGGGGATAAGGTGGCCCCGGCCAGACAGGGCAGACATGCGCTCGAATCAAAGCCGGCCATATGTGTGACACGAAGGTTGTTGTATCTCCTTCGTACGACGACGACACTACACCCACGAGGTATCCCCTGCTATCGAATACGGGGCCTCCGCTCATACCTCCTCGTGCCTCGCATTCGACGGCCAAGCAAGGACCAGGAAGCATGGAACGGTCTCGCCCATCGGGGTAGCGATCAATGACAGGCCCCAGCACACAGCCAGGAACCATCTCAATGCGTGTCGAATTCGATCGCTCTTCGGTGCGTCTCGCCGCAGAGAGCCCCGTGACAGTGAGCACATCGCCGATCGCCGGCATCCGCGTTGTAATCGACGCTACAGAAAAGTGGCGATCGGCTGGAAAGCTCGAACTCAGTGTCAAAGATAGAACCGCGAGATCTGTTTGGGGCACAGTTGCGACGCGCAGGACAGTCCACAACAACATGCCTCCTGGCAAAGGAGCTTGCGCGACAAGTGTTGCATCTCCCCGTGCGAGCTTCTCTAGGTAACCCTGGTCTTCCAGCACGTGGGCCGCGCATATGGCGAGGCCCGGCCCGACCATCGCCGCCGATCCGGTGGTATGGTGTCCTAGGTCGTCGCGGAAGCTGAGAGCCAATAAAATCCCCAATTGGGAACCTACTGGCATGTAGTCCCCATTCGAGCCTTGGAAGAGCAGGCGCCGTGGATCGAAGTTGAGCGTTTCGCCAATTCGCAGATCGATTTCCGGATTAGTTTGCGCGACGGTTGAAACCTCGTCCTTGTCCAATTTGTTCTCCGTCCTAATTTCTGCTTCTGGTTGGAAGCAACCGGTGGCTGGGTAACGGCAATATGTCGTTATGGATTGTTTGTGATTTTTGGCGTTTCTGTCTACTATCGACCGAAAAGCAGACATTCGAAAAATCATGCCACCCGAAAACATTGACCCTGAAGTTGCGGCCGCAGTTGAACGCCTGTCGGCTGTTGCTGCCGATGAGGTAACACTTGAGCGGCTGCAAAATCTGCGCTACCGAGTTGGTACACGGCTACTCTTCAGCAAAGGGAATGAGGCTCTTTTCGGAATGCAAGCATTCATACGTGAGGATCACCCAGAGTACCGATTCTTTGTTATGGGAAGACTGCTCGAAGTACGGCGCTTAGGTGGTTTCTCCGACAAATATTCGTTGGTGGACTTTCCGGCTGAGATGGAGGCGCAGCGTCAGTTGGTGCAAGAAAAGTTTTCGACACTCTTCGTGGCTACCGATGAAGGCCTTGGCTGGTTTGCTCCCACTCCATGGGAGCAGTTAGGAGAAGCCCAGAAAGCCATGTGCAGGCCGAAATTTGTTGAAGACAATCTTCGTTCTCATTTGATGTGAATTGTGGATATCTACCGCTTACGAGGCACTCGTTCTATCCACTGAACCATAGCGGAACTTTGCCGGATGAAGCCGCTTGGTTGCACAGTCTCCCGAATGTCAGCACCACCTACCGTATCAACGGAAAAGTCCGAAAGTACTCCGCTTCCAGCTGGGCCGGGTCGAGTTTTTTGAGGGCCGCGTCAAATGCATCGCGCATCTCCAGTCCCGCGGGGCTGCGCTTGAAGCAGACATGCAGTGTCAGCTGCGCGATGGGCCTGGGGTTGAACACTACCTGTTCGGCGCCGCCCAGGCGTGACAGGGTGTAGTTCAGCACGTTTTTGTCGATGACGATGCCGCGTATCTTGCCTTCCCTGAGCTTCTTCACGTTTTGCGCGTCGCTGGCGCCGGCCTCGACGGCCTGGCGTTTTTCCTTGATGGCGTTGTCGAAAGCTTCGCCGTTCACATAGCCTTCCACCACACCGAGCTTGTAGGGTTCCAGGTCAGAGATGGTGTTCCAGGTGATGGGCGCGCCTTTTAATGTCGCCACGCCCAGCAGGCTGGTGCCTATGGATTGGGACAGGTGGCAAGCTTGCTCCCGCTTGGTGTTGAAGTAGACGGGAAAGTAGCCCTCGTAGTTGGGATCTTTCTCGCCCCTTTCTACGGTGGTAGCCCAATCCGAGGAGGCGCTCATCAAGCGGTAGCCGGCGCTCTTTGCCACCACGGTGGCGACCCGGGTCGAGAGCCCGTCCTGCGGCAGCAACTGGCCGTTGTAGGGCGGCCATTCCAGTGTGGCCAGGCGCATCACCTTGGCGGTGGCAGAACTCGTCTGGGCTTGGCAGCTCAGCGCGGCCATGGCGGCCAGCGCCAAAACATACGAAATAACTTTCATACGACCTCCTCGGCTTCTTTGTGAAAACAAAAGGCCACAAATAATCAGCCTGCGCCCATTGTTGGGCGGCCTTGCTGCGTGCAGTGGTGCTGAGTGGACGCGCATTTGTCCAAACTCGACAGCGGCGCGGCATGGGAAGTGGCCGGCCGTGCCGGTGCTTGATCGCGAATCAGGCCTGCAGAGCTAAGCCCGGGCCGACAGGGCCAGCAGGCGCCGCTGTTCCTCGAATTGAAGCCGCGTGACTTCACGCTCCAGGCCCACCAGCCTGGCCTGGGGAATGGCTTGTGTCTTGTACAAGCCTATCCAGACATCGCTGATCCGGCTGTCGGCAAACACGTGGACCAGCAGCTCGTTCAAACGTGTTTCGAGCAGGGGCGTGTGCGCGCTGAGCGGCCACTCGTCGAGCATCCAGCGGCAGATCGGCTCGTAGTCAAAGCATTGCGCCAAAGTGGAAGGGGTTGCTTCGGCCAGCCCGCTGATGCGCAGGCTCACCAGGATGGGCTGGGGTTCGTGTTCATGCGCGTACACGCCGACGCGCAGCCGGGTCTCCAGCGACTCGACACGGGCCGTCCATCGGGAGCGCGGTGCCATGGACGGTTCACCCATGCTTTTCTCAAACACTAGCATTCAACAATATTGACCGCCAGCCCGCCGCGCGCGGTCTCCTTGTACTTGGTCATCATGTCGGCGCCGGTTTCGCGCATGGTCTTGATGACCTTGTCCAGGCTCACATGGTGGGTGCCGTCGCCGTGCAAGGCCATGCGGGCCGCGTTGATGGCCTTGACCGAGGCAATGGCGTTGCGCTCAATGCACGGAATCTGGACCAGGCCGCCGACCGGGTCGCAGGTCAGCCCCAGGTGGTGCTCCATGCCGATTTCGGCCGCGTTTTCGACCTGCTCAGGTGTGCCGCCCATGACGGCGCACAAGGCGGCCGCCGCCATGGAGCAGGCCACGCCGACCTCGCCCTGGCAACCCACTTCGGCGCCCGAGATGGAGGCGTTTTCCTTGTACAGCATGCCGATGGCGGCGGCGGTCAGCAGGAAGTCGATCACGCCGCCGGGCGTGGCCGTGGCGACAAAGCGCGTGTAGTAGTGCAGCACGGCCGGCACAATGCCCGCCGCGCCGTTGGTGGGCGCGGTGACGACGCGGCCGCCCGCAGCGTTCTCTTCGTTCACCGCCAGGGCATAGAGGTTGACCCAGTCCAGCACCTGCAGTGGGTCGCGCAGGGACGCCTCCGGGTTGGAGCGCAGCCGCTGGTGCAGCTCGGCGGCGCGGCGCTTGATCTTGAAGCCGCCGGGCAAGACGCCCTGGGTGCGGCAGCCGCGCTCCACGCAGGCCTGCATCACGTCCCAGATCCTGTGCAGGCCGGCGTCGATCTCGGCGTCGCTGCGCCAATGGCGTTCATTGCGGCGCATGAGCTCGGCAATCGAGATGCCGGCGCTTTTGCATTGCTGCATCAGCTCGTCGCCGCTGTGGAAAGGGTAGGGCAGCACGGTGACGTCGGGCGCCAGCACCTTCTGCTTGCTGCCGTCGGCCGCGACTTCATCGCTGACCACAAAGCCGCCGCCTACCGAGTAATAGCAGCGATTGAGCAGTTCCTCCCCTGCGGCGTCGTACGCGATGCAGCGCATGCCATTGGGGTGAAAGGGCAGGGTCTCGCGGCGGTAAAACGCCAGGTGCTCTTTCTCGCGGAAGGCCACCGGGTGGCGGCCCCCCAGCTGCAGCTGGCCGGTGCTGCGAATCGCCTCCAGCATCGCCGGAATGGCTTCCACATCAACGCTTTCGGGGTCATGCCCCTGCAGCCCCAGCAGCACGGCCTTGTCGGTGCCGTGGCCTTTGCCGGTGGAGCCCAGCGAGCCATAGAGCTTGACCTCCACGCGCGCGCAGGAGGCCAGCAGGCCCTGATGCGCCAGGCGCTCGGTGAACAGATGGGCAGCCCGCATGGGGCCCACGGTGTGCGAGCTGCTCGGGCCTATGCCAATCTTGAAAATATCAAAAACACTGACAGCCATGGTGGGGGATCTTCTGGCGCGGTGCGCCTGGATAAAAAATGGAAGAAATGAGGGAGTGGATGAATCAGCCCGTCCGTTCGGGGCCAGTGTGCCCTAACGCAGCACCACGGTTTTCATGCCGTTGATGAACACCCGCCGCTCCAGCACAAAACGCAGGGCCCGCGACAGCACCAGGCTTTCCACCAGGCGGCCGGCCTGCGACAGGTGCTGCGGTGTATCGGCGTGGTCCACACGCTCGACCGACTGCTCGATGATGGGGCCCTCGTCCAGGTCGGTGGTGGCGAAGTGGGCGGTCGCGCCTATCAGCTTGACGCCGCGGTCGTGGGCCTGCTGGTAGGGCTTGCCGCCCTTGAAGCCGGGCAGGAAGGAATGGTGGATGTTGATGACGCGGCCGTGCAGCTCCCGGCACAAGTCCTCCGACAGGACCTGCATGTAGCGGGCCAACACGACGAATTCGGCGCCGGTGTCCATGATCAGCCGGCGCAGTTTTTCTTCCTGCGCGGGTTTGGTTTCGGCGCTGATCGGCAGGTGGTGAAAGGGCAGGCCCTCGGCCTCGGCCAGGGGCGCCAGGTCGGCATGGTTGGAGGCAATGGCCACAATGTCCATCTTCAGTTCACCGCGCCGCCACTGCGCGATCAGCTCGCGCAGGCAGTGGTCGAACTTGGACACCATGACCAGCACGCGGGTGGGCTGCGCCAGGTCATGCAGCTGCCACTGCGCTTGCGGGAAACCTTTTGCCAGTTCGGCGAAGGCGCCGCGCAGCACTTCCACCGGGCTGCGCAAGCTGAAAACGCTGCGCACAAAAAAGCGTTCGGTCGTGTGGTCGTCAAACACCGAAAACTGCTCGATATAAGCCCCATGCTCGTTTAACAAGGCGGAGATGGCCGCGACCTGGCCCTGGGCGCTGCCGCAGGCCAGGTTCAGGCAGTAGTGGGTGTTGGTATCCGGGGTCATGAACAAGGAAAGTTTTGGAGTTTGGGTTCTTGCAGGGATACGAGGCGCCGCCTCGTATCCCTGCCAGTCAGGCCGCCATCTTCAGCTGCCTGTGCGGGTCAATGACGAATTTCTTGGGCGCGCCGGCATCGAACTCGGCATAGCCCGAGGGCGCTTCGTCCAGCGATATCACCTGGACGCCCACCACGTCGGCGATCTTGATGCGGTCCCACAAGATGGCCTGCATCAGCGCGCGGTTGTATTTCATGACGGGCGTCTGGCCGGTGAAGAAGCTGTGCGATTTGGCCCAGCCCAGGCCCAGGCGAAGGCTGAGCGAGCCGGTCTTGGCGGCCTTGTCGACACCGCCGGGATCTTCCGTGACGTAGAGGCCCGGAATGCCGATCTTGCCCGCCGCGCGCGTGACTTCCATCAGCGAATTGAGCACCGCGGCCGGGGCTTCCGTCTGCGAGCCCGCGTGGCCGTGACCGCGCGCCTCGAAGCCCACCGCATCCACGGCGCAGTCGACTTCCGGTGTGCCCAGGATGTGCGCGATCTGCTCGCCCAGGGGGGCATCCTTGGACAGGTCGACGGTCTCGAAACCGACCTTGCGCGCATGCTCCAGGCGCGCCGGGTTGATGTCGCCGACGATGACGACGGCGGCCCCGAGCAATCGCGCCGATGCGGCGGCAGCCAGGCCGACCGGGCCGGCGCCGGCCACATACACCGTGCTGCCGGGGCCGACCCCGGCCGTCACCGCGCCGTGGAAGCCGGTGGGCAGGATGTCGGAGAGGCAGGTGAGGTCGCGGATTTTTTCTATCGCCTGTTCGCGGTCTGGGAACTTCAGCAAATTGAAGTCGGCATAGGGCACCATGACGTACTCGGCTTGCCCGCCTATCCAGCCGCCCATGTCGACGTAGCCGTAGGCGCCGCCCGCGCGCGAGGGATTCACGCTGAGGCACACGCCGGTGTGCTGCTCCTTGCAGGTCCGGCAGCGCCCGCAGGCGACGTTGAAGGGAACGGACACGATGTCGCCGCGCTGCAGCGTTTCGACGTCGCGGCCGACTTCGAGCACCTCGCCCGTGATCTCATGGCCCAGCACCAGGCCGGCCGGCGCCGTGGTGCGGCCGCGCACCATATGCTGGTCGGAGCCGCAGATGTTGGTGGTGAGCACCTTCAGGATCACGCCGTGTTCGGCCTTGCCGCCCAGCGGATTGAGCAGTTTGGGAAACGGGATGGACTGGACTTCAACCTGGCCCTGGCGCAGGTAGACGACACCGCGATTAGCTGACATTCTGAGTCTCCTTGTGTTGGTATGGAATGGCTTGCCCGGCTGTCGCATCCGGCGCGTCGCATCTCAAAGGCAGGAGGGCGTTCTTGCTTGCAGCTTCATGCCCCGTTCCTTGTCAACGTGAAATCGCGCGGTGCTACGGCACCACTGCACTTTTACAGGTTGAGGCTGCGCAACTTTGCTGGGAGCGACGCGGAGTTGTCCCGCAGCGGCAGGTATGCGGCCGCGGCCGCGCGCTTCAGGCGGCGCGTTTGAGGGGCACCACGCGCTTGCGCGAGGCCCTGGTGCGCGCTTCGCTCTCGCCCACCTTGCCGCGGCGTTCCTCGCTGGGCGCGTGCCCGAACAGGCTGCGGTAGGCCTTGCAGAAATGCGAGGACGACTGGAAGCCGCAGGCCACGGTGACTTGCATGATGGGGTGGCTGCTGTGCGTCAGCAGCTCCTGCGCCCGGCGCAGCCGCAGGTTCATGTAGTACTGCGCCGGGTTGATGCTGAAGTAGCGGTGGAACAGGCGCTCGAGCTGGCGCAGCGAAAGCCCGACGGCGCCCGCCAGCTCGGCCAGGGGCAGGGGGTCTTCAATGTTGGCCGCCATGATTTCGGCGGCCTCCGTCAGATGCTGGTAACCCGGGCCTATGCATTCGGGCTGCGGGATGCGCTGGCGGTCGTTGCTGGCGCGCAGCCGCTCCACGATGAATTGTTCGGAGATGTCCATCACCAGCTTGGCGCCGTGGGCGCCGCGGATCAGGTGCAGCATCAGGTGCAGGGGGGCCGTGCCGCCGGAGCAGGTCATGCGGTCGCGGTCGAGGATGAAGACCTCGGGCGCGAAGCGCACCTTGGGAAACTCCTCGCTGATGGCGGCCAGGTTTTCCCAATGGATGGCGCAGCGGTAGCCGTCCAGCAGCCCGGCGCTGGCCAGGGCAAAGGAGCCCGTGCACAGCGCGCCCATGACCGCGCCGCCGGCGGCGCAGCGGCGCAGCAGTTGACGCACGCCGTCGTTGGTGACGCTGCGGATGTTGACGCCGCCGCAGACAAAAACCATGTCGCAGCCGGCCAGCTCGGCCAGCTCCCCGGTGGTCGCCAGCGCCAGGCCGTTGCTGGCCACCGCGCTGGCCTGCTCGGGGTTCACCACGGTCCACCGGTACAGGGGCCGGCGGCTGATGTAGTTGGCCATGCGCAGCGTTTCCACGGCGTTGGCAAACGCGATCATCGAATAGTCGTGCAGCAGGATGAAGCCGACGTGGGTGCCGTCTTTTTTGGACTTGACCTCGTCGGCGCCAACTGTTTTTGGCGCAGGAGGCTCAACCGGAACGCGTGGCATGGATGCTCCTAGTCACTGCTCTCGCGGGCCACGCCAAAACTCTCGGTGAGGCGGTCGAGGATGATGGCCAGCAAGACCACCGCCAGCCCACTCTCGAACCCCAGGCCGATGTCCAGTCGCTGGATGCTGGCGAGTACGTCGTTGCCCAGGCCGCCCGCCCCCACCATGGAGGCGATGATGACCATGGACAGCGCCATCATGATAGTCTGGTTGACGCCGGCCATGATGGTCGGCAGGGCAATCGGGAGCTGCACCTTGAACAGCAGCTGGGTGGAGGTGCAGCCGAAGGCATTGCCCGCTTCCACCTGTTCAGAGCTCACCTGGCGTATGCCCAGGCTGGTCAGGCGCACCACGGGCGGCATGGCGAAGATCACGGTGGCGATGATGCCGGGCACCCGGCCCAGGCCGAACAGCATGGCCGCGGGGATCAGGTAGACAAAAGCGGGCATGGTCTGCATGAAGTCCAGCATGGGCCGTATGGTGGCGTTCACCCGCGGCGCGCGGGCGCACCAGATGCCCAGCGGTATGCCGAAGAACAGGCTGATCAAGGTGGCTGAGAGTGTGAGCGCCAGGGTGACCATGGTCTGCAGCCAGAAGCCGGTGACCACAATCAGCGTCAGGGCCAGCGCCACAAACACGCCGAATTTCCAGCCCAGCCGGCGCACGCCCACGACGGTGGCCACCAGGATGACCGCCCAGAAGGGAACGGCCAGGGTGCCGATCTCGACCCACGTGGCGAATTTTTCGACCACCACACCGATGGAATCGAAGACGGCGGCGCCGTTGTCCAGCAGGTGTTTCACCCCGGCGTTGACCCACTTGCCCAGGGGCAGGACGTCGTGGGAGGCTTCGGTGATTTGCGAGAGAAGATTAGACATGGCGGGCCTCTTGAGCCATTCGGACGAGCAGGCTGCGCGCGGAGATGCAGCCCAGTAATTGGTCGGTGGCGTCGAACACGCCCACCGGTTGGTCCATGCCCAGCACAATCTTCATGGCTTCGGGCAAGGTGGTGTGGGACGGCAGGCGCGGCCCGCCGTTGTAGGAGTGGCCGTTCAGGCCCGGGTCCAGCAGGTCGGCCGCGGTCAGGTAGCGCGAGGTGTCCACGCCTTCGAAAAAGCGTCGCACATAGTCATTGGCCGGCTGGGTGATGATCTGGTGGGGTGTGCCTTCCTGCACCAGGTTGCCGCCTTCCATGATGGCGATGCGGGTGCCTATGCGCAGGGCTTCTTCGAGGTCGTGCGAAACGAACAGCACCGTGCGCTGCTGTTCGCGCTGCAAGTCCAGCATCAGGCCTTGCATTTCCACGCGCTTGAGCGGGTCCAGCGCCGAGAAGGCTTCATCCATCAGCAGGATGTCGGGGTCCACCGCCAGGGCGCGCGCCAGCCCCACGCGCTGCTGCATGCCGCCCGACAGTTGAGAAGGGTATTTCGCCGCATAGGTCTGCAAGCCCACCTGGGCCAGCACTTGCATGGCCCGGTCCTCGCGCGCCTTGCGCGGCGTGCCCGCCATCTCTAGGCCGAAGGCGGCGTTGTCCAGCACATTGCGGTGCGGCATGAGCGCGAAAGACTGGAACACCATGGCCACCCGCTTGCGCCGCCACTTGACCAGGTCGCATTGCGGCAGGGCGGTGATGTCTTCACCGTCGATGTTGATGGAGCCTGAGGACGGCTCGACCAGGCGGTTGATGAGCCGGATCAGTGTGGACTTTCCCGAGCCCGACAAACCCATGAGCACGTAGATCTCGCCCGGCATGACGTCGAAGCTGACTTTGTTGACGCCGACGACGTGCCCGGTCTTGGCAAACACTTCGTCCTTGCTCAGGCCTTCCCCCAGCAACTTCACGGCTTCTGAAATATTGCTTCCGAAAATCTTGTAAAGATTTCGGACACTGATCTTGGGTTTTGTCATCGTATGTCTCCGGGGAAATTTCGCTGCATGTTTCGGTTCTTTTTATGAGCAAGCAGCGTGCCACGATTTTGTCGGGCGCAGGGGTTTCAAGCTATAGGGTTTGTCCATGGAGGGCCTCGATTTCTGCCGTTAAACGCCAAAAAAATTTGCATAACTTCCAATGAGGGTTCAAAGCGATTCTTGATTCGGTGCATGCACGTTTTTGAGCTCACCGATCCAGTGCGACATCACTCACGGGTTTGCTGCAGCAAGGCAGGATCCAGCCCTGGTCGATCTCGCGCGGGCGAATGCCGCCGGCGTGTTTCATCTCCACCTGGCCGGAGATCTTTTTGGTTTTGCAGGTGCCGCAGATGCCGCTGCTGCAGGAGGACGGCAGGCGCAGGCCCGCGGCCGTGGCCGCCTGCAAAATGGTCTGGTCGGCGCGGCACGGGAAGGACTGGCCCATCTTCTGCAGCTGGATGCTGTGCGTGGCTGTGGCGTCGCCATCGCCGTCGGCCTGCGCTTGCGCCTCGGGCTGCGCCTGGTCGGCAAACGAAAAACTCTCTTCGCGGTAGCGCCGCATGTCGTAGCCCGCCGCCGCCAGCAACTGACGCACCGCCGCCATGAAAGGCGCCGGGCCGCAGGTGTAGACGTCGCGCTGCAGGAAGTCGGGCGCGATATGCGCCAGCCGCGCCGCGTCCATGCGACCGATATGCCCGGCATAGGCGCTGCCCGGCGTGTGCTGCTCGCACACGGTGGCCAGCCGCAGCTGCGCCATGTTGCGCGCCATCAAGGTCAGCTCTTCGGGGAACAGCACGTCCGCGGGGCTGCGCGCGCAATGCGCGAACACGATGTCGGCATCGCTGCCCAGGTCGTGCAGCGCGCGGGTCATGGACATCAAGGGTGTGATGCCGCTGCCGCCCGAGAGGAACAGGTAGCGCTGTGCCGGCGCCTTGAAGCAGCTGAATTCCCCGGCGGGCCCGATCACGCCCAGCGCCATGCCAGGGCGCAAGTTGTCATGCAGCCAGTTGGAAACAGTCCCGCCCGGCACGCGCTTGACGGTGATGCTGACCAGGTCGGGGCGGGTGGGCGTGCTGGACAGCGTGTAGCAACGGTTGATCTTGCTGCCCGCGATGTCCAGCTCCAGCGTGATGAACTGGCCCGGCAGGTAGCGAAAACTGCGCGGCCCTTGCGCCGCGAGCACAAAGGTTTTGACGTCGTGCGTTTCCTGGCGCACCTGGACGCAGCGCAGGGTTTCGTCCCGGTCGGAAGACCAGGGCGGGGAGGCGGGCGCCGCGAAGTCAGGAGCGTGAAGAGAGGTGGACATGGGGATGGGCCAGAACGCTGGAAATATCGGTGGATGTTTACCGGGTCAGTGCACTGAGGCGGTTCACATACCAGTTGCAGAATTTTTCGACCAGGCCTTCGGTGTACGGTGAATACGGCCCGGGCTGGTAGGCGCCGGTGGCGATGCCGATCTGCGACTCCTCCACCAGGCGGCGGTCCTGCGCATTGGTGGCATTCCACACGGCGGTCAGGTTTTCCACGGTGTAGTCCACACCCTCCACCGCATCCTTGTGCACGCACCAGGTGGTGCGCACCAGGGTTTTGGTGGCCGAGATCGGCAGCACGGAGAAGCTGACGATGTGGTCGCTCATGAAGTGGTGCCAGGAGTTGGGCTGCGTCCAGAACGACAGGCCGCCCAGCGCCGGATCGACAAAATCGGCCAGCAGTTTTTTGGAGGCGACCTCGGCGTTCATGGTTTGCGACTGGCCGGAGCGGTCAATCGGCAGGCGCTGGGTGCGAAAGCCCGTCACGCGGTCGTCCAGGGTGTCGATCTCCGCCGAGGGCAGGCCCATGGCTTCCCAGCGTTTGTGGCTGGCGTCCATGATGTCCTGGAACTGTTGCTGCCCGGCGGCGTTGTGTTCGTCCGGCTTGTAGCCAAAGCCGTATTCGTACAGGGAGATGGTCAGCTCGGGGTGGTTGCTCATGCAGTGGTAGCACTCCCGGTTGTTTTCCATGGTGAGCTTCCAGTTGCAGTCTTCCACGATGTCGACCTGGGCCGCCACCTTGCACTGGCTCAGCTGGTGGGGTGCCAGGTAAGGCGTCATCTCGGCCACCATCTGCTCGAAGTCTTCGGGCGGGTTTTCCGCCAGGCAGATGAAGATCAAACCCGCCAGGCTGCGCACATGCACCGGCTTGAGGCCCAGGCCCGAGGCGTCGAAGTCGTCGCCCATGTGCTTGGCGTGGATCAGCTTGCCGGTCAGGTCGTAAGTCCATTGGTGGTAAGGGCAGACGATGTTGCCGACCACGCCTTGCCGGCTGGCGCACAGGCGCGAGCCGCGGTGGCGGCAGACATTGTGGAAGGCCCGCACCTGCATGTCGTCGTCGCGCACGATCAGGATGGAGTTCTTGTCGAAGTCCACGGTGATGTAGTCGCCGGCTTCGGCGATCTGCGGCTCGACGGCGACGAAGATCCAGTGCTTGCCGAAGATGTGTTCCATGTCGGCCTGCAGCACCGTGTCGCTGAGGTAGAACGGCGCCTCCAGGCTGTAGCCTGGGCGGCGGCGGGCCAGCAACTCACGGGTCAGCAGGGTTTGCGCGGAAAGGGTCTTTGTCATAGTGGGCGTTTCGTCAAAAATGAACAAGAGAATGGGTACGCAGGTAGTCCAGTACCGCCTGCGCCTTGGTGAGCGGGTCGCCTGCCTGCAGCACGGCGCCGCCCGTCGAGGGCGATTCGATCGCGCCCAGCATGCGGGCGTGGCCGCTTTGCTGGGTGCGGGCCTCCAGCAGCTTGCGGCGCTTGCTGCCGGCAACCCGCTGGCCTGCGGGTGCTGATGGGGATGCAGATGCGGATGAAGGCTTGGTCGCCTGCAGCGGCTTGCGCACGATGCGGCCCGCCATGGCGTCGGCCAGCGAATGGCGCAATGTGGGTGATGCGGCGGCGCTGACCACCAGCACGGCCGGTGCCTGCACGCGCAGGCGGCGCCGCGCTCCCTTGGGCAGGGCCTGGGTCACGATCCAGGCGGAACCTTCGGCCTGTATGCCCAGGACATCGGCGACCACGGGGCGCTGCAGCGCGGCCGCCAGGGCATAGGGCAATATTCCTGTGCTGCCGGTACCGTGTTCGGCTTCGGAGCGGATTCCCGCCAACACCCAGGGCACATCGCGCAAGGCCGGCAGCAGGCGTGCCGCGATGTCGGCGTCTTCGCCGCATTCCAGGACCTCCAGCAGCGGCGCGCCCAGGGCCAGGTAATCGCGGGCGACCGCATCGGGCAGCGGGCCTGCCGTCAGCAGCCGCACGGCGCCCGACACACCCAAAGCCAGGGCGGCAGCGGCCGCATCGGCGCGGCTGCGCACGGGCCGGCCGCTGACCGCGTGCTTGCGGGCCGCCACGAGTACGGTGATGTCGCTCATGCGGCCTCCTTCTGTTGGCGCACCAGTTCCAGCAGCGCCCGCATCAGGGCCGCGCTGTCTTCCACCACGGTCAGGTCGGCGCGGCGCGCGATGGGCGCTGAGGCATCGAGGTTCACCGCGATGACGTGGCGGCAATCCTTGATGCCTTGCAGGTGCTGCACCGCGCCCGAGATGCCCAGCGCCAGGTAAGCCGAAGCGGAAACGGTTTTCCCCGTGGCGCCGATTTGCTGGGCCCGCGCAAAACGGCCGTCGTCCACCGCGACGCGCGAGGCGCCGACGGCGGCGCCCACTTCCAGCGCCAGCGCGTGGAACAGCGGCAGGTCGGTGACGCCGTTGCCCGCGGCCAGGATGAAGTCGGCTTCCTCGAGTGCCAGCGTTTTGGGGTCCCCGGCCTGCACACCGAGGTCCTCGATGCCGCGCTCGGAAACAGTCGGCACAGGCAGCGCGGGTTCGCGCACGCCGAGCCCGACAAAGGGCAGCTTGGTGCTGGCCACGCCCTTGGCCAGCAGCATGACCTGGGCATGCGGGCGCAACCAGTCCTGGCCGGCGCCGGCGGGCACGCGCAGGCTGTCCGCCCCCAGCTCGACCACGCCGCAGGCCAGGCCCAGCCCGGCCTGGACGGCAAAGCGGCGGCCCAGCTGGCCGTCAAAGCCGGTGTCGGCAAACAGCCAGTGTTGGGGCGCCCAGGCGGCTTGCAGGCCTTGCAGCCATTGCACGCAGGCTGCGGGCTGGTAGCGGTTCGCATCAAAATCCTCGGCCACCAGCAAGCGGTCCGCGCCCAGCGCGGCCACATCGTCGTGGCAAGGCCCCAGCACCGCGAGGATGACTTCGGTATCGGCCGAGGCCAGGATCGCCGCCGCCGCAACCGCCTGGCGTGCCGCGTCGCTCAGTGCGCCGCGCTCCGCGCGCGCTACCACCATGGTGGCGCGGCTAAAGGGGCCCTTGCTGCGCACAGCCTTGGCAACCGGCGCATCGAGGCGATTTGCGCTGATGCGTTCGCCTTCGCTGCTGCCCAGCACGATGCGGCGCAGGCCCGCGGGCGTGATGATGGCGGGTCGGCGCGGGTCCACGCGTCGCAGCGGGCCTGGGGGGACGTGTGCGGTGCTCATGCGACCTCCAATGCATGGGCCAGCAGTTCGGCCACATCGAGCACTTCGGGCCGCGGCCCGACCACGCCTTCGAGCATGGCGGTGCAGTTGGGGCAGGCCACGGCCACCACACCTGCGCCGGCAAGCTTCGCGTCGGCGATACGGATGTCCGGGATGCGCGTGGCGCCGGGAATGTCGGTGAACGGTGCGCCGCCCCCGCCGCCGCAGCAGCGGCCGCGCTCGCGGTTGCGTTCCATCTCCACGACCTTGATGCCTATGCCCTTGAGCACGGCGCGCGGCGCGTCCACTTCGCGGCCGTAGCGGCCCAGGTAGCAGGGATCGTGGTAGGTCACGGCCTCCACGCTGCCGGCACGCGTGGGCTGGAGCTTGCCCTCGGCCAGCAGCTGGGCCAGCAGCTGGGTGTGGTGCCAGACGTCGAAGTCGCCACCCATGGCGGGGTACTCGTTTTTCAGCGAATGGAAGATATGCGGGTCGGGTGTCACGATGTGCTGGAAGCCGCGCGCCTTCAGCGTGGCGATGAGCTGGCGCGACAGGCGCTGGAAGCCATGCTCGTCGCCCAGGCGGCGTGCCAGGTCGCCGCAGTCGGTTTCCGCCGCGCCCAGCAGGGCGATCTGCAGGCCGGCTTTTTGCAGCGTCTTGATGAAGGCGCGCAGGGTGCGCTGGTAGCGCATGTCAAAGCCGCCTTCGCCCACCAGCACCAGCCAGTCGGTCCGGCCGCCGGCATCGAGCACCGGCACATTCAGGTCGGCCGCCCAGTGGTGCCGGGCCGTGAGCGGGAAACCGCCGGCGGTGTCGGTGTCGCGCAGCTGCTCCAGCACTTCCATGCCCTTGTTCGGCACCACGCCATCGACCAGGGTCATGTGGCGCCGCATGTCGACGATGGCGTCCACATGTTCTATCAGCATGGGGCATTCCTGCACGCAGGCCCGGCAGGTGGTGCAGGACCAGAGCGTCTCGCTGTTGATCAGGCCGTTCACGATGGGCAGGCCGGGCGCTCCACCGTGCTGGCCGATGGGCTGGCCTGGATAAGGGCTGCCCGCGTAGCCGGCGTCGGTCCTGGCGCTCATGCCGACCACCAGGTCCTGGATCAGTTTTTTCGGGTTCAGCGGCTGGCCCGCCGCGAAGGCCGGGCAGGCGGCTTCGCATTTGCCGCACTGCACGCAGGCATCGAAGGACAGCAGCTTGTTCCAGGCGAAGTCGGCGGGCTTGCCCACACCCATGTCGTCCGCGCTCAGGCGCAGCGGCTTGAGGGCGGTGGCGAAGCGTTTTTCGGCGGGGCTGCCAAAACGCTCGGGCCGCGGATGCAGGCCCAGGTGCAGCAGACCGGCCACGGCATGTTTCATGGGGCCGCCCAGGCCTATGCCCAGCGCCAGCTCCGCCGCGCCGGCGGCGAAGGCCAGGCTGATCAGGCCGGCCAGCCAGGGCGCCAGGGCAGTGCCGGTGAAGGCCACTGCACCGACCAGGGCCACGGCGGCCGCGAACAGCATCAGCGAATAGGGCAGGCGGCTCCACGGGCCTTTGGACAGGCGCGCCGGTGCGTTGCGGCGGCGCGAAGCCATGGCGATGGCGCCGGCCAGCATCATCAACCCGGCCAGCAGCAGCGCCGCATCCAGTACCCGCAAGTACAGGCCCAGGCCGTAATTCAGCGCGACCAGCGCCAGGGCCAGGATGGCGCCGCCAGCCACGCCGACATGGGCGCGGGCCACAAAGGGCTCACGCGCCACCACGTCATGCAAGTCCACAAAGTAGCGCTTCGGTATTTGCAACAGCCCGCGCAGGTCCACGCCGGCCTGCCGGCCTGTTTTCCAGATGAGCGCGCGCCGGCCCATGCCCCAGGCCAGGGCCAGGACGGCCAGCCAGAACACGGCGCTTACAAGCTGGGGCAGCATGTCAAAAATCCTTGCACAGGCGCAGCGAGTCGTAGATCGCCGCATGGATGTTGTGCATGGAGACGCAGTCGCCGACGCGGTAGAGCAGGAAGTCTCCCTTGCCGGTGGCCTGGCTCAAGCCGGGCTGCGGCAGCGCGTCGTAGAGGGCCTCGATGTCGGTCTGGCCCTTGTTGAGCGACAGCGGCTTGAGCTGCCAGTACAGGCCGTCATTGGGCAGGATGCCGTTTTCAATGACCACCTGGTCCACCGCGCGCTCTTCCAGCGCTTCGGTGTATTCGTTCTTCAGCACGGCGATCAGTTTGTCGCCTTCGCGGTAAACGCGCTCCAGCCAGAAATTGGGCGTCTGGATCACGCCGCTGGCGTACAGCTGGCGGTAGAAGATCGGGAAGGTGGTGCCGCCCACATCGTCGGCGACCTTGACGTCGGGCGTCACGATCTCCACCAGCTTGCCGCGCGCGGCGATGTAGTCGGCCGCGCCGGTGCCCGCATGGGTGCTGATGCTGTCGTACACCAGGACGTTTTCGCCGGGCGCGACCGCGCCCGACAGGATGTCCCAGCTGCTCACGCACAGGCCCTGGTCCGCGCCCCAGGCGGGCGTCTGCCCCATGTGGGGTGTGCCGCCGGTGGCCAGCACCACGATGTCGGGCTGCTCGGCCAGGATCATTTCCTGCGTGGCCGCCACGCCCAGGCGGCGCTGCACGCCCAGGCGCTGGGTCTCCATGTCGAACCAGCGGATGATGCCGGCCATCTGCTCGCGCTTGGGCGGCTTGGCCGCCAGGTTCACCTGGCCGCCGACGACGGTGTTTTTCTCGAACAGCACCACGTCGTGGCCGCGCTCGCGGGCCACGCGCGCGGCTTCCAGGCCGGCCGGGCCGGCGCCGACCACCACCACCTTGCGGCGGACGCCCGTGGTTTTTTCAATGGTGTGCGGCATGGTTTCTTCGCGGCTGGTGGCGGCGTTCTGGATGCACAGCACGTCCAGGCCGTTGTACTGGCGGTCTATGCAGTAGTTGGCGCCCACGCATTGTTTGATCTGGTCTTCCCGGCCGTCGCGGATCTTGATGACCATGTGCGGATCGGCGATCTGTGCGCGGGTCATGCCCACCATGTCGACCATGCCGGTGGCCAGGATGCGTTCGGCCTGCGAGGCGTCGCGAATGCTTTGCGCGTGCATGACGGGCACTTTGGACACCGACTTGATGCCGGCGGCCAGGTGCACAAAGGGCTCGGGCGGCAGCGCCATGGGCGGCATGCAGTTGACCAGGGTGTTGTGGGTGTCCGCGCCGGAGCCGACCACGCTCAGGAAGTCGATCAGGCCGCTTTCCGACATGGCCTGGGCAATCTCCTTGGCCATCTCGTGGCTGATGCCGTCTTCATGGAATTCATCGCCGCACATGCGCATGCCGACGCAGAAATCGCTGCCGACATGCTCGCGCACGGCCTGCAGCACTTCCATGCCGAAGCGCAGGCGGTTTTCCAGGCTGCCGCCGTACTCGTCGGTGCGGTGGTTCACGCGCGGGCTCCAGAACTGGTCGACCAGCTGCTGGTGCGCGGCGGAGATTTCGATGCCGTCGAGCCCTGCATCTTTCACGCGTTTGGCGGCGCGGCCGTAGTCGGCCACGATGCGGCGTATCTCTTCGATCTCTATGGTCTTGGCGTTGCCGCGGTGCACCGGCTCGCGTATGCCCGAGGGGCTGACCAGGTGCGGCCAGTCGAAGCCGTGCCAGGCATTGCGCCTGCCCATGTGGGTGGCCTGGATCATCAGCTTGGCGCCGTGCTTGTGCATGGTCTCGGCCAGCTTGGCCAGAGGCTCGATCACCGAGTTCTTCGCCAGGTTGACGGAACTCCACCAGGACCAGGGGCTGTCGCGCGACACCGGGCTGGAGCCACCGCAAATTGCCAGGCCCACACCGCCCTTGGCTTTTTCCTCGTAATACCGGATGTAGCGCTCGGTCGGGTTGCCGCCTTCGGCATACACCTCGGCATGCGCGGTGCTGACGATGCGGTTGCGCAGCAGGACCTGGTTCAGGCGGATGGGCTCAAACAAATGCGGGTAGCGCATGGCGAATCTCTAGAGGGGGCTGACGGTGAACACGCAGTGGCTGTGGCCCTCGGCCGCGCACTGGGTTTCGGCGCTGGTGGTGCGCACGGCCGAGCCACTGGTCTCCAGCACCCAGTCCATGGCGCCCGAGAACCAGCCGGCGAACAGGTAGCAGACCTTGCTGTGGTTGACCGGCACGCCGGCAATGCCTTGCGCGAGCACGAACACCGAGTGCTCGAGCTTGATCTTTGCGCGGCCGGTGGCGGCGTCCGATTCGATGAAGGAAAACAGGCCCCAGCCGCGTTGTGACAGGCGCTTGAGGTAGTGCTCGTAAACCGCCATGCCGGACAGCCCGTGCGTGGCCGCCTCTTTCTGGCACCAGAAATACGCCGAGCGATGCCCCGCCTTGTAGAGCGCGGGGGCATACACCTCCCGGCCCACCACGGCCTCGGTTTCGACATGGTTGTTGACGAAGAAGTGCCGCGGCACATAAATCATCGGCAGGCCGTCGGTGGTCCAGATCCCGGTCTGGGCATCAACTTCAATGGGGAGTTGCGGGTTCATCTTGGGAGTCTCGTTATGGATGTCGGAACACGGCCTGGAACACGGCCTGTTTGTGTCTGGCGGAAAGCAAAGGTCAAACCACGGGGCAGGGGAAGGCTTCACCCCCGATCCGATGGCGGCCGGTGGTCCCAGGCCGGCTGGGACCACCGGGCCGCTATCTGCACCCGGTGTTTGCGGCGCTTTAGCCGAGCCAGCTCGAAACACGCGCGGCGTTGTCGTTCATCCACTTCTCGGCGGCCGCGTCCGCCTTGGAGCCGCCTTCGACGGCCAGCATCACGGCGCCGATTTCTTCCGGCTTCCACGAGAACTTCTTCAGGAAAGACACGACAGCCGGCGCCTTGGTGTTCAGCGCCGGGTTGATGACGCTGTCCACGTGCTCTTCGGCGCCGTAGATGTTCTTGGGATCGGCCAGGAAGCGCAGCTTGTACTTGGCGAACATCCAGTGCGGAATCCAGCCTGTGACGGCGATGGATTTGTTGGCGCGGTAGGAGCGGTCGAGTTCGGCGGCCATGGCCGGGCCGGAGCTGGGCAGCAGGCGCATGTCCAGGCCGTAAGCCTTGATGGCTTCTTCGGTTTTGCGCATCACACCCGCGCCGGCGTCAATGCCCACAATGC
Organism: Polaromonas sp. CT11-55; assembly: GCF_047303325.1. Classification (NCBI taxonomy): domain Bacteria; kingdom Pseudomonadati; phylum Pseudomonadota; class Betaproteobacteria; order Burkholderiales; family Comamonadaceae; genus Polaromonas; species Polaromonas sp. CT11-55. The sequence continues at coordinate 175,660 of NZ_JBKBEX010000001.1, read as the reverse complement.
GGTTGTCAAAATCGGCGCGGAAGTTGTTGAGGTCGGTCAGGCTGGTGGCCTTGACGTAGTCGGGCACGATCAGGCCGATCTTGGCGCCGGGGTAGTTGGCGCCCAGGATCTGGACCTTGTCCTTGAAGCTGGTCAGGTAGGCTTCGTGCGTCACCGGCAGCCAGGCCGACAGCGTCATGTCCAGGTCGCCGCGCGCCACGCCTTGCCACATGATGCCCGCGGCCAGCGGCACCAGCTCAACCGGGTAGCCCAGCTTGCTGCGGATGATGGCCGCGGCGAGGTTGGTGGTGGCCACGCTGTCGGACCAGCCGTCGACAAAACCGATCTTGATCGTGGGTTTGGCCTGGGCAAAGGCGCCCATGCCCGTGGCGGCCAGGGCCGAGGCACCCAGTGTCTGCGCCAGGAATTTGCGGCGCTGGCCGAGGGAAATATTTTTTTGCGGTTTCATCATGGTACGAACACTCCTGATTGATTAGTAGAAGGCAACGAAAGCTAAGAAGGCAAACAAAAGAACAACCTAACCTGTCGGGAGTGTCAACTACACGCCCCACACCTCACCAAAAACACGGAGCCAGTTGCGCCCCATGACCTTTGTGATCTTGGCCACCGGCCAGCCCGCACGCTCCATGGCGGCTGTCAGGTTGGGCATTTCGCCGATGGTGCGTATGCCCAGCGGGTTTTGCACGGTGCCGAAATTGGTGAGGCGGCGGAACTGCCCCTTGTCGTGGGTCAGCATGTCGAAAAATTCCTTGCCATAACCCTGGGTGTGGTCGGTTCCCACGCCTACGCAGTCTTCGCCCACGATGTTGATCACATAGTCCAAGGCTTCGACGTAGTCCTCCACCGTGGCTTCTGGGCCGCGCTTGAGGAAGGGAGGAAACATGGTCACGCCGATAAAGCCGCCGCGGTCGGCGATGAACTTGAGCTGCTCGTCGCTCTTGTTGCGCGGGTGTTCCTTCAGGCCGGCAGGCAGGCAGTGGCTGTAGGTCACGGGCTTCTTGGATTCGAGGATGGCTTCTTCCGAAGTCTTGGCGCCTACGTGTGACAAGTCCACCATGATGCCGACGCGGTTCATCTCGCCGATGACTTCGCGGCCGTAACCGGAGAGGCCCCCGTCGCGCTCGTAGCAGCCGGTGCCAATCAGGTTCTGCGTGTTGTAGCAAAGCTGGACCACGCGCACGCCCATGTCGGCGAAGGCTTCGATGTAGCCGAGTTGGTCTTCAAAGGCGTGGGCGTTCTGGAAGCCCAGGATGATGCCGGTCTTGCCGTCTTTTTTTGCTTGCTCGATGTCGGCCGTGGTGCGCACCAGCGACAGCAGGTCGCTGTTTTCGCGGATGGATTTCTTCATCTCGGCGATGTTGTGCACCGTGCTCTTGAAGTCGTCCCACACCGAGACGGTGCAATTGGCGGCGCTGAGGCCGCCTTTTTTCATGTCCTCGAACACCTCACGGCTCCACTTGGAGATGATCAGGCCATCGATGATGAGGGAGTCTTGGTGCAGCGTGCTCATGGCGTTTGTCCTTTAGGCGTACAGAGGGAAACGGGTGGTCAATGCTTTGACGCGGGCATAGACCGAAGCTTCTACGGAGGCGTCGCCGGCGGGATTGGTCTTCAGGCTGTTGAAGACTTCCAGCATCAGCCGGCCGACTTCTTCAAACTCGGCCACGCCGAAGCCGCGCGTGGTGCCCGCGGCCGTGCCGACGCGTATGCCGGAGGTGATGGTCGGTTTCTCGTCGTCGAAGGGAATGCCGTTCTTGTTGCAGGTGATGCCGGCGCGTTCCAGCGCGACCTCGGTGGTATTGCCTTTGAGGCCCAGGGGGCGCAGGTCGACCAGCAGCAGGTGGTTGTCGGTGCCGCCGGTCACCAGGTCCAGGCCGCCGGCCTTGAGCACCGCGCCCAGGGCCTTGGCGTTGGCCACGACCTGTTGTGTGTAGGCCTTGAAGCCGGGTTGCAGCGCCTCGCCAAAGGCCACGGCCTTGGCGGCGATGACGTGCATCAGCGGGCCGCCTTGCGAGCCGGGGAACACCGAAGAGTTGATCTTCTTGGCGATCTCCGCGTCGTTGGTCAGCACCACGCCGCCGCGCGGGCCGCGCAAGGTTTTGTGGGTGGTGGAGGTCGTCACGTGGGCGTGCGGCACCGGGCTGGGGTAGACGCCGGTGGCGACCAGGCCGGCGACGTGGGCCATGTCCACCATCAGGAAGGCGCCAACCTTGTCGGCAATCGCGCGAAAGCGTGCCCAGTCAATGGTGCGCGGATAGGCTGAAAAGCCCGCGATGATGAGCTTGGGTTTGTGCTCCAGGGCCAGGGCTTCGACCTCGTCATAGTCGATCAGCGAGTCGGCGCGGCGCACGCCGTACTGCACGGCCTTGAACCATTTGCCCGAGAGCGCCGGCTTGGCGCCGTGCGTGAGGTGGCCGCCGGCCGACAGCGACATGCCCAGCACCGTGTCGCCGGGCTGCACCAGCGCCAGCATCACCGCGGTGTTGGCCTGCGCGCCGGAGTGGGGCTGCACATTGGCGAATTCGCAGCCGAACAGCTTGCACAGGCGTTCAATCGCCAGGGCTTCGACCACGTCCACGTGTTCGCAGCCGCCGTAATAGCGCTTGCCGGGGTAGCCTTCGGCGTATTTGTTGGTCAGCACCGAGCCCTGGGCCTGCAGCACGGCTTGGGAGACGATGTTTTCCGAGGCGATCAGCTCGATCTGCTCGCGCTGGCGCTGCAGCTCGTGGTCCATGGCCAGGCTGACGGCCGGGTCGGCCTGCGCCACGCCTGTGGAAAAGAAAGCTTCAGTTTGCATGGGGACGCTCTTTCAAACGATTTCTAACAAGGGGGTGAATAGCGGGTCTGCGCAGTGGGCCGGGCTGGTGATGCACAGGCGGTAAGGCCGGGCGGTGCGCTCCAGCAGGCGCCAGGTGTAGTCGGCGAAGCTGCGGCGGAACACCAGCACCACACCCTCGGTGTCGGTGCGCACCACGGTGAAACCGGTCTTGGACGCCACGGTGCTGGCGCAGCGGCCCACGGCCAGGCTTTCGTAGTCGTAAGGGCCGAGCTGGCGCAGCAGCAGCAGGTGGTCGGGGCCGCTGATGCGCAGCGCCGTCAGGCCGCCGCTGTTGTCCACAATCTGGGCGAACACGTCCTGCAGTGCAGTAGTCAGCGCGGCCAGCAGGGCGTCGCGGGCCGAGCGCTTGCAGGCCAGCAGCCATTCGTCGGGTGAGACCCACAGCACCACACCGGCGCTGGTGGATACCACCGACATCGGCTGGGTCGGCAGGGCCTGGCCCAGCACGCCGGCCACGCCTTGCATGAAGGCCGTGTCGTCGGCCTTGCCGCGCAGCACGATGTAGCCCAGGTGGGGCAGCTCGCTCATGGCCACGCGGTTTTCTTGGGCGGGCGTTGCCGCGCGAGCGGGCAGGCCGAAGGCGTGCAGGGGGGATTCCAGCATGACGTTGGGGGGGTTAAACATTTTGGCGGTCGCCTTTCACGTCCACGAATACGCTGGAGCCGACCTTGGCGGGCGTGACCTTGCCGTGGGCGTGCACATACAGGGTTTGCTCCTTGCGCTGCAGGCCGCCGGCGACCACGGCCATGGCGATGGAGCGGCCCAGGAAGGCGCTGTGGTAGCTGGAGGTCACATGGCCCAGCATCTGGTTTTGCGCACCCACGGTGGCGCTTTCCATGATCTGCGCGCCCTCGACCAGCACGCTGGCCGGGTCTTCGGGCAACAGCCCCACCAGCTGCTTGCGGCCTTCGCGGGCCGTGTCGCTGCGCGACAGCGAGCGCTTGCCCAGGAAGCTGAAGGGCTTTTTCAGGCCGACGGCCCAGGCCATGTCCAGGTCCATGGGGCTCATGGAGCCGTCGGTATCCTGGCCGACGATGATGAAACCCTTTTCGGCGCGCAGCACGTGCATGGTCTCGGTGCCGTAAGGCGTGATGTCGAACTCGGCGCCGGCGGCCATCACCGCCTCCCACAGCGCGCGGCCGTAGCCGGACTCGACGTTGAGCTCATAGGACAGTTCACCCGAGAAGCTGATGCGGAACACACGCACAGGCAGGCCGTGCACCGTGCCCGCGCGCCAGTCCATGAACTTGAAGCTGTCGGGCGAGAGGTCGATGTCGGCGCACAGCTTGGCCAGCACCGCGCGTGATTTGGGCCCGACCAGGGCGATGGTGGACCAGTGGTCGGTCACCGAGGTCATCCAGACCTTGAGTTCGGGCCATTCGGTCTGGTGCCAGCGCTCCAGCCAGTTCAGCACCCGGGCCGCGCCGCCGGTGGTGGTGGTCATGTAAAACTGGTTTTGCTCGATGCAGGCGGTCACGCCGTCGTCCATCACCATGCCGTTTTCGTCCAGCATCAGGCCGTAGCGGCATTTGCCGACGGCCAGCTGGGTCCAGGCATTGGCGTAGATGCGGTTCAGGAATTCGCGCGCATCCGGGCCGTCGATCTGGATCTTGCCCAGGGTGGAGGCGTCCATCACCGCCACGCCGTTGCGGGCGGCCAGGCATTCGCGGGCGACCGCGGCATGCAGGTCTTCACCGGGCTTGGCAAAGTACCAGGGACGCTGCCACTGGCCGACCGGCTCCAGCGCCGCGCCGCGTGCCACGTGCGAGGCATGGATGGCGCCGTAGCGATTCGGGTCGAACAGCTCGCCGGACATGGTGCCGGCCAAAGCGCCCAGGCTGACCGGCGTGTAGGCCGGGCGGTAGGTTGTGGTGCCGACTTCGCTCACCGGGCGCTTCAGCGCGCGGGCCGTGATGACGAAGCCGTTGACGTTGGACAGCTTGCCCTGGTCGGTACCGAAGCCCAGCGCGGTGTAACGCTTGACGTGCTCGATGGAGTGGTAGTTTTCGCGCACCGCCAGTTCGATGTCGGCGGCGCTGACGTCGTTCTGGTAGTCGACAAACGCCTTGGCGCCCGCGCCTTCAACCTTGCCGTCGGGCAGGCGGAACATGGGGCGCGGCTGCAGGCGGCGGGGCTGGGGGCAGGACGGAACCGGCAAGGTGTCGGTCTTGCCGCAGGCGGCCAGCACCTGCTGCATCGCCTGGGTGGTTTGCGCCAGTGCGTCGGCCAGCTCGAAAGCGCCGGTGACCGAACCGGCGCAGGCAACACCTTTGCGCCCCGTGTGCGGCGCCACAAAGGCCGCGAGGGATTCGTCCCACTGCGGGCGGCTGCCGTCGTGGCAAAACAGGTGCACCGTGGGCGACAGGCCGCCGGAGCTCAGCACCACGTCGCAGGCCAGGAAGCTGCCGGCGCCGGTCGCTTCGTCACGCGTGGGATGCAGAGGCACAAGCCTGACGCCCTTGACTTCGCCGCCGCCGGTGGCTTCGGCAATGCAGTGGCCCGCCATCACGGTGTAGCTGCTGCTGCGCGCCACCGCGCTGTGGCGCACATCGGCCACGGTGACCTGGGCGCCGGCCTTGGCCAGGCTTTCGGCGCAGTCGTGGATCAGGTCGCTGGTGCCGCAGATCACCACGCGCTGGCCGACGCGCACGCCGTAGCGGTGCAGAAAGGTCTGGCCGGCGGAAACCGTCATCACGCCCGGCAGGTCGTTGTTGCCGAACACCAGAGGGCGCTCGATGGCGCCTGTGGCCAGGACCACCTGGTGCGCGCGTATCTTGTGCATGCGGTGGCGCGGCAGGTGGGCCTGGCGCTGCCCGGGCGCGATGTGGTCCTGCAGCAGCTCCACGGCCTGCACCAGGTTCTGCTCATACATGCCGAAGGCGGTGGTGCGCACCAGGACCGTCACATGCGGCATCTCGGCCAGGGCGGCCTGCACCGAGCGGATGTAGGCGTCGCTGCTGCGGCCGTCGATCTGCGCGTTGGGGTCGGACAGCAGCCAGCCGCCGAGTTCGTTCTGCTCGTCCAGCAGCAGGGTCTTGAGCCCGGCGCGGCCGGCCTGCAGCGCGGCCAGCAGGCCGCAGGCGCCGCCGCCGACAACCAGCACGTCCACATGGTGGTGCAGGTGGTCGTAGTCCTCGGGATCGGGTTCGGCCGGCGCGTCGCCGAAACCGGCGAACTTGCGGATCACGGTCTCATACAACGGCCAGAGCTTTTGCGGCCACTTGAAGGTCTTGCTGTAAAAGCCGGCCGGCATGAAGCGCGAGCCCTGGCCCAGCACCGACTTCAGATCGAAGTCCAGCGAAGGCCAGCCCGAGGTGGAGCGGGCGCTCAAGCCCTCGTAAAGCTCGGCCTGGGTGGCCTTGACGTTGGGCGTGGTCAGCGCGCCCGTGCCCAGCTGCACCAGTGCGTTCGGCTCTTCCGCGCCCGCGCCTATGATGCCGCGGGGACGGCCGTACTTGAAGCTGCGTGCCATGCGGCGCACGCCGTGGGCCAGCAGGGCGGAGGCCAGCGTGTCGCCGGGGTGGCCGGTGTAGCTGCGGCCGTCAAAGCTGAAGTTGACCGTGCGCGTGGCGTCGATGCGCGTGCCGGCCTGGATAACTCGGGTGCCGCTCATTGGGTTTGCTCCTTGGCCATGTCGGCCAGAAACAGCGCCTTGCCTTCGGCCAGGGTCCAGGTGCCGGCGATTTCATAGGTGGCGGTGTTGCGCTTCACGGCAAACACCTTGCGGCAGGCCGCGGTGTGCTGCCATTGCTCCCAGAACCAGCCCTTGGTGTTCCTGCGCATGAACACATAGTCGCCCCAGGTGGCGTCGTCCACAGCCTCAGGCTGGAGCGGTCGGGGGATGTAGGCTTCACCGGCATTGCTGAACTCTTCTTCGTCCCGCGTTTCGCCGCAGTGGGGGCAGTGCAATAAAAACATATCAGTGGGCGACGCCTGCGGCGCCGTGTTCGTCGATGAGGTGGCCGGTGTGGAAGCGGTCCACGGAGAAGGATCTGGCGAGCGCATTGGGCTCGCCCTGGGCCAGCATGTCGGCAAAGACATGGCCTGAACCCGGCGTGGCCTTGAAGCCGCCTGTGCCCCAGCCGCAGTTGAAGAACAGGCCCTGGACTGCCGTCTTGGAAATGATCGGGCAGGCGTCGGGCGTCACGTCCACAATGCCGCCCCATTGGCGGTTCATGCGCACGCGGGAGAACTGGGGGAACAGCTCGATGATGGCGGCAGCCGTGTGCTCGATCACGTGCGGGCTGCCGCGCTGGCCGTAGCCCAGGTAGCTGTCGATGCCGGCGCCTATTACCAGCTCGCCCTTGTCCGACTGGCTCAGGTAGCCGTGGACCGCGTTGGACATGATCACGGTGTCGATCACGCGCTGCATCGATTCGGACACAAAGGCCTGCAGCGGGTGGCTTTCGAGTGGCATGCGCAGGCCGGCCATTTTGGCCAGCACCGACGAATGGCCGGCGGCCACGCAGCCCACGCGCTCGGTTTTCACCATGCCCAGGTTGGTTTGCAGGCCGCGGATCTTGCCGCCGGAGATGTCCATGCCGGTGACTTCGCAGCCCTCGATCAGGTCCACGCCCAGGCGGCTGGCGGCGCGGGCAAAACCGCGCGCCACGGCGTCGTGGTGGGCGATGCCCGCGCGCGGCTGCCAGCTGGCGCCCAGCACCGGGTAGCGGCGGCTGCGGCTGCAATCGAGCTGGGGAATCTTTTCCTTCACTTCGCGCGCGTTCAGCACATGGGCGTCTATGCCTTGCAGCGCATTGGCGTTGACCCGGCGCTCGATATCGCGCATGTCCTGCAGGGTGTGGCCCAGGTTGAACACGCCGCGCTGGCTGAACATCACGTTGAAGTTCAGGTCCTTGGTCAGGCCTTCCCAGAGCTTGAGCGAATGCTCATAAATCGCCGCCGACTCGTCCCACAGGTAGTTGGAGCGCACGATGGTGGTATTGCGCGCGGTGTTGCCCCCGCCCAGGTAGCCCTTTTCCAGCACCGCGATGCGCCCGACCTGGGGATGGTTTTTGGCCAGGTAGTAGGCCGTGGCCAGGCCATGCCCGCCGCCGCCGACGATCACCACGTCGTAGGACGGCTTCAAGGCCACCCGTTCCCAGGCGGGTTCCCAGGTCTGGTGGTTTTTGAAGCCATGCTTGAGCAGGCTCCATAGAGAGTAGTTTTGGCCGCGCATAGTCGCTTGTAGGGAGGTCCAATGAATCTGCGCTCATTGTTGGATTTCCCAGATGCGCGAACTTGCGCCCGGCAGACGCACACTTGTTCAAATCCGACATGATGTCGGGTCTGGTTATCTTCTGGTTATCCCTGAGAGGGAGCGGGCATGGCGGGCGAATTGCCGGGCCGGGAGGGCTGAATCACGCTGGGGGGCGGACAAAAACTTGGATTACCAGGAGGCAGTTCATGTATTCGTACGAAAACAGGATTCGATGGAATTCAACAGCCTCTGCTCGTTCATAGTGAGGAGGCGGCAACCACGGTGTCCGCCTAGAATTTGTTTGCGGGGTTGGGTCCCTTTTTTATCGACCTGAGCGAAACTCGAAATGGACAATAGGTCTTTTAATAACAAGCACTTGGCCGGGTTTTCAGCGGCCAGGTTATACCGCAGACCTTGCGGCATACATTACGTTAGCCTGCATCATGAGCGCCATGTCTAGCCAGAAGCAATTGCGGTTCGCCGCGGGTTCCCGAGTGCGCGTTCTCACCGCTGGAGGGTGGAAACGCTCTTGCACCGGAACAGTGGTCGATGAACCAGAAGCCACTGAAACGCTGCTGGGGCCGACCTTCATTCATTGGATCGAATTCGACGAGCCGCAGGAAGACATCAACGGCTCTGATCAGTATTGGAAGGCGCAAATCCTGGGGGAGTACCTTGAGAGTGCAGGCTAACAAGTCAATCGACACGGACGTCCTGTCGGCCGGTCATTTCCGGCACTATCCTGCCTTGAGTTCCGTCAGTTCCAAACTTTGGGTGAAACACATGCGCTACTTGATTGCGTTGGTTCCTTGCGTCCTGCTAGCCCTCTCCCAGGCGCACGCGTGTCAGGGCCCTAGCATGGAGGAGACGCTATTTTTTAAGGCCGCTCCCAATCCACCACCTGATGCTGATGTAATTGCAGAGGTGGCCTTGTTGGATGTGTCCGTTTCGGACCTCTCCAAAGGGGAGGCGAAAGCAACGGTCTTGCGCGTTATTGGGCCCGCTACCGGCAGAGTCCATAAAGGCGACATTCTCTCTCTGAAGTTCCTGGTCTCCAGTTGCGGTCCTCATCATCAAAGTGGCGATAAAGGCACCATCTTTGCTAAGGTGGGAACTGACCCCGAAGGTCGCCTTGTGTGGTATCCGTACGGATACCGCGACTATGACGGTATGTTCTGGCCGCCATCTATTAACAAGTAGCGGTGAGTGACATGCGCCTCTGTGTTTCTTCCATGTGCAGTAGGCTAACCCTGCGGTCAACCGGACCTTGCGCATAAAGCCGCGCAAGGCCGATTATCTTGAACGTTAGGGGGTAACGTGCGCCAATTCCTAGCCATTCTGATTCTGTCCTTCTGCTCTCAGGCGAACAGCGCCGTGACGTACAGCGACCCTGATTTCTCGTTGGTCCTTAGCGGGGATTGGGTGCAGGTTCGCCTGTTGTTCGCGGAACACGTTGTCTTTCGCTCGGAGGCGCTGGGCTTGCACGTGAAGATCATGGGCATTACACAGCCGGTCCGACCTGAACGCACCCGGCTAGTGGCGACGAAGCTCCTCGAAGAATCGATTCGGCGCGAGCACGCGGCTGCCAAGGCAGGTGTGACCGTCACAATCACGAAGCAGGAGATCTATGCCTTGAGTGACGGCACCGCCGGGACTTACCGGGGGTTTGACAGCTCGGGGCGGTCATTTGTGACGGTGGAGCACACTCGCCCCATCAGGTCGGTATTGATGTTCTTTGAGGCGCCGACGTCGAACGCCGCCAACCTCGACCAAGCGGTGGAAGCGATTGTTCAAGGACTATCGCAATGAATTGCGATTGCTCAGAGTCGCGAATGGCTCGCCATCTACGAGGCACAAACTGATGCCTAACCCTTCGCCAGAGCGGACCTTCACCGGCGAGGCGCTTCCGTCCGCTCAGATCAAACCTTAGACCGCACGTGACGCCGACCTTCTCGACCATCCGGAGCAAGCTTGTGCGCAGCAAAGCGTCTGTAGTCGCTGTCATTCTTCTGGCGCTGCTTGCCTTTGTGCCATCGATGGCCTGCGCCTGTCTGGAGACGTATAGGTTTTCGCCCCTTCGGATGGTCATCTCGGCTCAGCTGTTTGGGGTACTTTTGATCGCTCTTCTCGCAATGGCGCGCAATCGCGCGGCCTGGGTTACTTTAGGCTGCCTGGTTCTCGCCGGCTCTTGGTTCGCGGCTATGCTCGTAGCGGGACTCAGCCAAAGCCTCATAGCTGCGGGCCTGGCGGTGCTTGCTCCTGTCTACTTGCTCGCCGTCCTCGTTTGGTCGCGCAGCAAGGGCGCTAGTGAGGGAGCCAATAAAAAGGATGTTGGGAATGCGGTCTAGCAAGTCGATCGACTCGGACATTCTCGCGAAGGGCTTTGCCGGTCTATGGCCCGCCGGTGATCTTCAACGTTATGCGGCAAGAGGCTTGGTACCACCAACAGGAATCGAACCTGTATCTAGCGCTTAGGAGGCACTCGTTCTATCCATTGAACTATGGCGGCACTTCTCGGGGAGAAGCCGTGATTGTATTCGGTGGCGGATGCCTTCCCGGCGCCTGGGTTTTGTCTCAGTCGTAAGGCACGGTGAAGATCAAATCCACCGCGCTTTGCTGGCCGGCCTGGGCGCGCACGGTGAAGCGTTGCGACAGGTCGTAGAACACGTACAGCGTGCCCAGTGCGCCCGAGATGGTGCGTTCGTAGGCCGCGTAGAAATTGCGTGAAAAGCGTTTGCCCAGGGTCAGGGCGCTTTCGGTGGTGCTGCCGTCGGTGTTGCTGGATGCGCCGCGGTAAGACAGCTCATCGAGGCCCAGCGAGGCGGCCAGGCCGCCCGACATGCCGCCTGTGCCTTTGCTGCCCAGCAGGGCCAGGGCCGCCTGCTGCAGCATGGCGGCCTCGGCGCCGCCCGAAGCGGAGGAGCGCCCCACCACCAGCCAGGAGAGTTTTTCGGCGTCGGGCAGTTCGGGTTGGGCATACAGGCGCACGCGCGGCAGCAGGGCGGTGCCGGTGATCTGCACGCCAACGCGCTGGGTGAGGTTGGGGCGTATCGCCAGGATGTCGAGCGTGGGGTTGTCGATGGCGCCGGTGAAGCGCAGCATGCCTTGCTCCACGTCCAGGCGCTGGCCGTAGGCGCGGTACTGGCCGCCTGCGGTGTTGATGGTGCCGTTGAGTTTCGGCTCGCGCAGGTTCTCGCCGCTCAGTGCCAGGGTGCCGCGCACCCGTGTGTCTATGCCCTTGCCCTGGATGCGGAAGTCGCGGCCCAGGTCCAGCTCCACGGCCAGCTTGACGGGGCGCGCGTCGCGGTCTGTGGTGTCGGCGCTGGTTTGCGCGGGCGCCTTCTGGCCGGCCGCCGCGCCGCGTGTGCTGCGCACCACCACGTCGTCGCCGAGCTGGGGCGTGCCTTCGTCGGGCAGGATGATGCGGGCCTGGTCGACCAGCAGCTTGCCGGTGAGTTCGCTTTGGATTCCCTTGAGGCCGGCCTGTATGTCGCCGGAGACGGTGATCTGCCGGTCTGTGCGTATGCTGGCGCGCAGCCGTTCGATCTTGGCGCTGAGCTGCACCTGCGGCTTGCCGTCCACCCAGCCGGCTTCGCCTTGCGCGCTAAGAATGCCGCCCGTGCCCTTGTCGCCCGCGCCCTGCAGCGTGAACTCGTTGATGCGCATGCGGGTGCCGTCGAGTTTGGAGCGCAGCCGGCCGTTGCCGAATTCAATGCCGTCGACCACCGAGCGCAGCGCCAGGTCGTCGGCCTGCAGGTCGCCGGCCAGCTGCGGCGCGGCGCGTGTGCCGCTGATGGCGACGTCGGCACCCAGCGAGCCGCGCAGCCGCCAGCCGGGCGGTGCCAGCACCGACCACACGCCTATGCGCGGCAACTGGGCGCGCAATTGGCCGGCCAGGGGCGCGTCCGCGGGCCAGAGCCAGCCGCCGCCGGCCGCGGCGGGCGCGCGTGCCAGGCGTGTGCGCAGCTGGCCCTCGGCCGTGCCCGCGCGTTCGCTGTCCCAGCGCAGCGCCACAGTGACAGCCTCACCTTCGCTTTGCAAGGAGAGCCGCGCCTCCTTGACGCCGGCCGCAACGCGCGCCGAGGTGCCTTGCGCGGTTTCGGCCTGCACCGTGATGTCGCCGCTGCTGCGCGCCAGGCTGGCTTTGAGGCGCAGGGTGTCGCCCAGCGTGGCGTCCCAGTCGCCGTCGAGCAGCAGGGTGCCGCCCAGGCCGGCGCCGGCCATTTGCGGGCCGGCAAAAAGTTCTATCCAGGCCAGGGGCAGGCCGCTGAGTTTGCCGGCGGTGACGAGTTCGCGGCCCGGCCGCCAGCGCAGGGGCTGCCAGGCCAGTGTGGCTTGTGAGGGTGTGGCGGCGCCCGAGGTGCCGGAAGCACCCGAAGCCGGCGCGATCAGCAGCGCCTCGCCGGCGCCGCTTTCAAACGCGCCGCCGCTGCGCGCCGGTGTCCATTTGAGCGGCACGGCGCCTCGTGTCTTGAGCTGCCAGGCGCCTGTGCCGAGCGCGGGGTCTTGCACGCCGAGGCTCAGTTGCTGCAGCAGGCCTTGCCAGGGCGACTCGGCCAGCGGCGTGTTGCGCGCCGCGCCGCCGCGTCCGCCTTGGGCCGCCAGTTGCAGGGTGTAGCGGCGCGTGCCGGCTTCGGCGCGGCCTTGGGTGTTGAGCTGCGCTTCGCTCAAGCGGCCCGAGAGTGTGGCCTGGAAGGCGCGGATCTTGAGCAGCCCGGCGTCTGCCGTTGCGGTCGTCGTTGCGGCGGCGGGCGTTGGCGTTGCCATGATGCGCCAGTCCAGCGAGGGCAGGTCCAGCCGCGCCTGCAGGGCCGGGTCCTGCCAGCCGCCTTGCCAGCTCGCCTGCAGCTCGGCGCTGCCGGTGGCTGAGGCGGACTTGAGCGCATCTGGCATGCCCGGCAGCTTTTGCAGCCAGCGCAGGGCTTGTGCCATGTCGCGGCCGCGCAGGCTGATATCGCCCTTGCCGCTGGCGGGGCGCAGCTCGCCCTGCACTTGCGCGTCCAGCCCGGGCGCGGTGAGTGTGAGCTTGCCTTTGCCGGCTTGGGCTGCGGGTTGGGCTTCCAGGTTTCCGCTCAGTTCGGCGTCATCGCTGCGCACGCGCAGGGCCGAAAGCAGCAGGGTGCCGCCGGCCTGCTCGCCATTCCAGCTGCCGCTGGCGCTGGCGTCGCGCAGGCGCAGTGCGCCCAGGGGATTGTTCTTCGTAGCCGCATCGTTGCGCGCGGCCTGCAGGGTCGCGTCGAAGGCGATGGCCTTGCCACTGTCCCCCTGGCTGTGGGCCTGGGCCTTGCCGTCTAGCGGCAGCGGCGCGAGCTGGCTGTGCAAGAGGGCGGGGTTGACCTGTTGCAGGCTGGCCTGCATTTTCCAGGCGGGGGGTTTGGCCGTAGCAGTTCCCGCGGGCGCATCGGCCCATTCACCGCTGGCCAGCAGCTCGCCGCCGCCCAGCCTGGCCTTGAGTGTGCGCACCAGGGCCGCGCCGCCGCGCCATTCGCCTTGGGCCTCGAGGCGTTCCAGCGGCAGCTTGTGCTGGTCCCAGGGGCCGGGCTGGCTGTTGGCGAGCTGCAGTTGCAGGCCCCATGCGGAAGCGGATGACACCGGCGCGCTGTCCGCCGGCCGCACGCTGGCGCTGCCTGTGAGCTGGGTTTGTGGGCCGTCGGGCCAGAAGGCGGCGACGTCAAGGTCGCGAAAGCTCGCATCGGCCTGCGGCAGCGGCTGCGCGGCCCAGGGCATGACGCGGGCCGTGGCGCTGGCCTGGGGACGCGGCTGGTTTTTTTGCGCGGCGGCGTTTTCCATTTGCAGCTCGGCCTTGAGCAGCAGCTCGGTGAGCGGGCCTTTGGCTGTGGCCTTGAAGGCCAGCGGCACCCTGGTCTTGCCTCCGGGCAGGGCTGCGTCAAGCGCGCCGTTGAGGCTGGCATCGAGCTGCAGCTTGCCGTGCGCTGCCAGCGTGGCCTTGCCGCTGTAGCGCCCTTGCGCGACCTGCGCGCCCAGCAATTCAAGCTGGTGCGAAAAGCCGTTGAAAGAATAGTTTCCGCGTATGCCCGACGCGGAAAACTCTGCGCCGCCGTGCCATTGGAATTGCCCGATGGAGAAACCTTCGAGCAGCACCGGCAGCGGCAAGCCGAGTGCCGAGGGCGGCACCGAAGGCTCGGTGGAGGGCGGTCGCTGGTCGTCGACCTGCACACTGGCCGCGGCCAGGCGATTGACCTTGAGTGTGCCGTGCAGCAGTGACCAGGGCTGCCAGGCCAGTGTGAGCTCGCGCAGGTCCACACGCAGGCCGTTTTGTTGCCAGACCAGTTGCTCAATGCGGCCGCCGGCGCGCAGCGAGCCTGTGACACCTTCGGCGCCCAGCGGTTGCGAGCGCGCGATCCAGCCCAGCGCGGTGGCCAGCGAGCCATCGGTGCCGGCCCACCACCAGGCCCCGCCCGTCGCGGCAACGGCCAGCGTGACGACGCTGCCCGCCGCCCAGGCCGTGGTGCGCAGCCAGCGCCGCGGCGGGCGTGAGGGGACCGGCGGGGTGCGCGGGGTGGGTGTGTCTGGCGTGTCCATCAGGAAATCAGAAAACAAATCCCACGCTGACGTGCAGGCGCAACTGCTTGGGCTTGACGCCATAAGCCACATCCATTTGCAGCGGGCCTATGGGGCTTCGCCAGCGCACGCCCGTGCCTATGCCGACGGAGGGCTTCATGTCCTTGGGGTTGTCGGCCACGGCGCCGGCGTCGATGAAAAAAGTGTTCTCCCACTCGCTGGGCCTGCCGTCGCGCAGCAGGGGGCGCTGGTATTCGACGCTGCCCACGGCCATGTAGCGGCCCGGCCCTGTGACGCCGTTGTCCAGCTTGATGCCGATGTCGCGGTAGCCGTAGCCGCGCACGGTGGTGTCGCCGCCGGTGCGAAACAGCAGGGTGCCGGGAATGCGGGCCGAGTCTTTCGCAATCACCGCGCCGCCCTCGGCGCGCATCGCGATGCGGCCGCGCTCCAGCGGCACAATGCCCAGCCAGCGACCCACGGCGCGTGTGAAGGGCAGGTGCTGCGTGCCCATGGTGCTGCCGCCGCCGAGTTCAAAGCCCAGGCCGTAGCCCTTGTTCGGAAAGGGCAGGCTGTCGAAATAGCGGCCTGTCCAGACGTAGTTGACCGACAGGGCCGAGCCGTCGCCGATGTCGGCGGCGCTGCTGTTGAGCTGGCCGCTGCCGCTGACGCTGGCCCTGTCGTACTGCACATACATGTTGCGGTCTATGCGATCGCCGGCCTGGGTGCGGCCAAAGCGCAGGCGGCTCGAGCGTGTGACGAGGTCGTCGTCGTCGACGCGCTCGGTGCGCGCCAGCGCCACCCAGCGCCAGTTGGATTCGTCGGGAATGGACGTCCATTCGGTCTGCGCAAAGGGAGCCTTCTTCTCAAGCTGCAGCTTGGTGACGGCGCGCCAGTTGGTGCCCGGCACGCGCTGGTGGGTGTGCTCGACAGAGGCGCGCGGGCCGCTGTCGGTGGTCACGCCCACACCGAGGATGATTTTTTGCAGCCTGGCTTCGCGCACCTGGACCTGCACGGGCGCGGCGTTCGGGTCGCTTTCGGGATCGACAAAGATATAGGCCGAATCGAAGTAGCCGCTGGAGGCCAGGCGCAGCTGCGCTTCGTTCAGCTGGTTCTGGTCGTAGGGCGTGCCCGGTGTCAGGCGCGCCAGGCGCGGCACCAGCACCGGGTCGTAGCGCTCCACGCCGCTGACCTGCAGCGGGCCCAGGCGGTAGAGCGGTCCGGAGTCCAGCTTGAGGCTGAGCGCCGCGCTGTTGGTGGGCGCGTCCACGTCGGCCAGGCTGCCGGCCAGCTTGCCGGCCGGGTAGCGGCGCGCCACCAGCTCGCGCAGGGCTTGCGTCTTGGCGCCGTCCCAGGCGTCCTGGGTGAAGCGCTGGCCCGCGGGCAGGCGCCAGTCGCGCTCGATTCCCTCGCGCTGGGCTTTGGCGTCCGGGTCGGAGGAGTCGGCGATGTCGCCCGCAAAATTCATCGCCACCCCGCCCACGATGGTGGCCTGGCCGGGCTCTACGGCCACCACAATGGTCGGCTTCTGGTTGGCGCCGCCTTCGCGCGTGATGTTGATGCTGGGGCTGAAGTAGCCCAGCGTGCCGGCCAGGTTGCGCACATTGCGCTCGGCCAGCACGATAAGGCGCGCGAGTTCGGCCTCGTCAAGGTCGGTCACGGCGCGGTAGCGCTGCAGCTCCAGGTGTTTGTCGAGCAGGTCCTTGAGGGGTTGGGGGGCGCGCACCGCGATGTCAAAGGCCGTGACTTCGGGCTGGGCGCTGGTGGGGCCTGTGGAGCCCTCGGGCGTGGGCCCGGGAGAGACTTTTTCAGGCGGCGGTGGCGGGGCAGGTGCGGTCTGCGTGACGCTGGAAGGCGGTGTTGTGCTGCCGCTGTTGTCCAGGGGCGCAGCCGTCTGCGCGCCGGCCAGGGGCGCCAGCAGGATCGCAAAGAGGGCGAAAGCAGGGGTGAAACCGGCGCTGGGAATCCGTCCTGCCGGGGTGGCCTTCCGTGCGCAGTGACGACTGTGAATGCTGGGAGGGGTCACGAAGGCAGTTTACTTGAGCACCCTGGCACTCAAGCGTAGGAGGCCAGCGCTATTTGGACAGCAGGCGCATGGCCTCTTCGAGACCCTTGATCGTCAGCGGGTACATGCGCTGGTTGACCAGCTGCTGGATCACGCCAATGCTTTGCCGGTATTGCCAGACGCCTTGCGGCTCGGGGTTGATCCAGGCGAACTTGGGAAAGGCGTTGGTCAGGCGCTGCATCCATTCGGCGCCGGCTTCCTCGTTGTTGTATTCCACGCTGCCGCCGGGCTGCAAAATTTCATAAGGGCTCATGGTCGCGTCGCCGACGAAGATGAGCTTGTAGTCCTTGTTGTACTTGCGGATGATGTCCCAGGTCGGGAACTTTTCGCTGAATCGGCGGCGGTTGTTCTTCCACATGAAGTCATAGACGCAGTTGTGGAAGTAGTAAAACTCCAGGTGCTTGAACTCGGCCTTCACGGCCGAGAACATTTCCTCGACGCGGTGGATGTGCTCGTCCATGGTGCCGCCCACGTCCATGAGCAGCAGCACCTTCACGTTGTTGTGGCGCTCGGGCACCATCTTGATGTCCAGCCAGCCGGCGTTGGCCGCGGTGGAGCGTATGGTGTCGTCCAGGTCCAGTTCTTCGGCATTGCCCTGGCGCGCGAATTTGCGCAGGCGGCGCAGCGCGACCTTGATGTTGCGTGTGCCCAGCTCCTGGGTGTCGTCGTAGTCCTTGTAGGCGCGCTGGTCCCAGACTTTCACCGCGCTCTTGTTGCGGCTTTTTTCCTGGCCTATGCGTATGCCTTGCGGGTTGAAGCCGTTGGCGCCGAAGGGCGAGGTGCCGCCCGTGCCTATCCATTTGCTGCCGCCTTCGTGGCGCTCTTTCTGCTCTTCAAAACGCTTTTTGAGCGTTTCCATGAGCTCGTCCCAGCCCATTTTTTCGATCTTGGCCTTTTCCTCGGGGCTCAGCTCAAGCTCCAGGTTTTTGCGCAGCCATTCGAGGGGGATGTCTTTCGTGAAGTCAGCCAGCATCTCGACGCCCTTGAAGTAGGCGGCGAAGGCGCGGTCGAACTTGTCGTAGTTTTTTTCGTCCTTCACCAGCACGCAGCGGCTCAGGTAATAGAAGTCGTCGATCTTCCAGGCGCCTTCACCCTGTTGCCCCTCGAGCTTGTCGCTGTTGGGCCCAACCACGCCGGCCTCCAGCGCCTCGAGCAGCATCAGGTATTCCTTGACGGAGACCGGCAGCTTGGCCGAACGCAGGGTGTAGAAAAAATCGATGAGCATGGTGAGCTACTCCTTGGCGGTCGGCGCTTCAGGCTCGAGGTTTGTCCAGTAGATAGAGCAGCTGTGCCTTGACTTCCGGCCACTCACCGGCCGCCAGGCTGTACATCACGGTGTCGCGTATGGTGCCGTCGCGGCGCAGCGCATGGCCGCGCAGCACGCCGTCCTTGCGCGCGCCCAGGCGCTCGATGGCGCGCTGCGAGGCGTGGTTGAAGTTGTCGGTGCGCCAGCCCACGATGTTGCAGCCCAGGGTCTCGAAGGCATGCGTGAGCATCAGGAGCTTGCAGGTGGTGTTGACATGGGTGCGCTGGCAGCGCGCGGCGTACCAGGTGTAGCCGATCTCGACGCGCTTGAGGTTGGGCACGATGTCGTGGTAACTCGTGGAGCCCAGCACCTCGCCGCTGGCGGCATCGGTCACCGCGAAGGCGAAGCGGTTGGCCGTGGCCAGCGCCGTTTCGATGTAGCCGCGGGTTTCATGCGGCTCGGGCACGGAGGTGATGCGCAGCTTCCAGAGCTCGCCGTCGGCGGCCGCGGCCTTCAGGCCTGCTTCGTGTTCCAGCGCGAGGGGCAGCAGGCGCACGCCGCGCGCCTGCAGTGTTACGGGTTCGACAAAAGCCATTCTCAGTTCTCTCCTTCGGGTTTTTGCCGCTTCCTCCAGCGCCTGGCCAGCTGCAGGCCCAGGCCGCCGCCCAGGCCCACCAGCACGATGCCGCCTATGGCGGCGTTGCCGTAGCCGTCCGCAAAAATATCCAGGCCCAGCAGCCGGCCGGCCCAGAAGCCCAGCAGGGCGCCGCCGACAAAACCGACCGCGTCGGACAGGCCTTCGAGCAGCAGGGATTTTTGGTTCATCAAGAGTGCCCCGCGTTCAGCGATTGTTGCGCTGCATGAAAACCAGCTTCTCGAACAGGGTCACGTCCTGCTCGTTCTTGAGCAGCGCGCCCACCAGCGGCGGCACGGCGACCTTGTCGTCCTTGCTTTGCAGGGCGTCCAGCGGGATATCCTCGGCGACCAGCAGCTTGAGCCAGTCCAGCAGCTCGCTGGTGGAAGGTTTCTTTTTGAGGCCGGGCAGGTTGCGCACGTCGTAAAACGTTTTCATCGCGGCGGTCAGCAGTTCTTTCTTGAGGTCGGGGAAGTGCACGTCCACGATCTGCTTCATGGTGTCGGCGTCGGGGAACTTGATGTAGTGGAAGAAGCAGCGGCGCAAAAACGCGTCGGGCAGTTCTTTTTCGTTGTTCGAGGTGATGAACACCAGCGGGCGGTGCCTGGCCTTGATGAGTTCGCGTGTTTCATACACATAGAACTCCATGCGATCGATTTCGCGCAGCAGGTCGTTGGGAAATTCGATGTCGGCCTTGTCGATCTCATCGATCAGCAGCGCTACCGGGGTTTCCGAGGTGAAGGCCTGCCACAGCACGCCCTTGACGATGTAGTTGTGGATGTCCTTGACCTTCTCGCCGCCGTCCACGGTGGACAGCTGCGAGTCGCGCAGGCGCGACACCGCGTCGTATTCATAAAGGCCCTGCTGCGCCTTGGTGGTGGACTTGATGTGCCATTGCAACAGCGGCAGGCCCAGGGACTGGGCCACTTCCTCGGCCAGCATGGTCTTGCCGGTGCCGGGCTCGCCCTTGACCAGCAGCGGCTTTTTCAGGGCGGCGGCGGCGTTGACCGCGAGCATCAGGTCCTGGGTGGCGACGTAGTTTTTTGAGCCTTGAAATTTCATGTTCTTGGGTCAGGGAGGTGAAGGTGGAGCGGGCTTTTGTGGGGCCTGGCCGGCAACGGGTGCCTGGCCGCGGCGGGCCCAGATATAATCCAGGGTTGTTTTATACGATGAATCCCCACCTGATTGTGCGCGCAAAATGAATAAGCTGTTCACCACGATATTCGCCGTTGCTGTCTCTTGTGCGACGGCTGCCAGCCTGGCCCAGGAGATCAAGGGCGACGCCAAGGCCGGCGAAACCAAGAATGCCATGTGCATAGGCTGCCACGGCATCAAGGGCTACCAGGCCTCTTTCCCCGAGGTCTACAAGGTGCCCATGATTTCCGGCCAGGGCGCCAAATACATCACCGCCGCGCTCAATGAATACAAAAAAGGCGAACGCAAGCACCCGACGATGCGCGCTATCGCCGACTCCCTGACCGACCAGGACATCGCCGACCTCGCCGCCCACTACAGCGCCGACGGCGCGGGCGAGCCGGCCAAGGCCGCCACGGAGCCCAGCACCGAAGTCAAGGCCCTGCTGGCCAAGGCCAATTGCGCCTCCTGCCACGGTGACAATTTCAGCAAGCCCATTGACCCGGCCTACCCCAAGATCGGCGGCCAGCATGCCGACTACCTGTTCGTGGCGCTCAAGGCCTACAAGACCGAGAACAACCCCAAGGTCGGCCGCGGCAACGCCATCATGGCCGGCATGGCCAAGCAGTACACCAATGCCGAACTCAAGCAGCTGGCCAACTACCTGGCCTCTGTGGATGGCGAGCTGAAGACTATTCCGCAGAAGAAGTTCCGCTAAGCCGGATTTTCCCGCCCAAACAAAAAGCCGCTTCATCAAGCGGCTTTTTTATTGTCTAGTCGCGAGTTGCGCGGCGCTGCACGCAGTCGATATAAGCCGCGCCATCGGGCGGTCGCCCCGCGCGCTGGCTTTCCCAGACCATCTGCCCCAGGCAGTCCATGGTTTCGTGGTGGGCGTCATGCAGGGAGTTGCGCCTGGCCGTCAGCAGTTCCACGGCCTGGCGTATGCCGCGCGGCTGGTCTATGGAGCATTGCTCGCTGATGGACAGGTGCATGGACAGGTGCAGGAACGGGTTGGTCTTGCCGGCCTCCACGTCGTACATTTTTTCGAGCGCGGCGTCGGCATCGGCAAAATCCGCGTGGTACTCGGGGTGCTCTTCGATCCACTGGCTGGCGATGGTTTCAATCGCCTCCATGGGCTGGCCGGCGCGGGCCTTGGCATAGACGGAACAGAAGAAGCGCCGGACGTCGGCTTGGGAGGGCGTGAACATGGGCGAAAGCGTATCACGCAGGGGTTTTCCATGGCCGGCGTGTGCCTGTTATCAGCGCTTGGGCCACAGGGGCCGCGGGCTGCGTCCTACAGACAGTTTGCGCGTCCCTGCCTACGCTGCTACCAGCGAGTGGCGCAGTTCCGGGGCGGGGCCACTCCCACCATTCACAGCCCGGCGAGGAGATCAACACCATGAACGCAGCACGCATCACAGGCATAGTCCTGATTGTTTTGGGCCTGGCCGGGTTTTTCACCGGCGGCTTCAGTTTCACCAAGGACACCACGGCCGCCAAGATAGGCCCGATACAGCTGACCGTGAAGGAAAAAGAGTCGGTCAATATTCCGCAGTGGCTGAGCCTGGGTGCTGTGGTGCTTGGTGCGGTGGTCCTGGTCCTCGGTTTTAAAAAGTCCTGACCGACCCTAGCTGCGTTGAACGCTGAGCATGCGCGAGATTGCCTGAGCCGCCTCTAGCAATTGCGGCAGCATGGTCTCCTGCATGGCCTTGGCGCTGGTGCGGTTGGCCTGGCCGCTGATATTGAGGGCGGCCACGGTTTGGCCGGCGCGGTTGGTAATGGGCGCCGCCATGGATACCAGACCCTCCTCGAGTTCCTGGTTGACCAGCGACCAGCCCTGCTTGCGCGCCTGGGCGACCTTGGCCGCGAGTTCTTTCACGTCAGTCACGGTGTATTTGGTGCGCGCCTCCAGCGTGGAGGCCTGCAGGCATTTCATGAGTTCGACCTCGGGCAGGGCCGACAGCAGCATGCGGCCCATGGAGGTGCAATACGCCGGCAGGCGCGAGCCCACGCCCAGGCTGATGCTCATGATCTTGTGTGTGGGCACGCGCAGCACATAGACGATGTCCGTTCCGTCCAGCACGGCGGCCGAACACGATTCCTTGACCTCGGCGACCAGCGCTTCCATGACCGGCTCGGCCAGGTTCCAGATCGGCATGGACGACAGATAGGCAAAGCCCAGGTCCAGGATGCGCGGCGTGAGGCTGAAGAGCTTGCCGTCGCTGCTGACATAACCCAGCGTTTCCAGCGTCAGCAAGATGCGGCGCGCGCCCGCGCGGCTCAGGCCGCTGCGCCCGGCGACTTCGGTCAGCGTCTGGCGCGGCGCGTCGGCGCTGAAGGAGCGTATGACCTCCAACCCGCGCGCGAAGGACTGCACATAGCCGTCACCCGGCTTGTGGGCTGTGATGGGCGTGGATGCGGCGTTTGCCATGGTGCGGGAAATCTCCTAAAATTCATTATACGAACTCTTGTTCTAATGTCGAACAATATTTGGTGCTCGCCCATGTTCTGTTCATGGATGCGGCCGCCGTACCTGGAGACGATTCAATGATCAACAAGATTGCCGCTTCCGTCGCCGACGCGCTGGCGGACGTGAAAGACGGCGCCACGGTGCTGATAGGCGGCTTCGGCACCGCGGGCATTCCCAATGAGCTGATCGACGGCCTGATAGAGCAGGGCGCCAAAGACCTCACGGTGGTGAACAACAACGCGGGCAATGCCGAAGTGGGCCTGGCCGCGCTGCTCAAGGCCGGGCGCGTGCGCAAAATCATCTGCAGCTTTCCGCGCCAGGCGGACAGCCAGGTGTTTGACGGCCTGTACCGCAGCGGCAAGCTCGAGCTGGAACTGGTGCCGCAAGGCAACCTGGCCGAGCGCATACGCGCGGCGGGCGCGGGCATAGGCGCTTTCTTTTGCCCCACGGGCTATGGCACCGAACTGGCCCGCAATGCCGACGGCAGCGCCAAGGAGACCCGCGAAATCAACGGCAGGCAGTATGTGCTCGAGATGCCGATCCATGGCGACGTGGCGCTGATCAAGGCCGAGCGCGGCGACCGCTGGGGCAACCTGACCTACCGCATGGCGGCGCGCAACTTCGGCCCGGTGATGGCGACGGCGGCGAAGAAAACCGTTGCCACCGTGCATGACATTGTTGAGCTCGGCGAGCTTGACCCTGAAACCATCGTGACGCCGGGCATCTTTGTCCACCACATCGTGAAGATTCAACGCACCGCTACGCAAGCGGGCGGTTTCAAGAAAGCGGCATGACCATGACTTACCAACGCCGCAGCAAGGACCAGCTCGCCGCCCGCGTCGCGCAGGATATTTTTGACGGGGCTGTCGTCAACCTCGGCATTGGCCAGCCCACCCTGGTGGCCAACCATTTGCCGGCCGGCCGCGAGGTCATCCTGCAAAGCGAAAACGGCATACTGGGCATGGGCCCGGCGCCCGCCGAGGGCCAGGAAGACTACGACCTGATCAACGCCGGCAAGCAGCCGGTGACGCTGCTCAAGGGCGGCGCCTTTTTCCACCACGCCGACAGCTTCGCGATGATGCGCGGCGGCCACCTTGACATCTGCGTGCTGGGTGCCTTCCAGGTCTCGGCCACCGGCGACCTGGCCAACTGGAGCACCGGCGAGCCCGGCGCGATTCCGGCCGTGGGCGGCGCCATGGACCTGGCCATAGGTGCGCGGCAGACCTGGGTCATGATGGACTTGCTGACCAAGCAGGGCGCCAGCAAGCTGGTGAGCCAATGCACCTATCCGCTGACCGGCATAGGCTGCGTCAAGCGCGTGTATTCCGACCTGGCGACACTTGAATGCACGCCGCAGGGCCTGAAGCTCATCGACACCGTTGAAGGCCTCACGCACGCCGAACTCGAAAAACTGGTCGGCCTGCCGATCGCGGCCTGACGCCTCACATCCGACGCCTGATATTCCCACCCTCTTCGAAAAGACACACCATGACCCAAGCATTTATCTGCGATGCGATACGCACCCCCTTCGGCCGCTACGGCGGCGCGCTCAGCAGCGTGCGCACCGACGACCTGGGCGCGATCCCGCTCAAGGCGCTGATGGCGCGTAACCCCAAGGTGGACTGGCAGGCGGTGACCGATGTGATCTACGGCTGCGCCAACCAGGCCGGCGAGGACAATCGCAACGTGGCGCGCATGGCGGCCCTGCTGGCCGGCCTGCCCATGGATGTGCCGGGCGCCACCATCAACCGCCTGTGCGGCTCGGGCCTGGACGCGCTGGGTACGGCTGCCCGCGCCATCAAGTCGGGCGAGGCCACGCTGATGATCGCCGGCGGCGTGGAAAGCATGAGCCGTGCGCCTTTTGTGATGCCAAAGGCCGAAAGCGCCTTCAGTCGCGCCAATGCGGTCTACGACACGACGATTGGCTGGCGCTTCATCAACAAGCTGATGAAGGAAAAATACGGCGTCGACGCCATGCCCGAGACCGCTGAGAACGTGGCGACCGACTACAAGATCAGCCGCGAAGACCAGGACAAGATGGCGCTGGCCAGCCAGCTCAAGGCCGTGGCCGCGCAAAAAGCCGGTTATTTCGACGCCGAAATCACGCCGGTGACGATCGCCCAGAAAAAGGGTGACCCCATCGTGGTCGGCAAGGACGAGCATCCGCGCGAGACTTCGCTGGAGGCACTGGCCAAACTCAAGGGGGTGGTGCGGCCCGACGGCACGGTGACCGCCGGCAATGCCAGCGGCGTGAACGACGGCGCCTGCGCGCTGCTGCTGGCTGATGAAGCCACGGCCGCAAAGAATGGCCTCACGCCGAAGGCGCGAGTGGTTGGCATGGCAACTGCCGGCGTCGCGCCGCGCGTCATGGGCATAGGCCCTGCGCCCGCAACGCAGAAAGTGCTGGCGCTGACCGGCCTCACGATGGCGCAGATAGATGTGATCGAACTGAACGAAGCCTTTGCCGCGCAAGGCCTGGCGGTGCTGCGTTTGCTGGGTGTGCAGGACGACGACCCGCGCGTCAACCCCAACGGCGGCGCCATCGCGCTGGGCCACCCGCTGGGCGCTTCGGGCGCGCGGCTGGCCACCACGGCGGTCAACCAGCTGCACAAGAGCGGCGGGCGTTATGCGCTGGCCACCATGTGCATAGGTGTGGGGCAGGGCATCGCGGTCATCCTCGAGCGCGTCTGAGCGGCGGCGTGAGGCGCTGCTGCCGGATTTCCGGCCGGCGGATAACATGGCGCCTTTCTTTCCTTGCGCCTGCACGCCACGGCCTGGGTAAACCGAAAGACACGCCGTGAGCTTCCCGCTGATCACCGACCCCTTTTTCTACGCCGTGGCGATTCCCGCCGTGCTGATGCTGGGCATCAGCAAGAGCGGCTTCGGCGCGGGCTTTGGTTCGCTCGCGGTGCCGGTGATGGCGCTGGCCGTCACGGTGCCGCAGGCCGCCGCCATCCTGATGCCGGTGCTGCTGCTGATGGACCTGCTGGGGCTGGCGGCCTTTCGCCGCGACTTCGATTTCAAGTTCCTGAAGTTCCTGGTTCCTTTCGGCCTGCTGGGCACGCTGGTGGGCGCCTTGCTGTTCAAAGTGCTGGACGCCAAGGTCGTCGCGGCCCTGGTGGGAATATTCACCTTGTTGTTTTTGGCGCAGCGCCTGCTGTTCCCGCCCCGGCCCGACAGCCCGCCGCCGCCGCGCTGGCTGGGCGCGATCCTGACCGTGACTTCGGGCTTCACCAGCTTTGTGTCGCATGCCGGCGGGCCGCCGCTGAGCGCCTATGTGATCCCCATGCGCCTCTCCCCGGTGAAGTTCACCGCCACCATGGCGGCGTTCTTTTTTGTCATCAACCTGTCCAAGTGGATTCCTTACGCCTGGCTGGGCCTGCTGGACCTGCGCAACATGGCGACCTCGCTGGCCCTGCTGCCGCTGGCGCCGCTGGGCGTGTGGATGGGCGTGCGCATGGCGCGCAGCATCAGCCCGGTGCTGTTTTACCGTTTGCTCTATGTGGGCATGCTGCTCACCGGGTGCAAGCTGCTCTGGGACGGCTTTCGCTGAGGGCGCCCATAGCGCGATTCGCCTGCCGCGTCCAGCCAGCCCCCTTGGCCCCGCGGGGTTTTGGGCCCAGACCCGGGACTTTTACCCGCCTTCATTCCGCGAATTTCTGTGAGAATCGCGAGCATGAGAACAATATGCTTACTCCGCGGCTGACCTTTCTTTCATGACCACTGTTGTTTTCGCCGATCTTGTGGGCAGCACCAGCATGTTCGAACGGCTGGGCGATGAGACCGCGTCGCGTTTCGTGACGCAGCTCATAGGCGTGCTCAGCCAGGTCTTTGAACAGCACCACGGCCGTGTCGTCAAGCTGCTGGGCGACGGCCTGTTCGTGGTCTTTCCCAACGAAGGTGACGCGCTCTCGGCCTGCATCAGCATCCAGAAGCGCCTGCAGGAAAAACCCATCAAGCCCGGCGGCAGCGGCGCGCCGGTGCAGATGCAGATGGGCATCGAATCGGGCGAAGTGGTCGAGATCGACGGCGACTGCTTCGGCGACACCGTGAATTCCGCTGCCCGCCTGGCCGACCTGGCCGGTGCCGCGCAAATCCTCACCACCGAAAACGTCTGGACCGCGCTGTTGCCGGTGCAAAGGTCGGCCCTGCGCAGCATGGGCCCCATGTACCTGCGCGGCCGGGCCGAAGCCAGCCACGTCTACCGCGTCGAATGGATGGCCGGGCGCGACGAGGACGCCACCATGGCGGGCCGCTCCATGTTCGCCTCGCCCAGCCAGGCTTTCCTCGAACTCAGTTTTGCCGGGCAGACGCTGAGGCTGGACGCCAAAAGCAGCAAGCTGGCGCTGGGCCGGGGCGCCGATGCCGCGTTGAACCTGAACGACCCGCGGGTCTCGCGCATGCATGCCACGCTGGAGTGGCGCGGCGGGCAATTCGTGCTGACCGACGCCTCCAGCTATGGCACCTGGGTCTACCTGGGCAACCAGAGCGAAGCCGTGGTGCTGCGCCGCACCGAGTGCTACCTGGTGGGCAGCGGCCACATCGTGCCGGGCTGCGACCGCACGGACGAGAACGCGCCGCTGGTCGCATTTGCCATCCGTACCTGAAAAGCTGCTCATGGCCGCGTATGCGGGCCGCAACAGGCGCGGCGCATCGGGAAAAGTTACGCTTTCCAGAGGCTTGTCCGTCCGGCGATGCAGGCTAGAATCGATTTTTGTTTCAAGACGTAGCCGGGCCGCTGGGTAGCCCGCAGGCCATCCCGCCTTTTATGCCTCTTCAGCCCATCTCGCCCAATTCCACCTCCTCATGAGTCTCAAGAAGCTTGGCCGATACGATCTGATCAACGTCCTCGGCAAGGGTGCGATGGGGCTGGTGTACGAGGGGCGCGACCCCAACCTGGATCGGCGCGTCGCCATCAAGACCATCAAGGTGGAAAACCTCTCCGAGGAGGCCGCCGCCGAATACGAGGTGCGCTTTCGCACCGAGGCCCGCTCCGCCGCGCGCCTGCAGCACCCGCACATCGTGAGCGTCTATGACTCCGACCGCGACGGCGACATCGCCTTCCTGGTCATGGAATTCGTCGACGGCGACGACCTCAAGCACCACCTGGACAAGGGCAACCTCTACACGCTGGAGCAGACCCTGGGCATCATGGGCGACCTGCTGTCGGCCCTGGAGTACGCGCACCGGCAAAGCATCGTGCACCGCGACATCAAGCCCGCCAACCTGCTGATAGAGACCAGCGGGCGGGTCAAGCTGACCGACTTCGGCGTGGCGCGCATCCAGGATTCGGGCGAGGCCACGCGCACGCAGGGCTCCATGGTGGGCACGCTCAAATACATGTCGCCCGAGCAGGTGCAGGGCCGCCCGATAGACGCCCGGGCCGACCTGTTCGCCGCCGGCATCGTGCTGTACCAGCTGCTCACGGGCAAGCGGCCCTTTGACGGCGACACCGATTTCGCGACCATCCAGCAGATCGTGGGCCACACGCCCGCGCCGCCCAGCAGCTTCAACCCCAAGCTGCCCGCCGCGATCGACGCGGTGGTGGCCAAGGCCCTGGCCAAGTCGCGCGACCAGCGCTACGCAAACGCGCAGGACTTCCTCGCGGCGCTGCAGGCCGCGGCCCGCGAAGCGGCCGACACCACGGTGCAGCCGCCGGCCATACCGGTGGGGCCGGGCAGCAACTCGACCTGGACCTCCACGCTGCTGGCCGGCGAAGCGCTGGTCGGCCTGCAGTCGGGCACCAGCGCCGACATCCCCATGGTGACGCAGGAGCTCGAGCTGGTTTACTGGAAAGAGATCAAGGAGTCCATGGATATCGAGGACATCCAGGGCTTTCTCGCCAGGTTCCCGTCCGGCATCTATGCCGACCTGGCCCGCCGTCGCCTCAAAAAGATGGGCGTGCCGGGCGGGGAGGATTCCGACATCGGCAGGCGCCTGGGCACCGGCACCCTGATCGTTCCGCGTCCGGCCGGCCAGGACACGGCCGGTGCGACCAACCCGGGGGCGACCAACCCCGGCGTGACCAACTCCGGAATCACCAACCCAGGGATCACCAATCCCGGGACGACCAACCCCGGTATCGCTCGTCCCGCTGTGACCAATCCCGGGGCGACAAATCCCGGGGTGACAAATCCAGGGGTGACAAATCCCGGCACGGCGACCGACCTGGCCTGGAAGGCGCTCGAGGAAGCCGCGGCGCAGGCGCCGGTGGTGCCCCCGCCCCCGTCCTTGCCGGCCGCCCCCGCAGCCGACGACCCGGATGCCACGCGAATGGGCGCGCCGGCCATGGCCGTGCCGCCGGTGCCGGCCGTGCCGCAGCCGCAGAGCGAGCCTTCCGAATGGCCGGAGACCGTGTTCAGCGATGCCGGACCGGTGACGGTCCAGTTCGAGGCCGCCGAGGCAAAAGCCAAGGCAGAAGCCGCGCCTGCCGCTGCTGCCGCAAGTGCCGCGACCGCTGTGCCCGAGGCCAGGCCGGAGTCCTCGCGCAAGCGCCGCAGCGCAGAGCCGGGCGCGGGCGCGAAGGCGTCCGCAGCCTCTCCGCCTCCTTACCTGGTGTGGGGCGGGATCGCCTTGGTGGCTTTGGTCATCATGGGTGTAGGCGTGAGGCAACTGTCGAAACCGAAGGCGCCGGCACTGGCGGCTGCCCAGCCGGCTGCTGCGGCGGCCGATGACGGCCCGGCGCGGCCCGCGGCGGCGCCAGCCGCTCCCCAGCCGGCAGTGCAAGCGGCGCAGGCCCAGCCCGCGGCGGCGGCCGCACCGGCTGCGGCGGCGTCGACGGCGGCCGTGGCCGCGCCCTTGTCCCCGGCTTCCAAGGCCGCCGCGGCGCAGGCCGTCGCGGCCAAAAAGGCTGCCCTCGAGAAAGAGCGGCTGGCCAAACAGCAGGCAGCGCAGGCCAAATCAGGCGGCAGTACCAGCGCGCCCGCGACCTCGGCCGCCGAGCACGCCCCTGCACCGGCGCCGTCCGCGAATGCCGGCAATCCGCGTCAGGCCTGTGAAGACCGCGTGCTGATCGGCTTCCAGATCTGCATGAACGAGCAGTGCGCCAAGCCGGCCTTCACCAACCACCCGGTCTGCGTGGAGCGCCGCGCGATGGAGCAGCGCCGGCGCGAGGCCGAGCAGCTCAGGCGCTGACCCGCGGTCGGCCCGCCAAAGGGGCACAGGCGCCCTCCGGTTTACTCCTCGTCCGTCGACTGCTGCTGGCCGTACCAGCCGGCGGGCCGGCGCTGTGCCTGCTGCTGGCGTTCCTGGGCGAGCTGCTCCTCAAGCTGCAGCCGGCCCTGCGTGGCCACGGCGATGACCTTGGTGCGGTCCTTGCGGTGCGGGTACATGCGTTCGAACAGCTCGAGGTTGTGCCGGCGAAAACGCATGGCGGCCTGGCGCGCCTCGTGCGGCGGCTGGCCCAGCAGTTCCAGCACGCTGCGCGCGCTGCGCAGGCTGGACTCGAAGACTTCGCGTTCGACCAGCATCACGCCGCGGTCGCGCAGCGCGTTCCAGTGCGTGACATCGCGCGCGCGCGCCACGATCTGCATCTGCGGAAAGTTCTCGCGCGCGATGTCGACGATCTTGAGCGACTGCTCCATGTCGTCCACCGACAGCACCAGTATCTTGGCCGTGGCCGCGCCGGCGGTGCGCAGCAGGTCCAGGCGCGTCGCGTCGCCGTAGAAGACGCGGTAACCGAAGGCGCGCACGGTTTCTATCATCTCGGCGTCGTGGTCCAGCACCGTGGCCTGGACGCCCTGGGCCAGCAGCATGCGGCCCACGATCTGGCCGTAGCGGCCGAAGCCGGCGATGATGATGGGCGCTTCCTGCTGCTCGGAGATTTCCTCCATCTGCGGCAGGTTGCAGTTGGCGTAGCGCGGTACCCAGAGTTTGTCGACGGCTACCAGCAGCAGCGGGCTCAGCAGCATGGACAGCGCCACCGCGCCTATCAGCAGCGAGGCGGTTTCGGCGGAAAACACCTGGGCCCCGGCGGCCGCCTGGAACACCACAAAGGCGAACTCGCCGCCCTGCGCCAGCAGCACCGCGAACACGGGGCGTTCCTGGAAGGGCAGCTTCATGAGCTTGGCCAGGCCGTAGATCACGCCCAGCTTCAGGCCCAGAAAGCCCACGAGGATGACGGCCATCAGGCCGGGCGAGCGCCACAGCACGCCGAAATCGATGCTCATGCCCACGGCGATGAAAAACAGGCCCAGCAGCAGGCCCTTGAAGGGCTCGATGTCGGTCTCCAGTTCGCGCCGGTATTCGCTTTCCGCCAGCAGCACGCCGGCCAGGAAGGCGCCCAGCGCCATGGACAGGCCCACGAACTGCATCAGCGCCGCGATGCTGACCACCAGCAGCAGCGAGGCCGCGGTAAAGATCTCGGGCGTGCCGCTGTTGGCGATCCAGCGCAGCAGCGGGCGCAGCAGCAGCCGGCCGCCCAGGATGATGGCGGCGATCGCGCCGACGATCTTCAGCGCCTCCAGTGCCCGCCCGCTGTGGCTGGCGGCCTCGTTGTCTCCGGCCATGGCGCCCAGCAGCGGCAGCAGCGCAAGGATGGGAATGGCCGCCACGTCCTGGAACAGCAGGATGGAAAAGCCCGCCTGCCCGCTCGACGTCGGCAGCAGGTGGCGCTCGCCCATGGCCTGCAGCGCGATCGCGGTGGACGACAGCGCCAGGCCCAGGCCGGCGACCAGCGCCGTCTGCCAGCCCACGCCGAAGGCCATGGCCACGCCGGTCAGCAGGGCGGCGCAGCCCAGCACCTGCGCGCTGCCCCAGCCGAAGATGGGCCGGCGCAAATTCCACAGGCGCTTGGGCTCCAGCTCCAGGCCGATCAGGAACAGCATCAGCACCACGCCGAACTCGGCGAAATGCAGGATGTCCTGCACATTGGTGACCAGGCCCAGGCCCCAGGGACCTATGGCGATGCCGGCGGCCAGGTAGCCGATGATGGAGCCCAGGCCGAGTTTTTTGGCCAGGGGCACCGAAATGACGGCAGCCGCCAGATAGATAAAGCTGTTGACCAGCCAGGTAGGCGCGTGCTCCATCAGGCAGCTCCCCCGGCATTGGCCGCAGCTGCGTGCTCGACCAGCCGGTCCCTCATGGGCACGACGCAGGCGGCGCATTGCTCCAGGTCTTCGAGTTCGGGCCAATCGGGATAGCTTTGCAGGCGCTGGCTGAAGGTGGCGACGTGTTCGTCCACGGCCTGCCGGCCTACGCTGTGGGCGCCGTGCAGCATCAGCGGCGGCAAAAAGCGCATGCCGCACAGGGCCGCGCTCTGTTCATAGGGCGGCAGGAAGGCATCGAAAAAATACCGGTTGTAGCCTTGCGGGTGGTAGGAGTCCTCGGGGCCGCCCGTGGTGGCGACCAGCCACAAGTCCTTGCCCTGCAATGCCCGGCCCCGGCCGCCTTCATCGCCGGCCTCGCCTTCGCCGTAAGCCCAGCCGTAGCTGAACACCTCGTCGAGCCAGAGCTTTTGCAGCGGTGGCATGGAATACCACTGGATGGGGTGCAGCAGCACTACCAGCTGCGCGCGTTCCAGGGCGGCCTGTTCCTTCGGAACGTCGATGGCGTAGTCGGGATAACTCGAGTAAAGGTCTTGTACCTGCACACGCGGCAGGGCCCGCGCGGCTTCCATCAAGGGGCGGTTGACCCGCGATTCGCGCCAGGCCGGATGGGCCGCAATGACATAAATGTCAGTGTTGGCCGCGTCGCCCGTGGGTTTGTCAGTGGTTGTGATAAGGCTGTCCATGCCGTTACCATAGCGGAAAAGCAAGCTTCCATAACAAGGAGATTCGCATGCCCGTGGTTGTGATCGCCAATCCGAAGGGGGGCGTCGGCAAGACGACGCTGGCCACCAATGTTGCCGGATTTTTCGCCAGCCAGGGCCATACGGTCATGCTGGGGGACGCCGACCGGCAACAGTCCTCACGGCTGTGGCTGGGCCTGCGCCCGCCTGCTGCCCGGCAGATCGCCACCTGGGATGTGAATGCCGACCTGATCGTCAAGCCGCCCAAGGGCACGACGCATGTGGTGCTGGACACCCCCGGCGGCCTGCACGGCTGGCGCTTCAACGACGTGCTCAAGCTGGCCGACAAGGTCATCGTGCCGCTGCAGCCCAGCGTGTTCGACATCTTCGCCACGCGCACCTTCCTGGACCAGCTCGCCGAACACAAGCACGCCGGCAAGATGCAGGTGGGCATTGTCGGCATGCGCGTGGACGCTCGCACCATCGCCGCCGACAAGCTGCGCAGCTTCGTCGAAGGCCTGGGGCTGCCGGTGCTGGGCTACCTGCGCGACACGCAGAACTACATCCACCTGGCGGCCCGCGGCCTGACCCTGTTCGACGTGGCGCCCAGCCGGGTCGAAAAAGACATGGAGCAGTGGAAGGGCATCTGCGAGTGGCTGGAACGTTGACTTGTCGCTGAGCCGACAAGGACCAGGCGGCCGGGCCGCTACAGTGGCGGCATGAGAATCTTCGCAACACTGGCCGAGTTGGCCGCCTGCACCGGCCAGGAAGTCGCCGTCAGCGACTGGATCACCATCACCCAGCAGCAGGTCAACCTGTTTGCCGAAGCCACGGGCGACCA
The DNA here is from genome assembly GCF_047303325.1 of Polaromonas sp. CT11-55. Classification (NCBI taxonomy): domain Bacteria; kingdom Pseudomonadati; phylum Pseudomonadota; class Betaproteobacteria; order Burkholderiales; family Comamonadaceae; genus Polaromonas; species Polaromonas sp. CT11-55. The sequence continues at coordinate 142,985 of NZ_JBKBEX010000001.1, read as the reverse complement.
CCAGTGGATACACGTCGACGTGGAAAAAGCCAAGGCCGGGCCCTTTGGCGGGCCTATCGCGCACGGCTTTTTGACCTTGTCGCTGCTTCCGCGCTTTTTTGAATCGTCCTTTGACATCACCGGCTCGCGCATGGGTGTGAACTACGGCCTCAACAAGGTGCGCTTCACCGCGCCGGTGCCGGTGGGCAGCCGCCTGCGGGCACGCATGAAGCTGCTGGCGGCCGAGGCGATTGACAACGCCGGCATGCAGATGACCTGGGAAGTGACGGTGGAGCGCGAGGGTTCGGCCAAGCCGGTGTGTGTGGCCGAGTCGCTGGTGCGGCGCTATCCCTGAGCGGGTGGGGAGTTCGGGCGCCTAGATGCGCAGCAGCTGGCCGGCTGGCAGCCAGCCTTCAAATACCTCGATCAGGCTGTTGATGCGTTCGGCAGCCTCGCTCTGGCTGTGCGTCTGGGCGATGCACTGGTGCAGGTCGCTGCGCAGCAGCCACAGGTCGGCTGGTGTCTTGGCGACATTGACCTTGTAGATGAGCCGCTGGGTGCGCATGTCGCGGCAGTCGTGCAGCAAGGCCAGCAGGCTTTCCCGGATCTGTTCCACCGGCACACGGTTGACCGGCCGTCCCGAGTCGGAAAAAGCGGGCGCCGCAAGGCCCAGGATACGCTGGATAACCGTGTTCACAGAAGGCTCCTGCCAGTCTTGTGAACTGGGCGATGGGGAAGGGGTAAGGCTGGGATGGCCGGGTATCGGCATCCGCTCGCTTAAGTTTGAAGGACGAATAATAGGGTTTTCACCTAGCTTCTGGCAAGGAATTTGGGCCGGCGGCGGATGGGCGGTCGCCGGGCCGTCAGCCGGTCGTCAGCTTTGCGCCGCGCCGCCAAAACCGTTCTGCCGCCAGGCCTCGAACACCGTGACGGCCACGCTGTTGGACAGGTTCAGGCTGCGCTGGCCGGGCCGCATGGGCAGTTTCAGGCGCTGGCCCGGAGCGAACGATTCCCGCAGTTCGGGCGCCAGGCCGCGGGTTTCCGCGCCAAACACCAGCCAGTCGCCGGGCTGGAAGCGCGTCTCATACAGGCTGGCCGAACCCCGGGTGGTCATGGCGAACAGGCGGTCTGCCGGTGGTTGCTCACTTTCGAGCAGGGCCTGCCAGCTGGCATGGCGCAGCAGCTGCGCGTACTCGTGGTAGTCCAGCCCGGCGCGGCGCATGTGCTTGTCGTCCATCGAAAAGCCCAGCGGCTCCACCAAGTGCAGCCGGCAGCCGGTGTTGGCCGCCAGCCGGATCACATTGCCGGTGTTGGGCGGGATTTCGGGTTCGACCAAAACGATATTGAACATGCGGGAGAGCGGTAAGGCGGAGCCCGGGATTCTAGGCGGGGGCCGTTCTGGCAAATACCACGGCGGTGATATGCGTAGCGCCCGCATCGCGTAAAGCCTGCGCGGCGGTGTACATCGAGGCGCCGCTGGTCATCACGTCGTCGACCAGCAGCACGCGCCGGCCCCGCAGTTGCGCCGCGCGCAGCGGGTCGACCTGGAAGGCGCCTTTGACATTGGCCAGCCGTGCCTCGCGCTTGAGCTGGCTTTGCGGGCGGGTGTGCCTGACGCGCAGCAGCAGTTGGGCGTCGGGGCGGGCGGCGGTCCGCGTCTGTTGGGCCAGCGCTGCGCAAAGCTCCCAGGCCTGGTTGAAGCCGCGTGCCCGCAGGCGCTCGGTCGACAGCGGTATCGGCAGCAGCCAGTCCTCGGGCCCCAGTTCGCCCAACACCCGCACCAGGCCAGGCGACTGCAGCAGCAGGCCCGCAAAAAAGCCGGCCCAGCCGTGCCGCTCGCCGAATTTGTAGCCGGCGACCAGCGTGGACCAGGGGTAGGCGTAATCAACGCCGGCGAAGGCGCGGTCCAATGGCGGCGGCTCGACGGCGCAGGCGCCGCACAGCGGCGGGCCTGCTCGCAAGCCCATGGAAAGGTCGGCGGGCAAGGCCAGCGCGCAGCGGGTGCAGCGCGCCTTTGCTTGCGCGAAGCGGGCCACGCAGGGCTCGCACACCTGGCGCGCGGGCCAGCTGCGGCAGACCGCGCACTGGCTGGCGATCCCCGCCTTGATGCCGCGAGCAAAGCCGCCCCAGCGGGGCAGGAATGCGGAAGGGGCAAGCAGGCGTGTGAACACCATGCCAATATACTCGCCTACCTTTTGAACGAGACGCCTTGCCTTCTTCCATGACCCCCACCGAGCGCCCGCCCACGCTGGACCCGATCGCCGTCAGCCGGTGGGAGCGCAGCGCGCCCCTGGCCTCGCCCTGGCTGCATGAGGAAGTGGCGCGCCGCATGATGGACCGCCTGCAGTGGATCAAGCTGCAGCCCCAAAGCTGGGTGCACTGGGGCGCGCTGCGCGGCGGGCTGCAGGCCCATGCGCAACTGGCCAAGACCTATCCGGGCGCCGCGGCCTTTGTGCTTGAAAACAGTCCGCGGCGCACGCGCGAGGCCATGAAGGGCATCGTGCAGCCGTGGTGGACGCCGCGGCGATGGACGGCCGCGCCGGTGCGTTTTGAAGCGCCGCCGCCCGGCAGCGCCGACATGCTGTGGGCCAATATGACGCTGCATGAGTCGGCCGACCCGCAGGCCTTGCTGGCGCAGTGGCGCGAGGCGCTCAAGGTCAACGGTTTCCTGATGTTTTCATGCCTGGGCCCGGACACCGCGAAGGAGTTGCGCGAGGTCTACGCGCAACTGGGCTGGCCGCCCGCGGGCCACGAGCTGACCGATATGCACGACTGGGGCGACATGCTGGTGCAGACTGGTTTTGCCGAGCCGGTGATGGACATGGAGCGCATCACGCTGACCTATGCGACGCCTGCGCGCCTGCTGCAGGACCTAGCCGAGCTGGGCCGCAACTTCCACCCCGCGCGGTTTCCCGCCTTGCGCGGACGTGCCTGGAAGATGCGGCTTGAAGAGGCGCTGGCAAGCCGTCTTGCCAAAGATGAGGACGGGCGTTTGTCCTTGACCTTCGAGGTCATCTACGGCCATGCACTGAAGGCGCCGCCCAAGGTGAAGGTCAGCGCGCTCAGCGCGGTGTCAGTGGCCGACATGCGCAGCATGCTGCAGGGCGGGCGGCCCGGCGCCTGAGTGCCGGCCCTGGGTGCCGGGGCTGTTGCGCGGGTGCCCATCCGGCCCGCCGCGAGCACTGGTTTGGGGGCTTTTTCAGGGGAACGGCAGGGCAAACCGGCTACAATTCAACACAGATTTTGGGGATGTTCCCAAGCCTCGCGCGGCCCGTGCCCGGCATGGACCGCTGTTTTTTTGGGGGGTTGCCGCATGCTGCAGCCAACGCCAGCGTTTCGTTTTGCCACCTCGCCCGCGCAGGGTACCCACAGCCACGGTGCTGTGCTGTGGCTTCTCAAGCGTCACTGTTCACTCACCCCGGCCCAGCTCGGGTGGCTTTACGTGTCGCTGTGCGGCGTTTCGCTGGGGATCGCGGCATTCTTCTGGGCCCAGGGCGCCACCATGGTGATGCCTTTTGCCTGGGCTGAATTGCTGGCGGTGGGCGCGGCCTTTGTGGTGTATGCCCGCCATGCGGGGGACGGTGAAAAAATCGTCCTCGAAGGTGGGCAACTGGTGGTGGAGCTTGAAACGGCGGGGCGCACCGAGCGCGCGGAATTCAACCGCGAATGGGTGCGTATCGAACCCAAGGATGGGGATGGCTCGCTGATTGAAGTGTCCGGGCAGGGGCGGTCGGTGCAAGTGGGGCGGCATGTGCGGCCCGAGTTGCGTCCCGCGCTGGCCCGCGAGATACGGATGGCGTTGCGAGGCGGTTGAAGAGGCGCTGAAAGTCTCGCGTCAGTTCAGGTGCGGCGGGGGGACCCGCCGCTAACTTTATAATCAGCCGGTTAATTTGGTCGGTAATTGAAGCAGAAAAAGTGATCACGATGAACGTAAGCAACACCATGAGCAAAATGACACGGCTTGGCATGCAGCATGCAAGCGCAATTCTGGTATCTGCGGCCGCCTGGGTCAGCACCGCCGCTTACGCCGTCAACGACCTGAAGGGTGGCCCCGCAGTCAACCAGCTGAACCTGCACCCGGCCGTGACCAAGATCGCCGAAGAGCAGCAGTGGTTGCACTGGTTCATGATGGCCATCTGCCTGGTGATCTTCGTGGCGGTGTTCGGCGTGATGTTTTATTCCATCCTGAAGCACCGCAAGTCGGTGGGCCACAAAGCGGCCAACTTCCATGAGTCCACCGCCGTGGAAATCGCCTGGACCATCGTTCCCTTCCTCATCGTGATCGGCATGGCGCTGCCCGCCACCAAGGTGCTGGTCGCCCAGAAGGACACCACCGGCGCCGACCTGACCATCAAGGCCACCGGCATCCAGTGGAAATGGGGCTATGACTACATCAAGGGCGAGGGCGAAGGCATAGGCTTTGTCTCTACGCTCGACAACACCCACCGCGAAATGTCCGACAACGGCGGCCCCAAGGCCGGCGAAGCCCCCGACAACTACCTGCTCAAGGTCGACAACCCGCTGGTTGTTCCCGTCAACAAGAAAATCCGCATCATCACCACCGCCAGCGACGTGATCCACGCCTTCGCGGTGCCGGCCTTCGGCATCAAGCAGGATGCGATTCCCGGTTTTGTGCGTGACACCTGGTTCCGCGCCGAACAAGTGGGCGACTTCTACGGCCAGTGCCAGGAACTCTGCGGCAAGGAACACGCCTACATGCCCATCCACGTGAAGGTCGTCTCCGCCGCCGACTACAGCGCCTGGGTCGCCGTCAAGGCCAAGGAAGCCGCCGCCAAGGCAGATGATCCTTCCAAGGTCTGGACCCTGGTCGACCTGAAAGCCCGCGGTGAAAAGGTGTACGCCGCCAACTGCGCCGCCTGCCACCAGCCCAACGGCAAGGGTGCCGGCCCGATCAAGCCGCTGGACGGCTCGGCGATCGTGCTCGATGCCGACCACGGCAAGCAGATCCACACCGTGCTCAACGGCGCCGCCGGCGGCGCGATGCCATCGTGGAAGGCTTTGAGCGACACCGATCTCGCTGCCGTTATCAGCTACACCAAGAACAACTGGTCCAACCAGACCGGCCAGATCGTGCAGCCCGCTGAAGTGCAGGCTGCCCGCAAGTAAACCGATCCGCCCCACGACCAGAATTCGCCGGCGCCCTGCGCGCCGGCCGCCAAGATAAAGCTACAGGCCAAAGCCACCAAAGGAAGCCAAGATGAGTGCAGTTCTAGACCATCACGACCACGCGCACGACGACCACCACGACCATGCCCCGGCGGGCTGGCGTCGCTGGGTCTTCGCGACCAACCATAAAGACATCGGAACGCTTTACCTGCTGTTCAGTTTCTTTATGTTGATGTTCGGCGGCGTGCTGGCCTTGCTGATCCGCGCCGAGCTGTTCCAGCCCGGCCTGCAACTGGTGAACCCTGAGCTGTTCAACCAGCTCACCACCATGCACGGCCTGATCATGGTGTTCGGCGCCATCATGCCGGCCTTCGTGGGCTTCGCGAACTGGATGATTCCGCTGCAGATCGGCGCAGCCGACATGGCTTTCGCCCGCATGAACAACTTCAGCTTCTGGTTGATGATCCCTGCCGGCATCATGCTGGCCGGCTCCTTCTTCATGCCCGGCGGCGCGCCCGCCGCGGGCTGGACGCTCTACGCGCCGCTCACGCTGCAGATGGGCCCGTCCATGGACGCCGGTATTTTCGCGATGCACATCCTGGGCGCCTCGTCCATCATGGGCTCGATCAACATCATCGTGACCATCCTGAACATGCGCGCTCCCGGCATGACGCTGATGAAGATGCCGATGTTCTGCTGGACCTGGCTGATCACCGCCTACCTGCTGATCGCCGTGATGCCCGTGCTGGCTGGCGCCATCACCATGACGCTGACCGACCGCCACTTCGGCACCAGCTTCTTCAACCCCGCCGGCGGCGGCGACCCGGTGATGTACCAGCACATCTTCTGGTTCTTCGGCCACCCCGAGGTCTACATCATGATCTTGCCGGCTTTCGGCATCATCAGCCAGATCATTCCGGCCTTCTCGCGCAAGCGCCTGTTCGGCTACGCCTCCATGGTGTACGCGACCGGCTCCATCGCTATCCTGAGCTTCGTCGTGTGGGCTCACCACATGTTCACCACCGGCATGCCGGTCACGGGCCAGCTGTTCTTCATGTACTCCACCATGCTGATCGCCGTGCCCACGGGCGTGAAGGTGTTCAACTGGATCGCCACCATGTGGCGCGGTTCCATGACCTTTGAAACCCCCATGCTGTTCGCGGTGGGCTTCATTTTCGTGTTCACCATCGGCGGCCTGACAGGCGTGATTCTGTCGGTCGCGCCGATCGACATCCAGCTGCAGGACACTTATTACGTGGTGGCCCACTTCCACTATGTGCTGGTCGCCGGCTCGCTCTACGCCCTGTTTGCCGGCTACTACTACTGGTCGCCCAAATGGACCGGCGTCATGTACAACGAAACCCGCGGCAAGATCCACTTCTGGTGGTCGCTGATTTCCTTCAACGTGACTTTCTTCCCGATGCACTTCCTGGGTCTGGCTGGCATGCCGCGCCGCTATGCCGACTACCCCATGCAGTTCGCCGACTTCAATGCGGTGGCCAGCGTGGGCGCCTTCTTCTTCGGTTTCGCGCAGCTCTATTTCTTCCTGTTCATCGTGGTGCCCACGATGCGCGGCAAGGGTGCACCGGCCAAGCAGAACCCCTGGGTCGATGAAGGCGGCAAGGGCGCTGAGGGCCTGGAATGGGAAGTCCCATCCCCCGCGCCTTTCCACACCTATGAAACCCCGCCCAAGCTGGATGCCTCGGCAACCCGCGTGATTGGCTGATTCAAACTCCATCGGTAAACAGCCATGACGACACCTGAACAAAAGAAAAGCAACCTGAGGTTGGCCCTGATACTGGCCTCGGTCGCGCTGGTCTTTTTTCTGGGCTTCATGGCCAAGATGATTTTCCTGGCGCACTGAACCGGTCCGTTCGGCTCCAGGCTCAAACCGATACCACTGTGATGCGGCTCAAGCGCGAAAACTTCAAGATGATGGGCAAGCTGGGCGTGATCGTGCTCGGCATGTTCGCCTTCGGTTATGCGCTGGTGCCCCTTTACAAGGCGATCTGCGAGATGACCGGTATCAACGTGCTGGCCCTGTCCGACCGGCAGATTCCCGGGGCGACTTCCAGACTGCCGGCCAATACCCAGGTGGACTTCAGCCGCACCATCACCGTCGAGTTCGACGCGAATTCGCGCGGTCCCTGGCAATTCAAGCCCGCGACAAACACGCTGCAGGTGCACCCCGGCGAGCTGACCACGGTGATGTACGAATTCCAGAACGTGCAGAACCGGACCATGTCGGCCCAGGCCATTCCCAGCTACGCGCCCGCCCAGGCCGGCGCGCACTTCAACAAGCTGGAATGCTTCTGCTTCAGCCAGTACACCCTGGCGCCCGGCGAGAAAAAGCAGTGGCCTGTGGCTTTTGTCATCGATCCGAAGCTGTCGAAAGACGTGAGCACCATCACGCTGTCCTATACCTTTTTTGAAGTCGGCGGCAAGACGCCGGCCGCACCGGCCACGCCCAAGGCGACGACGGCCGCCGCGGTACCCGAAAAACAGGCAGGCGCATGAGCAGCATGGCCGCCGCACCCGCCAAAAAACCTTCCTTCTGGCGCACGGTCAAGGCCGTGGCCTGGTCCTTCGTGGGGCTGCGCGCGCGTGGCGACTACGAGGAAGACGTGAAAAATTTGAACCCCCTCCACATCATTGTGGTCGGGCTGATTGCCGTGGTGGTATTTGTCGCAGTCTTGGTGCTGCTGGCGAAGTGGATGGTCGCGCGCTGAGGCCGCGGCAGTTTCCGGCACATCACGGTGTGAATTAAAAGATTATTGGAAATTCGAGAGAAAAACAGGAGTCCAGCGATGTCATCAGCAACCCACGGGTCTACCCCCCACTATTTCGTTCCCAGCCCATCGAGCCATCCGGTGATGGCGTCTATCGGCCTGTTTTTTGTCATTCTCGGTGCCAGCCAATGGATCAACGGCCACGACTGGGGCAAATGGTCGGTCGCCTTCGGCATGATCTGGTGGCTGACGACGCTGTATCGCTGGTTCAGCCAGTCCATCGCCGAAAGCGAAGGCGGCATGTACGGCCGCAAGATCGACATGTCCTTCCGTTGGAGCATGAGCTGGTTCATCTTCTCGGAAGTGATGTTCTTCGGCGCCTTCTTCACCGCCCTGTGGTGGGCCCGCGCGCACTCGCTGCCCGCGCTGGGCAGCCTGGACAACGCCCTGCTTTGGCCCGACTTCAAGGCCGTCTGGCCCAGCCTGGCCGCCGGCGTGACCGCTTCGCCCGCTGACATCATCGAGCCATTCACCGCCATGAAGCCGCTGGCCATTGGCGGCGGCATCTGGGCCAGCATCATGGGCTCCCTGCCGACGGTCAACACTGCGCTGCTGCTGAGCTCCGGCGTCACCATCACCATCGCCCACCATGCGCTGATCGAAGGCAAGCGCGCCCGCACCATCGCTTTCATGTGGGCAACGGTTCTGCTCGGCGTGGTCTTCCTGTTCGTGCAGGGCTATGAGTACTTCCATGCCTACCATGAGATGAACCTGAAGCTGTCGTCCGGCGTGTACGGCTCGACCTTCTTCATGCTCACGGGTTTCCACGGCTTTCACGTGTTCGTCGGCATGCTGATGCTGCTGTTCATCACGCTGCGCCTGCAAAAAGGCCATTTCACGCCTGAAAAGCACTTCGGCTTTGAAGGCGCCGCCTGGTACTGGCACTTTGTGGACGTGGTGTGGCTGGGCCTGTACATCCTGGTGTACTGGCTCTAAGAACCTGGTCTCAGGAACCAATCGCGGCTAAGGCCGCTCAACCAAAGGCCGCTTGATGCGGCCTTTGTTCTTTATTTCGCCAATGAGAGTGGCGTCTATTTACCTACTGGGATACCGGTAGGCTGGATATAACCGAGTTTCCAGGCGACCAGAATGCAGATGAACAGCAGCACCGAGAACCCGATACGGAAGGCCAGCGCGCGCGCCATATTGCTGGCTTTGCGCTTGCCGTCCTTGTTGTCGCCGCTGCTGTTGCCCCTGAGCATGAAAAAAAGCGCGGAAGCCAGGCTGGCCAGGATGGCGATAAACGCCAGTGCAACGAGGTAGTTCATGAACAGGATTATCGACGCATGACACCGGTTTTGCATTCCCCGCGCTTCTGGCTGCTGACTGCGGCCGCCGTGCTGGCGGCCGGCACCACCTTCTCGCTGGGGCAGTGGCAGCTGCGCCGCGCCGCGCAGAAGGAAGCCCTGCAGGTCGCCGTCGAGTCCAAGGGCCGCCTGCCTGCGCTCGATGCGCGCGCGCTGCTCGCCGCCCCGAACATGGCGGACGAGATACACAGGCCGGCCGTGCTCAAGGGCAACTGGCGGCCGGAACACACGGTCTATCTCGACAACCGTCCCATGGCCGGCAAGACCGGTTTTGTGGTGCTCACGCCGCTGGTGCTGGAAGGCAGCGCCCAGGCCATCGTGGTCCAGCGCGGCTGGGTACCGCGCGATTTCGCCGACCGTACGCGCCTGCCGCAGGTGGCGACGCCCGCCGGCACTGTCACCGTGGAGGGCCGCCTCGCCGCCTCGCCCTCCAGGCTTTATGAGTTCCAGGGCATAGAGACGGGCCGGATACGGCAAAATCTCGACTTGCCGGCCTACCGGGCGCAAACCGGCCTGCCGCTGCTGGAGGTCTCCCTGCTGCAGACCGGTGCGGCCAGCGAAGGCCTGTTGCGCGAATGGGCCGCCCCCAATCTCGGCGTCGACAAGCATTATGGTTATGCCTTCCAGTGGTTCGGCCTGTGCGCCCTGGTGTTCATTCTTTATGGCTGGTTTCAGCTGGTTCTTCCATTTCGTGCCCGTATCCACTCACGCCGCCCAACAAGCCGCGATCAACTGCCGTGACCACTACGCCTGATACCTCTCCCAACGCCGCCGCCGTGCCCGCCCCGCAGGACCAGCCCCTGGGCCTGACCGTGCACGCCATGCCTGTGCTGGACCAGTCCAGCACGCGCGAGCCGAACACCGTCGCCGGCCGCTGGAAGATGCTGGCCGTCCTGCTGGTGTGCGCCGCTCCGGTGGTCGCCTCCTATTTCACTTACTACGTGGTCCGGCCTGAAGGCCGTCGCAACTTCGGCGAGCTGATAGACCCGCAGCGCCCGTTGCCACCGCTGGCCACACGCGCGCTCGATGGCCGCACCGGCACGTTGACGGAGCTCAAGAACCAGTGGCTGCTGATCAGCGTGGCCGGCGGCGCCTGTGATGCGCGTTGCGAGCAGAACCTGTATTTCCAGCGCCAGCTGCGCGAGTCGCTGGGCAAGGACAAAGAGCGTGTGGACCGCGTCTGGCTGGTCGCCGACGACGCGCCTGTGCGTGATGCCCTGCTGCCGGCACTGGCCTCCTCGGCCGTGCTGCGCGTGGCGCCGGCCGAACTCGCGCAGTGGCTGGAGCCGGCCGTTGGCAAGCGCCTGGAAGACCACCTCTATCTGGTCGATCCCATAGGCAACTGGATGATGCGTTTCCCGGCCGACATGGATACCGGCGCCGCAGCCAAGGCCAAACGCGACCTGGAGCGACTATTGCGCGCCTCCAGCAGCTGGGATAAAGAAGGCCGATAGTGGCCCCCACGCTTTTCACTGCGTGTAATACGCTGCCCCCCCGAGGGGGCCGCCCGCCTGTGGCCCGGCAAAGCCGGTTCCACGGCTCATGCTGGACTGAAATCCCGGTGCGCATAGCAGTGAGTGCTTAGCTTTAAACATGAATCCACAAAATCTCTACGACCTGAGCCCCGCCCTGCGCCTGATGATCATGGGCCTGGTGGTTGCGCTCGGGCCGCTGGCCTGGGTGTGGGCGCACAACAAGAACGCGCCGGTGGCGCAGCGCCTGCGCGTGCTGACGCTGGTCACGCTGTTCCTCACTTTTGACCTGGTGATCTTCGGCGCCTTTACTCGGCTCACTGATTCCGGCCTGGGTTGCCCTGATTGGCCCGGCTGCTACGGCAGCGCGAGCCCGGTGGGCGCGCAAATGCATATCGAGGCCGCGCAGACCGCCATGCCGACCGGGCCGGTCACGCATTCCAAGGCCTGGATCGAGATGGTCCACCGCTATCTCGCGACGGGCGTCGGTGTGCTGATCCTCACGCTCACGGTCACGAGCTGGCTGGAGCGCAAGCGCATAGCCGTCTCGCCCTGGTGGCCCACCGTGACCTTGGTGTGGGTGTGTTTGCAGGGCGCATTTGGCGCACTTACCGTCACCATGAAGTTGTTCCCGGCCATCGTCACCATGCACTTGCTGGGCGGCCTGGTGCTGTTGGCCTTGCTGCGCGCGCAGTCGCTGCGTTATGCCGGGCTGCAGGCGCCGCCGGCCCAGGGTTTGGGCAAGGGCCTGCGCCTGGCCGCACTGGCTGCATTTGCCTTGCTGTGGCTGCAGATTGCCCTGGGCGGCTGGGTCAGCACCAACTACGCGGTGCTGGCCTGCACCGACTTTCCGGGCTGCCAGAACTCGCTGTGGCCGGCCATGGACTTTCGCCAGGGGTTCACGCTGTGGCGCGAGCTGGGCGCGGGCCACGACGGCGCCAACATCAGCTTCCAGGCGCTCACCGCCATCCACTATGTGCACCGCCTCACGGCCTACCTGGTGTTTGCCGTGTTCCTGGCGCTGGCTTTCTTTCTGCACCGCGTGCCGGCGTTTCGCGCGCCTGCGCGCTGGCTGGCCGGGCTCATCGTGCTGCAGGCCGTGACCGGCATCAGCAACGTCGTGCTGGGCTGGCCTTTGCTGGCCGCCGTCATGCACACCGGCGGCGCCGCGGCCCTGGTCATTTTGCTCGGCGGCGTGGTCTTTTCCGGCCGCGGCGGGCCCTCTGCGCCACATGCGTCAAAATTGAATGCCTAGCGACTCCCCATGAACCCCAGTACTCCGTCCGCCGCCCCGGCTTCCGCCGCGCCCCACGTTCCGTCGAAGTTCGCGCAGTTCTATGCGCTGACCAAGCCGCGTGTGGTGCAGCTCATCGTGTTCTGCGCGCTGATCGGCATGGTGCTGGCCGTTCCCGGCGTTCCCACCTGGTCCGACATCAGGCTGGCGCTCATCGCTTGCGCCGGCATCTGGCTGGTCGCCGGCGCCGCCGCGGCTTTTAACTGCCTGGTCGAGCAGCAGATCGATTCGCGCATGCGCCGCACGGCCTGGCGCCCCACGGCCAAGGGCGAGCTCAGCAACCCGCTCACGCTGGCGTTTTCGGCCGCGCTGTGCGCGCTGGGTTCCTGGATCCTGTACGTGTGGGTGAACCCGCTCACCATGTGGCTGACCTTTGCCACCTTCATCGGTTATGCGGTGGTCTACACCGTGATCCTCAAGCCCATGACGCCGCAGAACATCGTGATTGGCGGCGCCTCGGGCGCCATGCCGCCGGTGCTGGGCTGGGCCGCGATGACGGGCTCCGTCGGCCCCGAGGCGCTGATCCTGTTCCTGATCATCTTCCTCTGGACGCCGCCGCATTTCTGGGCGCTGGCCTTGTACCGCGTCGAGGACTACCGCAAGTCCGGCCTGCCCATGCTGCCCGTCACCCATGGCAATGAGTTCACGCGCCTGCAGGTGTTTTTGTATACGCTGGTGCTGTTTCCCGCCTGCCTGATGCCTTTTATCTTCAAGATGAGCGGCTGGCTTTACCTGGTGGCGGCCGTTGCGCTGAGCATTGGCTTCAGCTGGTACGGCTGGCGCCTGTGGCGCAATTACTCCGATGCGCTGGCGCGCAAGACCTTCCGTTTTTCGCTGATCCATCTTTCGGTCTTGTTCGCGGCGCTGCTGCTGGACCACTACCTTGTCTGACACCGCATGAAAACCCCCAACACCTTGCCGTCCACACGCCGCGGCGCGATTCGAACCCTGGCCGGTGCCGCCGCGCTTGCGGCCACGGCCGGCCTGCTGGCGGCCTGCGCGCCCGACAAGCCGCAGTTCAAAAGCATAGACCTGACCGGCGCCGACTATGCCCAGGGCTTCACGCTGGCCGACCACAACGGCCAGATGCGCACGTTGAAAGATTTCCCCGGCAAGGTGGTCGTGGTTTTTTTCGGTTTCACGCAATGTCCTGATGTCTGCCCGACCTCCATGGCCGAGTTGGCCCAGGTCAAGAAGCTGCTGGGCCCCGACGGCGACAAGCTGCAGGCCATCTTCATCACCGTCGACCCCGAACGCGACACGCCCGAGTTGCTCAAGGCCTATATGGCCAACTTCGACCCGGGCTTTCTGGCGCTGCGCCCCACCATGGCCCAGCTGCCGGAAGTCGCCAAGGACTTCAAGGTCTATTACAAGAAGGTCGACGGCAAGACCCCCGGCAGCTACACCATGGACCACTCCGCGGGCAGCTATGTCTTCGACGGCAAAGGCCGCATACGCCTGTACAACCGCTACGGCGGTGGCGCGGAAGCGCTGGCGTCCGACATTCGCCTGCTGCTCAAGAATTCCTGAGCGGTCTGATTAAAAGTTCACCGTCTTGATGGACTTGCGGGTGTCGGCAGGCATTTCGTGAAGTGACTTGAGCATATAGGCTACGTGCAGCGCCGCGTCCGGTTGCGTGCCGCAATGCGCGTCCGGCACCATGGCGATCGCGACGTGCAGCTTCAGGTGCGAGCCCACCGGCAATAAATCCGAGGGTTGCAGCGCGCGCGCCACCAGTTGGGTGGCTGCGGCTACGGCCTGCGCGGCAGTCACCGGCCCTTCTATCAACAAGGCAAACTCGCTGTCACCGACGCGCGCGGCGATGTCAATGTCGCGCGCCAGTTTGCGCAGGCATGAGCCCGTCAGCACCAGCGCGTAATCGGCGATCTGCCGCCCGTGCTCCCTGGCGAACCAGCCGTGGTTGGAGAGTTCAATCATCAGCAGCGCGCTGCGGTGTCTGTAGCGGCTGGAGCGCAGCAAGGCCTCCTGCAGCCGCGCCTCGAAGGTGTGCAGGTTGCTCAGGCCCGTGAGTGGCTCGGTCTGCGCCAGCGCGGCGGCGCGCGCCCGGGCTTCGCGGCGCTGCGCGCCCCGTCGCAGCAGGCCGTAAAACAGCAGCGGCGTCTCCAGGGCCGCGCCCAGGGTGAGGCCGTACTGGGTGAGGAAGCTGGTCGGGATCAGGCCCAGGTCGCGCAGTATGGGAAAAGGCACAGCGACCGCGACCGGCACAAAGCCCAGCGCGATCCAGCGCATGGTGGGCTCGCCGCTTCGCCAGGCGATGAACACCATCACGCAGATCAGCACCAGGGCCGCAACGATCAGGGCCGTGACGGCGATAAAGCCCGCGCGTGTCGGCAGCGCCGTGTCCAGCAGCGTCAGCAGCGCCAACACGGCGATCAGCCTGAGCGACAGCCAGTCCAGCATGGCCGAAAATTGCCGCGGGCGGGTCACCACACGGGCAAACCAGAGGCCGCTGCAGGTTGCCAGCACCGGCAGCAGAAAGGCCGAGAGGTCGTTCCATGTCGGCCAGTCCGGCCAGAGGTATTGCCCGCCTATGCCCAGCAGTGCGGCTTGCGCCGCCGCCAGCGCGGCGATGTAAACGGCATAGGCCGCAAAACTCCTGTCCCTGAATGCCACGGCATTGGCGGCGGCCACCAGAGCCATCAGCAGCGCGAGGCCGAAGTAGGCGCCCAGCAGAAACTGCTCCTGCATGCGCTGCGCCAGCAGGGCTTGGTGCTTGTAGATATAGAGCGGCGCTGAAAACGGCCTGCGCGCCTGCTCTATGCGTATGAAATAGGTGACCGGCCGGGTCTGCTCGCTGTCCAGGTCGAAGACCGGAAAGCGGTCGGGGCGCGGCCATTGGCTTACCGGAATCCTGTCGCCCGCCTTTTGTTCGACCCAGTTCCCGGCGGCGTCGCGGTAATGCAGGCTCACGCGGTCCACGCCCGCGCTGCTCACCTCCAGCGCCCAGCGCTGCGACAGGTCGGGTTGCATGGCGTTAAAGCGTATCCACATCACCTGGCCCTCCAGCATGGCGCTGTGGCCGGCCGGGCGCATCGCAAACGGCAGGTCGTACTCCCAGGCTTCCACCTGTTCCAGCACGGCCATGCCGGTCGCATCGATCCAGAACTGGCTGTGTTCGGCCAGCTCGATCTGGCCGTCGGGCGCATTGAGCTGAAGCACCGGCAGCCGCGCGTCGGCGCCTTGCTGCGCCCATCCCGGCATGGCGGCCAGCAGGCATGCCGCCAGCACTCTTCCCCTGATGCCCTTGCCGCAGAGGATGGCGCGCACGAACTGCTGAAAGCGTCCGGGCTTGCCGGTGAGCGCGTGAAAAATCAGCACAATTTCATTGTGCGACTGCGCGCGGGCAAAAGCTTTTTAAATTTGCACCGGCATGGCGCGCCCCGGCCAAGTGGCGTGCGCGCGCAACGGTAATTTATTGCCGCAGGAACCTAAAAGAGGCTGCCACGGCCCACAAAAAAGCCCGCACCTGGGAGGGGGCGGGCTTTTGGGGAGCACGGCGCAGGCTGCCGCGCCGGGTTTATGCGTCTTCGCTTATGCGTAAGCCGCAAGCACCTTTTTCATCTTCTTCATGGCCGCCACTTCAATCTGGCGAATCCGTTCGGCGCTGACCTTGTACTCGGCAGCCAGGTCGTGCAGCGTCATGCCGCCTGAACCGTCGTCGTTCACCTTGAGCCAGCGCTCTTCCACGATGCGCCGGGCACGCGGATCCAGTTCTTCCAGCGCGGCCGTGATGCCGTCCGAAGCCAGGTTGTCGCGCTGGCGCGATTCCATCAGCGCGGTCGGCTCCTGCGTCGCGTCGGCCAGGTAGGCGATGGGGCCGAAAGCGTCCTCGCCGTCATCACCGGGGCTGGGGTCCAGCAGCACGTCGCCGCCCGACATGCGCTGCTCCATCTCGATGACTTCTTCGCGCTTGACGTTGAGCGTCTTGGCCATGGAGTCGATCTGGCCTTCGGTCAGCGTGTCGCGGTGCGTCGCCACGTCGGCGTCGTCCTTGAAACCCTGCTTCATGGAGCGCAGGTTGAAAAACAGCTTGCGCTGGGCCTTGGTCGTGGCGACCTTGACCATGCGCCAGTTCTTCAGGATGTACTCATGGATCTCGGCTTTGATCCAGTGCATGGCATAGCTCACCAGGCGCACGTTCTGGTCCGGGTCGAAGCGCTTGACAGCCTTCATCAGGCCGATATTGCCTTCCTGGATCAGATCGCCGTGCGGCAGGCCGTAACCCAGGTATTTGCGCGAAATCGATACCACCAGGCGCAAGTGAGAGAGCACTAACTTACCGGCCGAGTCCAGATCGTTGTTTTCCTTGAGGTTTTTGGCGTACTCCTGCTCCTGCTCCAGGGTGAGCATGGGCAGGCGGTTGACGGCGGAAATATAGGCGTCCAGGTTGCCCAGTGGGGGAACCAGCGACCAAGGGTTGACGGCTGCGACGGCGCCCGATGGGGGCACGGCCACGGCAGCGGTCAGCGATTGGGGGGAAAGAGCATATGACACTGCAGAACTCCTTTTCTCTAGTGCTAAATATTAGCACTCTGTTAGAGAGAGTGCTAAGCAATAGGTTCAATGACTCGGATAGCGCAAGGCTAATAAGTAATAACCCTTGGTCCCCAGTATGAGCGCGGCGTCCGGGTTTGGTTCGGGCGCCGTTGGTTTCCGGGATGTAAATGCGGGTAATTCTTCCAATTACCAGGGCATAAGACGATCAAGGGTGCCAGGCGGCGGGAACGGCGGTTGGCCCGGGTTCCTTGGGGTTGCGGCTTCCCGCCAGCGCATAGGACAGCTGGTTGGCCGCCCGGATCACGGTTTGGGCCAGCTCCTTCAGGCGCGGCTCCGTCAGGCGCGAGGTGGGCCCTGAAATGCAGACCGAGCCCAGCAGCCGCCATCCCATGCTGAACACCGGCGCCGACACGCTGGACACCTCCGGTTCGCGTTCGCCCAGCGACAGGTGGTAGCCGCGCTGCCGGATCGTTTCATAGGGCTCGCCGGGCTCGCCCGAAAAGGCCAGTATCACCCGGCCCGGCGCGCCCAGGTCCAGCGGCAGCCCGATGCCGACACGCACGTGGTGGCGGATGGTGCGCGGCCCGTCAACCCGGGCCAGGCAGGTGCGCTGGTTGCCTTCGCGCACATAAAACGAGGCACTTTCGCCGGTCTCTATGGTGAGTTCCCGCAGCACGGGCTCCACCACTTCATGCACATTGAAGGTTGCCTGGTAGCAGGCGCCCAGCCAGCCGGCGGCCCGGCCCAGCCGCCAACTGCCGTCTTCCTTTTGCACCAGGTAATGGTCCGTCGCCAGCGTGCGGGCGATGCGCAGCGCCGTGGTCTTGTGCATCCCGGTGCGGCGGCTCAATTCAGCCAGGGTCAGCTGGGCATCGCTGGTGCCGAAGGCCTCCAGCAGCCGCAGCGCGCGGGTGACGGCGCTGACACCCGTGGATTCTTCATCGGCCGCCGGCCTGGGGGTGCTGGGCGAGGATGGGTTCATGCCATGGAGTTCGTTGCGACAGATGAAACTGTATTTTAACAAACGGAACGTTGCATGACAATTTGCGGGCGAGTTCATAACAACGGAGACATTTCATGATTTTTCTGCGCCGCGGCCTGTTGGCTGCCCTGCTTGCCATCCTGGCGATTCCCGCGCTGGCCCAGCAGGCCTACCCCAACAAGCCGATCCGCCTGGTCGTGCCGTTCCCGGCGGGTGGGGGCACGGACATCATTGCGCGGGAGGTGGCCCAAAAGCTGTCCACCACGCTGGGCTGGACTTTTGTCATCGACAACAGGCCCGGCAGCGGCGGCAACCTGGGTGTGGATACCGCGGCCAAGGCGGCCCCCGATGGTTACACGCTAGCGCTGGGGCAAACCAGCAACCTGGCCATCAACCCCGCGCTTTACAGCAAGATGCCCTACGACCCGGTCAAGGACCTGGCGCCGGTCGGCCTGGTGGCCAGCGCGCCGCTGGTGCTGGTGGTGGCCGCCGACTCACCCTACAAAACGCTGGCCGATGTGGTCAACGCCAGCAAGGCCAAACCTGGGTCCCTCAACTTCGCGTCCCCCGGCAATGGCACCGTGGCCCACCTGGCCAGCGAGCTGCTGCAGAAGACGGCCGGGGTCAAATTCATCCACGTGCCCTATAAAGGCATGGCCCAGGCGGCAACCGACGTCATAGGCGGCCAGGTGCAGCTGTATATGTCATCGGTGCCCACGCTGCTGGGCCACATCAAGAACGGCAAGATGCGCGCCATCGCCGTCACGTCTCTCAAGCGCGTGGACGACCTGCCGCAGGTGCCGACGGTGGCCGAGTCGGGCTACAAGGGTTTCGAGGCGGTGACCTGGTTTGGCGTGGTGGCCCCCGCGGCCGTGCCCAGGGACATCGTGCTGCGCCTGAACACCGAACTCAACAAGGCGCTGCAGACCGCCGACGTCAAGAAAAAACTCGGTGACCAGGGCGCCGCCGTGCTGGGTGGAACGCCCGAACAGCTGGGCGCGCTGATCAAGGCCGAAATCACGCGCTGGGCACCGGTCGTCAAAGAATCCGGCGCCAAGCTGGACTGAGCACGCTAGCAAATTTTTTCCCACACTTCTTATTGAACACACCCATGAACCAGCGCGACATCATTAAAAACTTCGACCGCGTACCCGCCGACATCGTCGCGCAGGCCGCGCAATACCAGCCCGCCATCCTGGCCGACGTGGCGGGCCGGCGCGGCGCACTGCACGGCCGCATCAAGGCCCTGCGCCCGCGCATGAAGTTCGCCGGCACGGCCTTCACCGTCGAGGTCCGTCCGGGCGACAACCTCATGATTCATGCCGCCATGGCGCTGGCCCGGCCGGGCGACGTGCTGGTGATCGACGGCAAAGGCGACCAGACCAGCGCACTCATGGGCACCATCATGATGACGGCATGCCGGCAACTGGGGCTGACCGCTGTGGTGATCGATGGCGCGGTGCGCGACAGCCTGGAGATCGACGAGATGGACTACCCGGTGTTCTCGGTCGGCACCAATCCCAACGGCCCGACCAAGCAGGCCGGCGGCCGCATCGGCCACCCGGTGTCGGTGGGCGGCGTGACGGTCCATCCCGGCGACTTCATCTGCGGCGACGGCGACGGCGTGGTCGTGGTCGAGCGCGAAAAGATTGAATCGCTGCTGCCGCTGGCGGCGCACAAGGTGGTGGCCGAGGCCAAACGCATCGCCCAGATCAAGGAAGGCAAAACCAGCGCGCCCTGGTTGAATGAGTCATTGGTGGCCGCCGGCGTGCTGCAAGCGGGGGAAAGCCTGTGAGCGCCAAGCCCGCCATCCTGGTCACCGCCGCCGACCTGGCCCCCCAGGCGCTGGCCTTGCTCGAGGACTTTGAGGTTGTTTATGCCGGCAGGGCGCCGCAGGTGGACGACCTGGTGGCCCTGTGCAGGCGCCACAACCCGGTGGCCATCATCGTGCGCTACAGCAGTATCACGCCCGAGGTCATGGATGCCGCGCCGGCCCTCAAAGTCATCTCCAAACACGGCAGCGGCACGGACACCATCGACAAGGCGGCGGCGGCCGCGCGCGGCATAGCGGTCACTGCTGCCGTGGGCGCCAACGCGGCCGCGGTCGCCGAGCAGGCGCTGGCCCTGCTGCTGGCCTGCGCCAAGTCGGTGGTTCAGCTCAACGCCCGCATGCACGCGGGCCACTGGGACAAGGCCACGCACAAGAGCATGGAGCTGGGCGGGCGCAGCATAGGCCTGATCGGCCTGGGCGCCATAGGCCTGCGCTTCGCGAAG
Organism: Polaromonas sp. CT11-55; assembly: GCF_047303325.1. NCBI lineage: Bacteria > Pseudomonadati > Pseudomonadota > Betaproteobacteria > Burkholderiales > Comamonadaceae > Polaromonas > Polaromonas sp. CT11-55. The sequence continues at coordinate 123,243 of NZ_JBKBEX010000001.1, read as the reverse complement.
ATGTGTGACGCCATGGGCATGCGCGTGCTGGGCTTCGATCCCTTTGCGAAGAATCTGCCCGCCTATATTCAGCCCATCGACCTGGACACGCTCTGGCGCGAGTCCGATGCCATTTCCCTGCACTGCCCGCTGACGGCCGACAACAAGCAGTTGCTCAACGCGAACACCTTGGCGCAGTGCAAAAAAGGCGTGATCGTGGTGAACACCGCGCGCGGCGGGCTGGTTGACGAGCCCGCGCTGCTGGCGGCTGTGCAGTCGGGCCAGGTCGGCATGGCCGCGCTCGACAGTTTTGCAGTGGAGCCCATGACGGCACCACACATCTTTCACCACCAGCCCGGTTTCATCCTCAGCCCGCACATAGGCGGCGTCACCAGCGATGCCTACGTCAACATGGGCGTCGCCGCCGCGCACAACACGCTGGCGGTGCTGCAAAGCCGTTCACCCGTCGCGGCCTGAGACTCGGCACCATGGCAAGCCAACGCTGGAAAAACGCGCCACCCGGCAGCCATTGGGGCGAGTTCGGCCCCGACGACCAGCGCGGCCGCATGAATCTTGTGGATGCCGCCAAGGTGCTGCAAGGCGTCGCTGAAGTGCGCGAGGGCAAGACCTTTTGCCTTTCGCTGCCGCTCGATGTGCCCGGCGGCCAGCGCATGAATCCGCGCCGCCTGCCGCCGCGCCGCTACAGCGTGCTGCGCGACGGCCAGAGCGCTGGGCAGCAGGGCTTTTGCTGGTCCTACCAGTCGGAAGACCCCGAGCTCAGCGATGTGGTGAACGACGATGTGGTGCTCATGAGCCTGCAGTACTCCACGCAGTGGGACAGCTTCGCGCACGTGGGCAGCCATTTTGACGCCGATGGGGACGGCGTAGCCGAGGCGGTGTTTTACAACGGTTTTCGCGCCGGCGAGCATATCCGTCCCGGTGTGGAAGACCCGGAGCCGGCCGAACCCTGGGCGCGTTATCCGGAGCCCAGGGCCGATGCCTTGAGCATTGCCGTGCTGGCCGAACATGGCGCGCAGGGCCGGGGCGTGATGATAGACCTTGAGCACCATGTGGGCCGCCAGCGGCGGGCGATCGGTTATGACGCGCTGATGCGCGTCCTGGAGGCCGACCGCGTGGAGGTGGAAGCGGGCGACATGGTGTGCCTGCACACCGGTTTTGCGGACACCTTGCTGGCCATGAACCGGCAGCCCGATGTGGCGCAGCTGCACGCCAGCGGCAGCGGCCTTGACGGCCACGACGCCAGGCTGCTCAACTGGATCACCGACACCCGCCTGGCCTGCCTGCTGGCCGACAACCCGGCGGTGGAACTGGTGCTACCCAAGCTGGCCGGCGCGGCGCGAGCCGGCACGCCGCTGCGGCAAGCGCGCCTGCCGCTGCACGAGCACTGCCTGTTCAAGAACGGCATCCACCTGGGCGAGCTCTGGTACCTCACCGAACTCGCACGCTGGCTGCGTGCCCATGGGCGCAGCCGCTTCCTGCTGACCGCGCCGCCGCTGCGATTGCCGGGGGCGGTGGGGTCACCGGCCACCCCCATCGCGACGGTATAGGGCAGGCGCAGCAAACCCATAAATAAATAAACGGAGACAGACATGCCACAGAAATTTCAAGGACACCGCCGCCGCCTGGCCCTTGCCGCCGCCGCCCTGGCGGCCGGCAACTTCATCACCTTCAGTGCCCGGGCCCAGGCCGCCTGGCCCGACCGCCCGGTCAAGCTGGTCGTGCCTTACCCCGCGGGCGGCGCGGCCGACCAGACGGCGCGCCTGGTCGCCATCGCGCTGGGCGAACGGCTCAAGACACAGGTCGTCGTTGACAACCGCCCTGGCGCGAATGGCGCGATAGGCGCGGCGACTGTCGCCAAGTCTGTCCCCGACGGCTACACCTTGCTGCTCGATGCCACCGGCTTTACCGTCAATCCCAGCCTGCAGGGGCGCATGCCGTTTGACCCGGCCAAGGACCTGGTGCCGGTGTCCCTGCTGATGCAGGTGCCCATGCTGCTGGTGGTGCCGGCCAACTCACCCTACCAGACGATGGCCGACCTGTTGAAGGCCGCCAGGGCCAACCCTGGAAAGCTGTCTTTCGCCTCGGCGGGAAACGGCAGCGCGCAGCACCTGGCCGGCGAGCTGTTCAAGCAGGGGCACAAGCTCTTCATCACCCACATCCCTTACCGCGGTGGCGCACCTGCCTTGACTGACCTGATGGCCGCACAGGTGGACCTGATGTTCTCGGCCATGCCCGCGTCCTACCCCCTGGTCAAGAGCGGCAAGCTGCGCGCGCTGGCCGTGACTTCGCCCAAAAGAGCGGAGCTGGTCAAACAGTTGCCCACGGTGGCGGAGTCCGGCTTGCCGGGATTTGACGCGCAGGAATGGAACGGCCTGTGGGCGCCGGCAGGCACGCCCAAAGCCGTGCTGGACCGGCTGGAGGCCGAACTGCACGCGGTCATGGCCTTGCCTGATATCCGCCAGCGGCTGGCTGCCAACGGCGCCGAGGCCATAGGCAGCAGCCGAAACGAGTTCGCCCGGTTCACGGCTGCCGAAACGACCAAGTGGGCCCGCGTCATCAGCGCCGCCGGAATTACTTTGGACTGATTGTTGATTTCACAAAAAAAGGAGACAGACATGTTTTTGACTTTCACCCGCCGGGCCGCCCTGGCCGGCTGCACGCTGGCCGGCCTGGCGCTCATGCCTGCCTTGGTGCAGGCCCAATCCGCCTGGCCCGCCAAACCCGTCAAGATCGTCGTGCCTTACCCGCCCGGCGGCGCGGTGGACCAGGTGACGCGCAAGATCGCGCAGAAGCTCACCGAACAAACAGGGCAGTCCTTCTTCGTGGAGAACAAGGCCGGTGCCACCGGCACCATAGGCGCCTCGCAAGTCGTCCAGTCGCCGGCGGACGGCTACACCCTGCTGGCGAACGACACCACTTACTCGATGCTGCCCCACGTCTTCAAGAAGCTGCCGTGGGACTACGAGCGGGACCTGGTGCCGGTCGCCGGCTTCAATTTCGCGCCGGTGACGCTGGCCGTGGCGGCCGACTCGAAGTTCAAGACCCTGCAGGAGCTGCTGGCCTTCGCCAAGGCCAACCCTTCCAAGCTGTACTACGGCACGGGTGGTGCCGGTTCCATGCCGCATTTCGCCACCGAGGCCTTGCGCAGCGCGGCCAGGATAGACATCACCCATGTTCCCTACAAGGGCGCCGGCGAGGCCACGCTGGCCCTGCTGTCGGGCACCATCGATTTCCAGATGGCTTCGACGCCCGGTGTCATGAACCAGGTCAAGGGCGGCAAGATGCGCCTGCTGGCCGTGAGCGGCGACAGGCGGCTGAAGGCCCTGCCCGATGTGCCCACCTTCAAGGAGCTCGGGCTCAAACAATACGGTGTCATCAATTTCACCGGCCTGTGGGCACCCAAAGGCACGCCGCCGGCTGTCATGGCCCGCCTGCAAAAGGAAATCGAGGTGGCCATGGCTTCGGCGGATTTCCAGACCTTTGCCGACAACCTCGGCGCGGTTCCGATCAGCGTGGGCGGCCCGGTCTTCGCAAAGATGTTGCGTGACAGCACGCAGCAATGGGCCAAGGTGGCGGCAGCCGCGGATATCGAGAAGCAATAAATGCTGCGCCGGTTCTTCCTCGGAGGCTGCCTGATAGCCTGGGTCTTTGGCGCGGCGCCGGCGCGGGCGCAGGCTCCTGGGTGGCCGGTGCAGCCGGTCAGGCTGGTGATCGGCTTTGCCGCCGGCGGCCCCACCGACATCGTGGCGCGAAGTTTTGCCGAACACGCGGCCAAGGGTTTGGGCCAGCCCATGATCGTGGACAACAAGCCCGGCGCCAACACCATCATCGCGGCGGAAGCCGTGGCGAATGCGGCGGATGCGCACACGCTGCTGCTGGCGGCCACCAACCACACCATGATTCCGGCGCTCTACAGCGGCCGGGTCAAGTTTGACGCGCTCAAGTCCTTCAAGCCGGTGTGCATGCTGGCATCGGCACCCACGGTGCTGGTGGTGGGACCTTCGCTGGGCGCCAGGACGCTGGCGGAGTTTGTGCAGAAGGCCAAGGCCAGCCCGCTGGCCATCACCTATGCCTCACCGGGCATAGGCAGCTCGGTGCACTTTGCCGGCGAGGTTTTCGCCCGCCAGGCGGGCGTGAAGCTGACGCACATTCCCTACAAGGGCGCCGCACCCGCCGTGGCCGACGTGATGGCCGGGCAGGTCGACGCCTCGTTTGCCACGCTGGGCTCGGTGCTGCCGATGATCAGGTCCGGCAAGCTCACGGCGCTGGCCATTGCAAGCAGCCAGCGCTCGGCGCAGTTGCCCGGTGTTCCCACCTTTGACGAAGCCGGTGTCAAGGGTTATGCCGCCGACGCCTGGTATGGCCTGCTGGCCCCGGCCGCCGCGCCCGAGGCCGTGGTCAAGCTGCTGCAGCGCGAGGCGCTGGCGTACGCCGCTTCGGCCGCCGGTTCCGAAAAACTGCGCTCGCTCGGCATGGTGCCCCAGCCGCTGTGCGGCGAGGCCTTTGCGAACCAGATGGCGCGTGAGGTGGCGACCTACAGCCAGGTGGCGAAAGAACTGAACCTCAAGGCGGACTGAGTCCCCAACAACACGGATGACCCGCATGACCTCATTGCCGCTTTCCGCACTTGAAGCAAGCCGCCGCCGGTTTGTCGCCGGCCTTGGCGCCGCTGCGTCCCTGGCCGGCCTGGGCGGCTGTGCCGCCACCGCAACATCGCCCGCTGCGGAGCCGCCCAAACCCCAGCCCACACCGGTGCCGCATTCCGCGGGATCGGCCGTTCCGCGCTTTGCCATGCCCGCCTTGGCCTGCGACTGCCACCACCATATTTACGACCGGCGTTACCCGGCCCATCCCTCGGCCACGCTGCTGCCCGATGACGCCACCGTGGCCGGCTACCGCTTGCTGCAGCAGCGCCTGGGCCTGCAGCGCAACGTGATGGTGCAGCCGTCCACCTATGGCGTGGACAACCGCTTGCTGGCCGACGCGCTCAAGGCGTTTGGCGGGGCATCGCGCGGTGTCGCCGTTGTGGACACCAGTGTGACCGATGCGCAGCTGCAGGCCCTGCATGCGGCGGGGGTGCGCGGCGTCCGTTTCAACCTGAGTTTTCCGGTCGGCATCACGGCGGACATGATGGAGCCGCTGGGCCAACGCATTGCGCCATTGGGCTGGCACATGCAGATCAACGGCACGGCGGACAAGCTGCTGGCAGCGGGTGACACGCTGGGGCGCCTGGCATGCCCGCTGGTGGTTGACCACATGGGCCAGTTGCCGCAGCCGCAGGGCCTCAGGCACCCGGCTTTCGCGCTGTATGCCGGCTTGCTGGACAGCGGCCGGGCCTGGTTCAAGCTGTCCGGCGCCTACATCACCAGCCAGAAACCGGATTTGTCCGACAGCGGCATGGTTGCGCGAGCCTTGATAGGCCTGGCGCCCGAGCGCATGGTCTGGGGCAGCGACTGGCCGCATCCAACCAAGAAGGCGGGCGATAAGCCCGACGACGCTGCCATGCTCAACCTGCTGGACGACTGGGCGCCCACGGCGGCCGTCCGCGACAGGATACTCGTCGACAATCCGGCCAGGCTGTACGGCTTTTGACCTCTGTAACTCCTTGGATGGGTGCGCCATGTTTCTTCTGAATCCACCCGAAGTTCGCTCCCTGGAGATATTCTCCACGCTGCCGCAGCGCTACCGCCAGCCCAGGCGCACCGTGTGGGGCGATGCCAACCAGGGCGGCCGCGAGACCGACTCCTTTCTGGAGGGACCGGTGTTCGACGATGCCGGCAACCTGTATGTGACTGATATCCCGTTCGGCCGCGTGTTTCGCATCGACACCCAGGGCGAATGGGAACTGATTGCGCAATGGGAGGGCGAGCCCAACGGCATGAAGTTTTTAAGCGCCACCGAACTGCTGGTGACCGACTACCTCAACGGCCTGATGGTGGTCGACGTCCGCAGCGGCGCGGTGCGCCCCTACCTGGGCCGCCGCAACACCGAAAGCTTCAAGGGTCTGAACGATCTCACCTTTGACTCACAGGGCAATCTGTATTTCACCGACCAAGGCCAGACCGGCCTGCACGACCCGACCGGCCGGGTGTATCGCCTGACGCCCGCAGGCAAGCTGGACTTGCTGCTGTCCAACGTGCCCAGCCCCAACGGCATCGTGTTGTCCCTCGATGAAAAATTTCTGTTCGTGGCCGTCACGCGCGGCAACTGTGTCTGGCGCATGCCGCTGCTGGCCGATGGGGGCGTCTCCAAGGCCGGGCAATTTTTTACCTCGTATGGCCCCAGCGGCCCCGACGGCCTGGCCATGGACGAGGCCGGCCGCCTTCTGGTGGCCAACCCGGGCTTGGGCTATGTGTGGGTGCTGAACCACCGGGCCGAGCCTATGCAGCTGCTGCGCGGCGCTTCAGCTGTCTCGCTGACCAACCTCGCTTTTGGCGGAGTGGATCGCAAGACCTTGTACTGCACGGAGTCGACCAGTGGAACCATCCTGCGCATAGGCATGGACGTGGCGGGTGCAAAGCTGCACATGCCGGGCTGAGGCCTTCGCCTTCAACCTAGCTGCTGCGCAGCGCGGCTATGTCGGAGACGCTTCCCCGGTGAGCGTGGGGAGCTTTATTCCAGGCGTTTGTCGTCGCGCACTTCACGCACCTCGACATCCACCACGTCGCCGGCGCGCCCTGCGTTGCCGGCCTCACGGCCTGCGCCGCCCGGCCACATGCCCTGCGGCGAGTAGCGCTGGAAGCGGCCAAACACCATGGCCGGCGCCGGCTTGCGGCCGGTGACCAGGGACTTCAGCAGGCTCAGCACCACGACGATCAGCGCGGCCGCCAGCAAGCTGAGGGCAAACACCGCCGCAAACAGGCCCAGCACCAGTTTGAGGAAAAAACGCAGAATTTTGCTGATCAAGCGAAACACCTGTGAAAAGGTTTAAACCTCGCAAGTGGAGACGAAAGGCGCTTTTTCAAGCTGGATGCATTACCAGCGTATGCCCAGCTTGCCGAACAGCTTGCTCAGCACAAACAGCGGGCCGACCCAGAGGTACTGGATGTCTTCGAAAAACGAGGGCTTTTTGCCTTCTATCTTGTGGCCAATGAATTGCAGGATCCAGGCGCCCACAAAAATGGCGATGCTGAGCGGCAACACCAGCGGCCCCATGGCGAACACCAGGGCGATGAACAGCACCGACCAGACCGCCATGGTCATAAAGAACACTGCCGACAGGCGGGCGTAATAGACCATGCTGGCCGCGACAAAGGCATAGGCCACATAGGGATGCAGCGCAAACAGCATGCCGACCAGGCTCAGCATGATGAGGGGAATGGCGATGAAGTGGATCAGCTCGTTGCGCGGGTTCTGGTGGCTTTCGCCGTAATGCGCGAGCAACTGGTCGACTTTGCGGGGTTCGGCCGGTGCGTCGGCAGTGCCGGGGGTATCGTGTGTGTGCGCCGTATTGTCCATGTCTGTCTCCTTTGGGAAAAAAGGCGCAATCAGCGCCTTTTTTCTTCCACTTTTCTTCCACTTTAATACAGCCGCGGTGTTTTACAAAGCCGGGCACGGCGCCCGGGCGACATCAGGTCGGCGTGATTTTCGCGGTCTTGATAATCCGGCTCCAGCGGTCTATTTCGCTTTTCAGGAAGCGGCCGAACTCGTCTGAACCCTTTTGTGAGACGCGAAAGCCTTGCTGCTTGGCGCGCTCTTCCACTTCGGCGCTGTACATGATCTTGATCATCTCGCGCGAGAATTTGTCCACGATGTCATCCGGTGTCTTGGCCGGGAGCATGGCGCCCGTCCAGTTTTCGACAAAGAGACCCGGCATGCCCGCTTCCAGGGCGGTCGGAACATCGGGCACCCCCGGGTGCCGGCCCAGGCTGCAGATGGCGATCGCGCGCAGCTTGCCGCCTTTGACGTGAGCGATCGATTCCGGATAGTTGGAAAAGACCACGTCCAGCTGGCCACCGATCAGGTCGACCATCGATGGCGCACCACCGCGGTAGGGGACGTGGATCATTTTCGTTTTGTTCAGCTCGTTGAACAAAGCCATGGTCAGGTGCGCGGGTGTGCCGTTGCCGCTGGAGCCCGCGCTCAGCTGCTTGGTTTTGGACACCGCCATCAGGTCCTTGAAGTCCTTGATCGGACTGGCGGTGGGGACAACAACCAGCATCGGCGAATTGGCCAGCAGGGCGACAGGACGCAAGTCCTTGGTGAAGCTGAAGGGGGCGTTGGGATAAAGGGATACGTTCGCCGCATGCGTCAAGGTGATGGCCAGCAGCGTGTTGCCGTCGGGTGGTGACTTGGCGACGAACTCGGCGCCAATTTGCGCGTTTCCGCCGGCCTTGTTTTCGACAATCACCGAAGTCTTCCACGCTTCGGAGAGCTTCTGGGCGACCGTGCGCGCCATGATGTCGGTCAGGCCACCGGGCGTAAATGGCACCACATACTTGATGGTGCTGCCCGGTTTGGGAAAGGTCTGTTGGGCCAGGCCCAGGCCCGGAACGCCCGTCAGGGCTGCACCTGCTGATGCCAATACGATGTCACGACGCTTCATGCCAATCTCCTTGAGTTTTAACTAAACAACTGATCCCTCACTGACTAACTGATCCAATTGAAACTTGAGCGCGTCGGGGATGGTGATCCCCGCCTGCTGTGCCTTGGCTTCCAGCGCGATGCGCCGCGCGCCGGCCAGGCGCACGCCGTCGTCTTGCAGCATTTCGGCGATCAGGGTTTCCATACGCTCAAAGTAGCTGTCGGCGCCGGCCAGGGCGCCCGGGTCTATCAGGATAAAGGCCTGGCCTATGCGCGGCTGGTTGCCTTCATCGACAAAAAAGGAGGATGCCTCAAAAGAAAAGCGCGCGCCTATCACGGCGGTGACAAGCAGCTCCACGACCAGCGCCAGCATCGAGCCTTTGGGGCTGCTCACCGCGCCCAGCGGCAGCATGGAGCCCTCCAGCGCCGCCTGCGCGTCCGTGGTCGGCCGGCCTTCGGTGTCCAGCGCCCAGCCCAGCGGGATCGATTTGCCTTCCTTGGCGGCCAGCATGACTTTGCCGCGCGCGACCTCGCTGAGCGAGAGGTCGATCATCAGCGGGTCGGCGTCGCGGCGCGGAAAGATCGCGGCCAGGGGGTTGGTCCCGAACACCGGGTGTTTGCCGCCGGCCGCCGGCATGGCCGCGGGCGCGTTGGCGAAACCCAGGCCCACCAGGCCGGCATCGGCCGCGGCGCGCAGGTGGTCTATCAACACGCCGCAGTGGTGGCTGTTGGTGATGCCCACAAAACACACGCCCATCTCGCGCGCCGTGGTGATCGCCGTGGCGATCGCCAGGTCGCAGGCCGGAAAGGCCAGGCCTTCGCCGGCATCGACCAGCACCGTCGCGCCTTTTTTGCGCGCCACCACGGGCACGGCCTGGCCGTCGGCGCGGCCGTTGCTCAGGTGGGTGGCGTATTGCGGCACGCGGCTCAGGCCGTGGGAGGCCAGGCCTTGCGCGTCCGCGCGCACCAGCGCCTTCGCGGTGCTCAGCGCCATTTCTTCGGACGCGCCCGCGCAGCGCAAGGCCTGCGCGCCAAGGCGGGTGGCTTCTTCAAGAGTCAAATGCGCCATTTACGAAAAACTTTCCAGAACCTTATCGGCGATCATCACCGATACGCGCTCATTGGACTGCGTACTGACGCCCGAGATGTGGGGGGTTAACAACAGGTTGGGGCAATCCTGCAACGAAGGACTTACAGGCAAAGGTTCCACATCGAAAACGTCGATCGCCGCGCCGCCCAATTGGCCTGTCCGTAGAGCGGCGGCGACCGCATCGATGTCGACGATATGCCCGCGTGAGGTGTTGATCAGTACCGCGCCTTTTTTCATCTCGCCGATGCGGGCCGCGTTGAAGAGGCCGCGCGTGGTGTCAAGCAGGGGAACATGCAACGTGATGGCGTCGGCGTTGCGCACGAGTTCGTCGAGGCCGACTCCTTCGACGCCTGTCTGTGCGAACACTGGTGCATCGCGCTGCAGCATTGCGTCGTACGCGATGACCCGCATGCCCAGGCCGCGCGCCAGGCGCGCCGTGGTCTGGCCTATAGAGCCGAAGCCTATGATGCCCAGCGTCTGCCCGGCGGTCTCGCGCCCATTGCCCAACGCCGCGCGCGGCCACTGGCCTGCGGCCACCGCCGCGCTGGAGGCGAAGGCGCCGCGCAGCAGCAGCATGGTGCTGGCGATCACGTATTCGGCCACGCTGAGCGCATTGGCGCCGGTGGCGGGGATGACCTTGATGCCCCGGGCCTCGCAGGCCGGCACGTCGATGTTGTCCAGGCCCACCCCCAGCCGGCCCACCACCTTGCAGCGCGTGAGCGCGGCCAGCAGTTCGCCGCGCACCTGGGTCAGGTTGCGCACGACCAGCACATCGGCTGTGGCTGCCTCGGCCCGGAGGCGGGCGCCATCGCCCACCAGTTGCGGGTCGTAGAGCACCTCGTGCGCGGCTTCAAGCCGCGCCACGGCGCGCTCGTCCATGAATTCGCAGATGACTATGCGCGCCATGCTTGTGCTGGCCTCAAGCGGATTCGAAGAGGCGCGTCAGCACAAACTCGCGGTGGCCCAGCGCTTCCGCCGCGGTCAGGCGGCCGTTGGCCGTGCGCAGCATGTTCTCCAGCAGCTTGTCGCCGGCCTGGTCCAGCGTGATCTCGCGCTGCAGCAGTCCCGAGGTGTCCACGTCGATGTGCTCGCTCATCAAGCGCACGGTGCGCGGGTTGGAGCAGATCTTGATCACCGGGACGATGGCGTTGCCGATCACATTGCCCTGGCCCGTGGGGAAGAAGTGCACCGCGTAACCGGAGGCTGCGCACAAGGTCACCATCTCGGCGGCGGCGCTCGACGAATCCATGAACCACAGGCCCGGGTGCGTGGGCATCTCGGCCTTGTCGATGACGCCGTCCACCGTGCAGACCTTGCCTATCTTCTGGATGTTGCCCAGGGCTTTTTCCTCGATGGTCGTCAGGCCCCCGGCGATGTTGCCCTTGGTCGGTTGCGAATCGGACAGGTCGCTGGTCTTGTGGCGGTTGATCATGTCCTGGTAGCGGTTGAACATGAACATGAAGCGCTCGCGCACCGCGTCGTTGGCGCAGCGGTCGGCCACGATTTTTTCGCCGCCGGTGATTTCCGAGGTTTCGCCGAAGCACAGGTAGTTGCCCAGTGGGTGCAGCTTGTCGAAAGCATTGCCCACCGTGGGATTGGCGCCGCAGCCCGACGTGGTGTCGGACTCGCCGCATTTGGTGGAGACCCAGAGTTCGGAGATGCTGCAGACCTCGCGCTGCTTTTCGCTGGCCCATTGCACATACTCGCGCGCCGCCCTGGAGGCCTTCATGATGGTCTCGTGGTCGCCGTGGCCCTCGATGCCGAACCCGATCACCGGCTTGCCGGTGGTCGCGATGCCGTCGACGACTTTTTTGGTCCAGCCGTCTTCAATGCCTATTACCACCACGGCCGCGACGTTGGGGTTGCAGCCCGCGCCTATCAGCGTGCGAAAGTGCAGCTCCAGGTCGGCGCCGAACTGCAGCCGGCCGTAGGGGTGCGGGATCGCCATGCAGCCCTTGATGTTGTGGGCCACGGCTTCGGCCGCCGCGTTGGACAGGTCGTCCAGCGGCAGGATGATGACGTGGTTGCGCACGCCGACGCGGCCGTTCTCGCGGCGATAGCCCAGAAATGTGGTGTCTTTGTTAATGACTGACATGAAAAATCCTTTAAAAGTCTTCTGAGTTGATGGTTTGGATGGCGTAGCGAGCGGGCGGCAGGCAAGGCGCAAACCGCAGACGGGCTACTGCCCGGCGAGGATTTGCAACGCAGCATTTCGCCCGCGCAGTAGCCAGGCAAGCCATCAACTACCACCTCTTTGTTTTGATGTTATGGACGTGCGCATGCTGGCCCGCCTTGATGTTGGCGACGACCTTGCCCATGTCGATGCCGTACTTGAGCACCGTATCGCCGACGGCCATGTCCTTGAGCGCCACCTTGTGGCCGATGGGGATGTCCTGCTGGGCCTGCACATTGATCATGCGGTCCTCGTCCATGATCCAGCCGGTCATGGCGGTTCCGGCCTTTACACCTTCCACCACCACGACGGCCACGGTGTCTTTGGCGTCATGCAATACAAAATGAATCATGGGTTCTCCATCAAGAGGCTGGGTTGAATCGAGCCGCCAGTTTTATGGAGGGTAGGGACCTTGTCAATTCACTCATATATATGACTTGTACGACCCGTCCATTGGTGTTTCAATGACGGCCGTGAACGCGAAAACCAGACCCACACCCCTGCGCCCGCTGGCGGGCGGGGACACCATGCCGCTGTACCGCCAGGTCAAGCGGGAGCTGCAAAAACTCATTGAAGCCGGCCACTACGGTCCGGGTAAACCCCTGCCCAGCGAGGCTGAAATTGCCACAAGCCTGCAGGTCAGCGTGGGCACCTTGCGCCATGCGGTGGATGAACTGGTGCATGAGCACGTGTTGCTGCGCCGCCAGGGCAAGGGCACGTTTGTGGCGCCGCACACCGATGCCCGCTTCATGTTCCAGTTTTTCCATGTGGAGCCGCGCTGGAACTTCGGCGACGACGATGAGGCGCGCGAGCGCGACTACCCCGAAATCGATTGCATCGCCTTCGCGCGCGAGCGGGCGAACGAGCTTGAGGCCGCGGCCTTGCGCATCAAAGCCGGCGAGCCGGTGTTCAGGGCCGAGAACCGGCTCGCGTTGCGCGGCCGCGTGGTGATGCATGACAGGCTGGCGATCTCGGCGGCGCTGTTTCGCAACCTCACCGAAAAGCGCTTTGTCGAAAGGCCCAGCACGATTTACGCGCTGTACCAGACCGACTTCGGCATCACCGTGCTGCGCGCGCAGGAGCGCGCGCGCGCGGCGGCGGCGGACAAAACCACGGCCCGCGTGCTGGGCGTGGCGGCCGGCGCGCCGGTGATGGAAGTGCACCGGCTGGCGCTGACCTTTGGCGACAAGCCGGTGGAGTACCGCATATCGACCATCAACACCCAGGCGCACGACTACGTCAGTGTGCTGTCCAAGAGAGCTTGAGCATGGACCTTGTTTTTTTACTGGAGAAGGCCAGGCTCGCCGGCATGGAAGCGGCCGCCCGCATCCAGCAGGCCCAGGCCGGCCTGAAACCGGCTGATGTCAGCCAGAAAGCGCCCGGTGACTGGGTCACGCGCTTTGACCGTGAAGTGGAGGAGGACCTGCAGGAAGCCCTGCAGCATGCGCTGCCGCAGGGCCGCTTTGTCGGCGAGGAGGGCGGCGGCGAGTTGACGGACGAACCCACGTGGTTGGTAGACCCGATAGACGGTACGGCGAATTTTGCGCGCGGCTATCCGCAGTACGCGGTGGCTATCGCCCTCTGCGTGGGCCGCGAACCGGTGCTGGGCGTGATCGTCGATCCTTCGCGCGATGAAGTCTTTACCGCCGCGACCGGGCTGGGCGCCCGGCTGAACGGGCGGGCCATCACCTGCGCCGGCGCGCGCCTGCCGGGCCAGTGCCTGGTCGCCACGGTGTTTCCCAAACCCGGGGCGGCCTTTATGGACGACTACCTCGCCGAATTTGGCCGCGTGCTGAAGACTTTCGGCCAAGTGCGCCGCAGCGGCGCGATGGCGTTGGAGCTGGCCTATGTGGCGGCCGGCAGGGTAGACGCTTTCTGGGAGCGCGGCATGGGCGCCTGGGACGCGGCAGCCGGCGCGGTGCTGCTGCGCGAAGCTGGCGCCGTGATGCGGGCGATGGACGGCCTGCCGCTGCTGGAGAGCCGGATGCTGGTGGCCGGCAGTCCTGCCGGCGCCGCCCTGCTCGAAGGCGTGCTCAAGGGCCCTTGAGACGGGGGCCTCACCCCGCCACTTTTTTCTGACATTTTTATTGGGTTCCAATGATTCAAAAATGGCGCATGCAGCTGGCTTCCTTGAGCACGTACTTCCCGGGTGTTCTGGTGTGCATGGTGATTGCATTGGCGGCCACTTTTGTGTCCGAGCATTACGGCGGGCCGCAACTGCTGTACGCGTTGCTGATAGGCTTGGCCTTTCACTTTCTTAACAGCCATCCGCAGGCGATCAAGGGCATAGGTTTTTGCGGCCGTGTGGTGCTGCGTGTCGGCGTGGCCCTGCTGGGCGCACGCATCACTTTTTCGCAGGTGGCCCAGTTGGGCCTGGAGACCGCGGCGGTCATCGTGCTGGCGGTGCTGCTCACGATAGGGCTGGGCGTGCTGCTGGCGCGCTGGCTCAAGTGTTCGCGCGATGAAGGCCTGCTTTCGGGCAGCGCGGTGGCCATTTGCGGGGCGTCGGCGGCGCTGGCGGTGTCTTCGGTGCTGCCGCAAACCAAAGAGAACGAGCGCTTCACGCTGCTGGCCGTCGTGGGCGTTACGGTGCTGTCGACGCTGGCCATGGTGGTCTATCCCTTCACCCTGCAGGCCATAGGCTTGCTGCCGGGTCAGGCCGGCATCGTGCTGGGCGGCTCCATCCATGATGTGGCGCAGGTGGTGGCGGCCGGCATGATGCTGGGGCCGCAGGCTGGCGACACGGCGACGGTGGTCAAGCTGTTTCGCGTCATGATGCTGATGCCCGTGGTGCTGGCGGTGGCCGTGATGTACCGCAAGCACCCGGCCGTGAAAGTGCCCGAAACCGAGGTGCCGCTGGTGCCGGGCTTTCTGCTCGCCTTTGTCGTGCTGGTGATGCTGGCCAGTGCCGGCCTCATCAGCCCGCCGCTGGTGCAACTGGCCGGCGATGCCTCGCGCTGGATGCTGGTCACCGCCATCGCCGCCGCGGGTGTCAAGACCAGCTTTGAGGACCTGCTCAAGCTGGGCTGGAAACCGGTGGCCATGCTGGTCACCGAGACCGTGTTTATCGTGGCCTTTGTGGTGGCCGCGGTGCTGCTGTTGCGCCTGGGGGGTGCCTGAAAGCCTGAAGCTTGAAGGAAGCGCTTAGCCCAGCAAAGCCTGCGCGAATTCGCGTGCGTTAAAGGTTTCCAGGTCTTCGAGTTGCTCGCCCACGCCGATGAAATACACCGACACGGGGCGCAGCGCCGGTGAGGCCAGCGCGCGTTCGCGAGCCCACAGCGCGATGGCCGCCAGCACGCCGCCCTTGGCCGTGCCGTCCAGCTTGGTCACGATAAGGCCGGTCAGCTGCAGCGTGTCGTCAAAGGCCTTGACCTGTGCCAGGGCGTTCTGGCCGGTATTGCCGTCGATCACCAGCAGCACCTCGTGGGGGGCGGTGGCATCCGCCTTTTGCACCACGCGTTTGATCTTGCGCAGCTCTTCCATGAGATGCAGCTGCGTGGGCAGGCGACCGGCGGTATCGACCAGCACCACATCCTTGCCGCGCGCCTTGCCGGCGCTCACGGCGTCGAAGCTCACGGCGGCCGGGTCGCCCCCTTCCTGGCTCACGATCTCGACGGTGTTGCGGTCGGCCCAGACGCTGAGCTGCTCGCGCGCCGCCGCGCGGAAGGTGTCGGCCGCCGCGAGCAGCACCGAGGCGCCTTCGTTCGCCAGGTGGCGCGTCAGCTTGCCGATGGAGGTGGTCTTGCCGGCGCCGTTCACGCCGGTGACCATGATCACCGTGGGCTGGTACTGGCCTATCACCAGCGGCTGCTCCAGCGGCTTGAGCAATTGCGAAATCGAGTCCACCAGCGCATTCTTGACGGCCACGGGGTGGGTCATGCCGCCTTCGCGCACGCGGCGCTTGACGTCGGCCAGCAGGTGTTCGGTGGCCTTGGTGCCGGCGTCGGCCATCAGCAGCGCGGTTTCAAGGTCTTCGTAGAGCGCATCGTCGATGCGGCTGCCGGTGAACACCGTTGAAATGCCGGAGCCGGTTTTGCGCAGGCCGGCCTGGAGTTTGCTGAGCCAACGCTCGCGTTCCGGCGGGGTGGCGCCGGGGACCGGCATGGCGATGGGGGTGACCAGCGCGCTGCCTATCAATCCACCCCCGGCGGACGCCGGCGTGGGAGCGGCGTCTGCCGTCGGCGCGGGCGATGCCGTGGAAGGCACGGCAGCAGGAGGGGGGGATTTTTTCTTGAAAAAACTGAACATTGGGTATGCTTGCGGAGTCCTAGTGGGCTGTTGCACCGTTGCGGGGCAACGTGCGGCGCCACCCATCTATTCTATGAAACACCCCAGACAAGCCCTTTTGACGCAGCCAGTACCCCTTTCCCGCCCCGTTTTCCGCCTTTCCCATGTCCCGGCCGCCCTGCTGGGGCTGTGCCTGTGCCTGGGGGCTGCCGCGCTGGCGCAGGCACCCGCGCCACAACCCGAAGTCGAACAATTCACGCTGGCCAACGGCCTCACGGTCATCGTCAAGCCCGACCACCGCGCGCCCACGGCGGTGCACATGCTGTGGGTGCGGGTCGGCTCCATGGACGAGGTTGACGGCACCTCGGGTGTGGCCCACGCGCTGGAACACATGATGTTCAAGGGCACGCCCACGGTCAAACCCGGTGACTTTTCCAAGCGGGTGGCGGCGCTGGGCGGGCGCGACAACGCTTTCACCAGCCGCGACAACACCGGTTACCACCAGCAGATCCCGGCCGGCAAGCTTGAAGACGTGATGCGGCTCGAAGCAGACCGCTTTGCGCACATGCAGTGGCCCGACGAGGAGTTCACGCGCGAGATCGAAGTCGTCAAGGAAGAACGCCGCCTGCGCACCGAAGATTCGCCGCGCGCCATGCTGTATGAGCAGGCCACGGCGATCACCTTCCTGGCTTCGCCCTATCGCCGCCCCGTCGTCGGCTGGATGAGCGACCTGGACGCGATGACGCCCGGCGACCTGCGCGAGTTCTACCGGCTCTGGTATGTGCCGGCGAATGCGGCGGTCGTGGTGGCCGGCGATGTGACGGTGGCGCAGGTCAAAAAGCTGGCCGAAAGATATTACGGCGGCATCCCCGCCCGCTCGTTGCCTGTGCGCAAGCCGCGCATCGAGCCCGAGCAGGACGGCATGCGCCGGCTGGACTACAAAGCCCCGGCCAGCCAGGCCTATGTGGGCATGTCGTTCAAGGTGCCCAAGCTGGAGCCGGTGGACCTGGTGACGCCGGCGGCCGGCGCACAACCCTCGCCAACGGCCGCGGCCAGCCGCGATGCGCTGGCGCTGGCGGTGTTGTCGGCCGTATTGGACGGCTACAGCGGTGCCCGCCTGGACCGCGCGCTGGTGCAGGGCCAGGGGCAAGGCAACGAGCGCGTGGCCGACAGCGCCGGCGCCTCCAGCGGCCTCATCGGGCGTGGCCCGCAGCTTTTCGTCCTTGACGGCGTGCCCGCCGAGGGCAAGACCACGCAGCAGGTGGCCGAAGCGCTGCGCCGGCAGGTGGCCCTGGTCGCACGCGAAGGCGTGAGCGAAGCCGAACTCAACCGCGTCAAGACGCAGTGGGTGGCCAGCGAGACCTACAAACTCGACTCGGTCGCCAGCCAGGCGCGCGAGCTGGGCTCCAACTGGATCCAGGGCCTGCCGCCGGACGGCAGCGCCCGCCTGATCGCCCAGCTGCGCACCGTGACCGCCGCCGAGGTACAGGCCGTGGCCGCCAAATATTTCGGCGACGACCAGATGACCATGGCCACGCTGCTGCCGCAAGCCGCGGACCCGAACCGCAAACCCCGCAAACCGGCCGTCACGCTCCGGCATTGAGACCTGATACCCGACTCCCGATCCCCGAACCGGACGATTTGAACTTCTCATGACATTTGCTATTAAAAATAGAGCAAACACTTCGGTGTTTATCTGGGCCATCGGTGTTTTTTGCCTGAACTTTCAGGCGGGGGCGCTGGCGGCGATCCCGATCCAGCAGTGGACGCAGCCGAGCGGCGCGCAGGTCTATCTGGTCGAAAGCCCGGCCATTGCGATGGTGGATGTCCAGATCGAGTTCGACGCCGGCGCCCGGCGCGACCCTGCGGCCCAGGCGGGGCTGGCCAGCGCGATGACGGGCATGCTGGAGAAGGGTGTGCGTGCCAACGATGCCAGGACAGCGGAAAGGATATGCGGAGGGCTATGCGTTGACGAGCCGGCCCTTGACGAAAATGCACTCAGTGAAGCCTGGGCCGATCTGGGTGCGCAGTTCGGCGCCGGCGCCTCGGCGGACCGCATGTTTTTTTCGCTGCGCTCGCTCACGGAGCCCGACCTGCTGAACAAGGCCGTCGCACTGGCTGCGCGCGAACTGGCCGAGCCGGCTTTCCCCGACGCCGTCTGGCAGCGCGAACGCCAGCGGTTGCAGGCCTCGATCAAGGAGTCCTATACCCGCCCCGCCAGCATCGTCGGCCGGGCCTATGCGCAGGCGGTGTACGGCGCCCACCCCTATGGCCAGCAAGTGACGGAAGAAACGCTGTCCCGCATCGGCGTGGACGACATGCGCAAGCTTCACGCCGCCAGCCTGGTGCCTTGCCGCGCGCGCATCAGCATGGTGGGCGCGGTGACGCGCGCGCAGGCCGATGCGATCGCGGAGCGCTTGCTGTCGCGCCTGCCGCAAGTGCCTTGCGCCAGCCTGCCGCCCATGCCGCAGGTGCCCGAGGTGGCGCCGCTGGCCCAGGCCGAGGAAAAACGCATTCCCTTTGATTCGGCGCAGGCGCATGTGCTGATCGGCCAACCCGGCTACAAGCGCGCCGACCCGGACTACTTTGCGCTGACGGTGGGCAATTACATTCTGGGTGGCGGCGGTTTTGTTTCGCGCCTGACGCGGGAAGTGCGTGAGAAGCGGGGGCTGACTTACGGCGTGTACAGCTATTTTTCGCCGGGGCTGCACGCCGGCGCTTTCACCGTGGGCCTGCAGACGCGGCCCGACCAAGCGCCCCAGGCCGTGGCGCTGGTGCGCGATGTGCTCAAAGACTTTGTGGCCAATGGGCCCACCGAGGCTGAGCTGAAAGACGCCAAAGACAACCTCATAGGCGGCTTTGCGCTGCGCATCGACAGCAACCGCAAATTGCTCGACAACATTTCCGGCATCGCCTGGAACCGCCTGCCGTTGGACTACCTGGACACCTGGACGCAGCAGGTCGACAAAGTGACGGTGGCCGACATCAAGGCCGCTTTTGCGCGCAAGCTGCAACCCGAAAAAATGGTCACTGTCATCCTGGGCGCCGCGCCATGAAATACACCCCCGCATCTACCCCCGCCAAAACCGCTGCCGGTTCAAAGCCTAAAACCGGCAAGGTGGTGGGCCGCAAAACTGTACCTCCCGGTGAAATCCGCATCATCGGCGGCTTGTACAAACGCAGCAAGCTGCCGGTGCCCAGCAAGCCCGGCCTGCGGCCCACGCCCGACCGCGTGCGCGAAACGCTGTTCAACTGGCTGGGCCAGGACCTGACGGGCTGGCGCTGCATGGACGTGTTCGCCGGCACCGGTGCGCTGGGTTTTGAGGCCGCCTCGCGCGGCGCGGCCGACGTGCTACTGTGCGAGCAGGATCCGGCCCTGGCGCTGCAGCTTAAGGCGGTGCAGGCCAGGCTCAAGGCCGATATGTGCCGCATCGAGCGCGGGGATGGGCTGAGCGCCTTGAAGCGCGCGGCGCCAGGCAGCCTGCAATTGGTATTGCTGGATCCTCCCTTTGAATCCACGCTTTTTGAATCCGCATTGCAAGCCGCCGCGCGGGCCATAGGCCCGACCGGCCTGGTTTACCTGGAGGCGCCCAAAGCCTGGGGCGACGAGGAATTGCTGCCGCTTGGCTTGCGGGTGCATCGCAGCGGCAAGGCCGGCGCCGTGCATTTTCATTTGCTGGCCGGGGCGGCCTGAATCCCGCAGCCTTGCCTGCCGCGTGGTTACAAGCGCCGGCGGGGAGGCTCCGGCGGCGAGGCGGGCATAATTCCAGCCATGGCTACCCTGCGCATTGCTGTCTATTCCGGCACGTTTGACCCCTTCACACTGGGCCATGACGACGTGGTGCGCCGCGCAGCGGGGCTGTTTGACCGGCTCGTCATCGCCGTGGCCGTGGCCCATCACAAGAAGACCCTGTTCTCGCTGGAGCAGCGTGTGGCACAGGTGAAGGCTGCGACCCAGGGCATTGCCGGCGTCGCCGTGCTGCCGTTTGACGGCCTGATCATGGATTTTTGCGCGGAACAAAAGGCTTCGGCCGTGGTGCGCGGCATACGCAACCTGACGGATTTCGACTACGAAGCGCAAATGGCGGCGATGAATCGCAAGCTGAGGCCGGAAGTGGAAACCGTGTTTTTGTTGCCCGACGCACCGCTGCAATGCATCAGCAGCACGCTGGTGCGCGAGATCAGCAAGCTGGGCGGCGACGTCGCCCAGATGGTGAGCCCGGCGGTGGCGGCTGCCCTGGCGGCCGCCCACCAGGCCGCCAACGCGGGTAAAGGGGGCTGACATGGCCTTGATGATCACCGACGAATGCATCAACTGCGACGTCTGCGAGCCCGAATGCCCCAACCAGGCGATTTACCTGGGCAAGGAAATCTACGAGATCGACCCGCACAAATGCACCGAATGCGTGGGCCATTTCGACGAGCCTCAGTGCGTGCAGGTCTGCCCCGTTGCCTGCATTCCCATCAACCCGCAGCACATCGAAACGCGGGAAACCCTGTGGGAAAAGTACCAGCGCCTGCAGGCCGTCATTCCCATCATCACGGCCCGCTAGGCCTATAGAGGTGGGGGCTTGGCCCTCAGTCTTCGGACTCGGGCTCGACAGGCTTGCGCGGCGGCTTGGGCCGTGGTGGCGTGCTGGTGTGAATCATCATCGTGGCCTTTTCCATCTCGCCCCTGAGCAGTTCCGGCACGGCCTTGAGGCAGCGCGCGATGCAGTCTTCAATGGCGATGCGGTGTTCTGCCGAGGGCTTTTTCAGCACCCAGTTGACCACTTCGGCCTTCACACCCGGGTGGCCCACGCCTATGCGCAGGCGCCAGTAGTCGGGCGTGCCCAGCTGCGCGTGGATGTCGCGCAGGCCGTTGTGGCCGGCGTGGCTGCCACCGAACTTGAGCTTGACCTGGCCGGGCACGATGTCCATTTCATCGTGGGCCACCAGCACTTCTTCGGGCGCGACCTTGAAAAACCGGGCGAGGGCGGCCACGGATTTGCCGGAGACATTCATAAAGGTCAGCGGCTTGAGCAGCCAGACGTTCTGGCCGTTCACGGTGATGCGGGCCACCTGGCCGTGGTAGCTTTTGTCCAGGCTGAGCGGCGCCTTGAGCTCGCGCGAGAGGGCGTCTATCCACCAGAAGCCGGCGTTGTGGCGTGTGGCTTCGTATTCGGCACCTGGATTGCCCAAACCAACAAATAATTTAATCATCGGGAAATTTCCATCGCCCAATTCTAGGGGCGTGCCTGCGACGTCCCGCATCACCGGGAAAGAGGAGTTCCAAGAAAAACGGCCCTTGTCCCGCAAGAGGACAAGGGCCGTGGGCCTTTTCAGGCCTGCGCGCGAAGTGGATTACTTCTTGGCGGCAGGCTTGGCGGCGTCAGCCTTGGCGCCGGCTTTGGCTTCCTTGGCGGCAGCGGCCTTGGCAGCTTTCGGGTCCACCGGTGCGGCTGCGGCAGCGGCTGCTGCGGCATCGGCCTCGGCTTCTTCGGACACTGCGGACACCGACACCAGAACCGGGTTGTCCTGGCCCTTGGCGACAAACTTCACGCCCTTCGGCAGCGTGATGTCCTTGATGTGCAGCGGCGAACCCTTCTTCAGGCCCTTCAGGTCGACGGCGATGAATTCGGGGATGTCGGCCGGGAAGCAGGACACGGTCAATTCGGTGATCACGTGGTTGACCAGGCAGTTCTCAGTCTTGACGGCTGGAGACTCTTCTTCACCGCTGTAGTGCACGGGCACTTTGACGGTCATCTTGGTCTTGGCTTCCACGCGCTGGAAATCGATGTGCAGGATCTGCTGCTTGTACGGGTGCATTTGCAGGTCGCGCAACAGAACTTTGTGTTCTTTGCCGGCCAGTTCCATCTCGAGGATGGAGGCATGGAATGCTTCTTTCTTGATGGCGTGGAACAGCGCGTTGTGATCGATTTCGATCAGCGTGGGTTCACCGGTGCCACCATAGACGATACCGGGCGTGCGGCCCGTGATGCGGAGACGGCGGCTCGCACCCGTGCCCTGCTTTGCGCGCTCAAAAGCGACGAATTTCATAATCAACTCCAATAAAGAACGGACCGCGACCAGTCTCGTTCTGCTTTAAAAAGCTGCCTCGAGCCGATGAACCGGTGAAGTCCCTGGACTTCGGGGTTCGCGGGTAAGGCAGCCGCTTTTTGTTTCAGGTCAGAACAGATTGTCCTGGTCCGAAAACAAACTCATGACCGACTCTCCCTTGGCGATGCGCTGTATGGTTTCAGCGATCAGCGGCGCCACGGAGAGTTGGCGAATCTTCTTGCAGCCTTCGGCGTTCGGGCTCAACGGAATGGTGTTGGTGATCACCACTTCATCGAGCGCGTCGCCCTTGGCGATGCGGTCTATGGCCGGGCCCGAAAAAATCGGGTGCGTGCAATAGGCGTAAACCTTCTTGGCGCCGCGCTCCTTGAGCACCTCGGCCGCCTTGACCAGCGTGCCGGCCGTGTCGATCATGTCGTCCATGATCACGCAGTTGCGGCCTTCGATGTCGCCGATCACGTGCATCACTTCCGACACGTTCGCCTTGGGGCGGCGTTTGTCGATGATGGCCATGTCGCAGCCCAGCTGCTTGGCCAGCGCCCGGGCGCGCACCACGCCGCCCACGTCGGGCGAGACGACCATCAGGTCGGCGTAATTTTTCTGCCGCAAATCGCCCAGCAGAACCGGCGACGCATAAATGTTGTCGACCGGAATGTCGAAAAAGCCCTGTATCTGGTCGGCATGCAGGTCCATCGTCAGGACACGCGACACGCCCACGGCCTGCAGCATGTTGGCCACCACCTTGGCCGTGATGGGCACACGCGCCGAACGCGGGCGGCGATCCTGCCGCGCGTAGCCGAAATACGGGATCACCGCGGCGATGCGCTCGGCCGAAGCCCGTTTCAGCGCGTCGACCATGATCAGCAATTCCATCAGGTTGTCGTTGGTCGGCGCGCAGGTCGACTGCACCACGAACACATCGCGAGCCCGCACGTTCTGCTGGATCTCGACGGTGACTTCGCCATCCGAAAAGCGTCCCACATGGGCCGCGCCCAGCGAAATACCCAGGTTCTGGGCAATCTCGGAGGCCATGCTCGGATTGGCATTGCCGGTAAAAACCATGAAATCGGGGTGGTGCGTTTGCATGTGGGGCCCAGCTGCTACAAGGACTTGAACGTGGCTGAAATTTCTGATCGAAGCAAAATACGCACGGGGACAACACGTTGCAAGGGGGGCTTGGCAGTGAGCGCCGCTTGCCTGGCATGTTTCCAAAAACACACAGACCCGCTGATACACATCATGCGGGTCTGTCAGGAGTCACGCGGGCCCGCTCCGGGCGGGTCCGCAACACCGGGGCTGTGGCCCACAGTCTTAAATTTGGCAGGGGTGGAAGGATTCGAACCTGCGAATGCCGGAATCAAAATCCGGTGCCTTAACCAGCTTGGCGACACCCCTACACAGGACAGTTGTTGTTGCCAACAACAGACCTATAACTTATTCATTTATGGTCGCTTGGAAGCACATTTCGAGAGCGGTTATTTTACCAACCGGCCAGGGGATGCGCTTCCAAATTACCGCATTTGCGGACTTTCCAGCCCTCAGGCAATCCTGAGGTGTCCGGCAAATCTGTTCCATGCGGCAGTTGCGCAAATACAGCACTTCCGGAGCCGGTCATGCGCCCTTGAAGATGTCTGCTTTTGAGCCAATCGAGCGATTGGCCTATCTGCGGGCACATCTCCTGCGCTACCGGCTGCAAGTCGTTGCGGCCGAATCCGAAATCAAACGATTTCGACTGGCCTTCAGCATTTGCAGCAAAGCCTTGGATTGTAGCAGTTTCTGTGTCGCGTTTGAGCCCTGGGGCGCTGAAAATACCTTGGGTGGGCAGCCCGGCTGCCGGTTTGAGCACCAGAAAATGGGCTGGCGGCAGGGCCAGCGGGGTGATTTTCTCGCCTATGCCTTCCACCCAGGCATGGCCGCCCGAGAGGAAAAAAGGCACGTCGGCGCCCAGCGAGAGTGCGAGGGCCTGCAGTTCCTGGGGCGGCAGGCGCACACCCCACAAGCGCTGCAGTGCCAGCAGGCAGCTGGCCGCGTCCGACGAGCCACCGCCCATACCGGCTTGGGAGGGAATCCGCTTTTGCAGGCCGATATGCACGCCCAGCGAGGTGCCGCAGGCGGCTTGCAGCGCCCTGGCTGCGCGCACCGCCAGGTCGTCAGCGGGCAGGGCCTCGGCCGCCTGACCGTCGGTTTCCAGGTCTTCGCGGCTGATCCGGCCGTCGCTGCGCAGTTCAAAGTGCAGGGTGTCGCACCAGTCGATCAGCATGAAAACGGACTGCAGCAGGTGGTAGCCGTCGGGCCTGCGGCCGGTGATATGCAAAAAAAGGTTGAGCTTGGCCGGCGCCGGCACATCATAGAGGGCCTTGAGCGGGGGCATGGGGCTGGAGGCGGAATCGGTTGAAGTCATAAAAACAGAAGAGCCAGTGCAAGGGCGGGGCAGCTACTGGTCGAGCACGACGCGCAGGTCGGCCTGAGGCGCCGGCTGGGACCTTTTGGCCGAAATGCGGCCGTCCTGGTAGCGGGAGAGATCGGCCGACCAGCCGCTGGCGGCGGCATTGTCGCCCCGCAGCCAGGCAAACAGCGCGCCCAGCGGCACGGCCGCGCCCGTGGCCTGGGCCATCAGCTCGTCGACGGAGGCAAAGCGCTGGACCTTGCCATTGCCCGAATCCAGCAGAGCTTCGCCGGGCGCCCAGCGCAGCACGCCCAGCACATTGCCCAGGGGGCTGACCAGCGAAAGCTCACCGCGTTCGACCCCGCCCCTGAGTTCAAAACTGGCTGAAAAAGATTGTGCCGGCTCGCTCTGCACCTGCAGGCTGATGCGGCCGGTCCAGAATTCGTTTTTGAGCCCGTCCTGGGCCGTGGCCCGTGGCGTTTGCGCGCAGCCGGCCAGAAAGAATGCCGTGAAAAAGCCCGCAAAAACAAGGGCCCGCCGGGCCGGGCGCATAGAGAGGGTAAGCGGCAAGGTCGGTGTTCCGGATTACAGCTTCACGCGCAGGCGCTTGAGCGTCTCTAGCAGTGTTTCGTTTTCGGGATTGAGCAGCCGGCCTTCCTTCCAGATGGCGATGGCGCGGTCGCGCTGGCCCATGGCCCACAGCACTTCGCCGAAATGCGCCGCGATTTCGGCATCGGGTTTGGCCTTGTAGGCCGTCTCGAAAATTTTCACGGCTTCGGCGTTGTTGCCCATGCGAAATTCCACCCAGCCCAGGCTGTCGCCGATAAAAGGGTCGGCGGGGGCGAATTCCAGTGCCTTGCGGATCAATTCGCGCGCCTCGGGCAGCCGCACGCTGCGATCGGCGAGCGAGTAGCCCAGGGCGTTGTAGGCGTGGTGGTAGTCCGGCTTGAGCTGGATGACCTTGCGCAACAGGCTTTCCATTTCGTCGAGCTTGCCCAGCTTCTCGGCCATCATGGCCTGGTCGTAGAGCAGCTCGGTTTCGTCCGGCGTCTTGGCCAGGGCCTGCGCCAGCACCTCGTGGGCCAGCTGGTACTGCTTGAATTCACGCAGCAGGGACACTTCGGCATTGAGCTTCACCCTGGCCTCGGCCGCATTGCGTTCGGGCAGCTTACGGATCAGCTGGCGGCCCTCGTCGAGCTTGCCCTGGCTGGCCAGGATGGAAGCGCGCCGGGTCTGCGCCAGCGCCAGGTCGGAAGGGTTGTCGATCTTGGCGAGCCAGCTTTCCGCCGCGGCGTAATCCTTGCGTTTTTCAGCCAGTTGCGAGAGCGACAAGTAGGCCTGGGCCAGGCCGCGGTTGCGCTCGCCCTCGGAAGTCTGCTGCTGCGCCAGGCCGACGTAGCGCTCCAGCGAGCTTTGCGCCTGCGCCAGCTGGTTGTCCTGCAGCTGCAGGGAACCCAGCACCAGCCAGCCCTCGGGCATGTCGGGTTTGTCGCGCGTCACGATTTGCAACTGGGCGGAGGCTTCGGCATAACGCTGGGCATCCAGCAGGGCCCGGGCATAACCCATCCTGATTTCAGGCAGGGCCTTGGGATTGCCTTCGAAATAGCCGCGGACCACGCCTTCGGCTTCGGGCATCTTGGGGTCCATCAACTCGAGTGCCACCAGGGCCGGGCCCTCGGCACGCGGCGCGGCGGCCTGGCCGCGCCTGGCCGCCGCCAGTGCCCCGCTGGCGTCGCCGGCGGCCAGGCGCATGCGGCCAACCGCAGTCCAGGCGGCGCCGGCGGTGGCGGGTGTGCCCAGGTAGTCGGCAAGCGCTTCTTCCACCACGGTGCTCGCCAGTTTTTTGTCCGCCACGCGGGCATACACGCGCGGCACTGCGCTCAGGACGGCGGGCCGCTCCACGTCCGGGGCCAGCTTGATTTCGGTTTGCAGCGGCTCCACCGTGTCGGTGATCCGGTTGAGCGCCACCAGAATCTGCAGCACGTAGCGGTTGGCCTCGCGCGAGGTCGGCTGGTCCTGCTTCCAGGCGCGTGCAGACTGCAAGGCAGCGTCGCCCGAGCGCGACTGCAGGGCAATGTCGGTGGCACGCTGGTAAAGCTGGGCGTCGCCGGTTTT
The DNA here is from genome assembly GCF_047303325.1 of Polaromonas sp. CT11-55. NCBI lineage: Bacteria > Pseudomonadati > Pseudomonadota > Betaproteobacteria > Burkholderiales > Comamonadaceae > Polaromonas > Polaromonas sp. CT11-55. The sequence goes on along the minus strand of NZ_JBKBEX010000001.1, from coordinate 96,672 downwards.
CCGGGCGGCGTCCAGCATGAGGGCGAAGCCTGCTGCGGGCTCGCCGTCCTGCAGGGTCATTTCGCCGACCAGCAACTGGTAGAACAGCGCGCTGTCCAGAAGGGACGACGGCGCGGCCTCCTGCACTGCCTTGGCTTCGCCCAGCGTGGCAGGGGCGGCGGACACAGGCTCGTCGGTCTGCGCAAGTACCAGGGGGACGACAAACCACAGGCCGCTGAGGGCAAGGCCGGCAAGGCCAGTTTTTTTCTTCATCGAACCATGATAATTGATGCTCCCTCGCGGCGCTCCCGCTTTACCCGGCTGTCATGAAAGCTTTTGTGCCGGCCCCGCGCTGCCGTCGATCACCTTGCGCCCGCAGACCGGCGCCCCCAGCTGCAAAACCTATGCCTGAACTGCCGGAAGTCGAAGTCACCCGCCTGAGCTTTGCGGACCGCATCGCGGGCGCGCGCATTGAGCGCGTCGAGATGGGCAAGCCCCTGCGCTGGCCGCTGGGCTGCCAGCCGCACCAGCTTGTGGGCCGGCAGGTGCTGGCGGTTCGCCGACGCGGCAAATACCTGCTGGTGGACCTGAGCGACGGCCTGCTGCTGATTCACCTGGGCATGTCCGGCAGCGTGAGTTTTGGCGCCGGCCTTCCCACGCCGGGCAAGCACGACCACTTCGAGATGGTCACCAGCCTGGGAACCCTGCGGCTCAACGATCCGCGCCGTTTTGGTGCGGTTGTCTATGCCAGCGACGAAAACGCCCCGGCCGCGCAAAAGCTGCTCGGCCGCCTGGGCGTGGAGCCGCTCAGCGAGGCTTTCGACGCGGCTGGCTTTCACCAGGCGCTCAAATTGCGGCAGACGCCCATCAAACAGCTGCTGCTGGGCGGGGAGGCGGTGGTGGGCGTCGGCAATATTTACGCTTCCGAGGCCCTGTTCCTGGCGGGCATTCGCCCCACCACGCGGGCCAGCCGCATCAGCAAGCCGCGCGCGGCCCTGCTCCACGCGGCCATACGCCAGGTGCTGGCGCAGGCTGTTACAAAGGGCGGCAGCACCTTGCGGGACTTCTCCAACGCCTGGGGCGAATCGGGCTATTTCCAGCTGGAGGCCATGGTTTACGATCGGGCCGGCCAGCCCTGCCGGGTCTGCGCCGCGCCCATCAAAAGTATGCGCCAGGGCCAGCGCTCCACTTTTTATTGCGCGACCTGCCAGAAACCCTGAAGCCGGGTCCGTAGTCGCGCCAATAGGCCTTTCGGGGCTGCGATGCTATATTGACCGACCACACTTAACGGAAGACCGATGTCTTTTAACGAACAATTTGACCAGCATGGGCAGTGGCGGCGCGAATTTGCGCTTCGCCTGAAGCTGCTTGCTGAGTGGATGAAAGACCATGACCTGCTCGACGCGGCCGTCGAGGAGCGCCTGCAGCGGCTGGAGTCGCAGGTGCGCTCCGACAAGGTCATGGTGGCTTTTGTGGCGGAATTCTCGCGCGGCAAATCCGAACTGATCAATGCGATCTTTTTCGCCGGCTACGGCCGCCGCATCATGCCGGCAAGCGCCGGCCGCACCACCATGTGCCCGACCGAGCTCGGTTACGACGCGGACGTTCCGCCATGCTTGCGCCTGCTGCCCATAGAGACGCGGCTGCAGAAACAGGCGCTGATGGAGTGGCGTTCGGCGCCCGAAAAGTGGACACGGGTGGATCTGGACGTCAACGATCCCGCGCAGCTGGCCCAGGCCCTGGAAAAAGTCGCCGAAGTGCGGCACGTCACCAAGGACGAGGCGCGCGCGCTCGGTTTCTGGCACGACAACAGCCCCGACGACAACCCGCTGGCCGGCTCCGACGGCCTGATCGAAGTGCCCAAGTGGCGCCACGCGCTCATCAATATCGCGCACCCGCTGCTCAAGCAGGGCCTGGTGATCCTCGACACGCCCGGCCTGAATGCCATTGGCGCGGAACCCGAACTGACCGTGAGCCTGATTCCCCAGGCGCATGCCGTAGTGTTCATCCTGGCGGCCGACACCGGTGTCACCAAGTCCGACTTGTCCATCTGGCGCGAGCACCTGATCACCGAGGGCGACGGCAGCGACGCGCGCCTGGTGGTCCTGAACAAGATAGACACGCTCTGGGACGCGCTGAGCACGCCCGAGCAGGTCAAGGCGCAGATCGACAGGCAACGCGCGACCTCGGCCGAAATTCTGGGTTTGCCGGAATCCCAGGTCATTCCCGTTTCGGCCCAGAAGGGCTTGGTGGCCAAGGTGACCCGTGACAAGGCCTTGCTGGAGGCCAGCCACCTGCCGGCGCTTGAACTGGCGCTGGGGCAGGGCGTGATGGGCCAGCGCCAGAAAATCCTGCGCTCGGCGGTGGCCGCAGGCATCGGCGAGCTCAGGACGGAGGCCGGGCGCGCCATGCACATACGCCGGCGCGACCTGGCCGAGCAGATGATCGAGTTGCGCGGCCTGCGCGGCAAAAACGTTTCGGTGATCAAGCACATGCGCAGCCGCATCGAGCAGGAGCAGGCCGAATTCGACACCAGCGGCTCCAAGATCCACGCGGTGCGCTCGGTGCACCTCAAGATGCTGCGCGACCTGTTCAACCTGCTTAGCACACCCACTCTCAAGGCCGAACTGGCTGAGCTCACGAACGCGCTGAAGCAGCCGGGCATCAAGCTGGGCGTCAAGAAAGCCTATGGACAGACTTTCTCGCGCCTGCGCGAGGGCTTGCAGAAATCCCAGGTCCTGAGCGGCGAAATCCAGTCCATGCTGACCGCGTCCTTCCGCCAGCTCAACTCCGAATTCAGTTTCTCGCTGCAGGCGCCCAAGGAGCCGGAGCTGATTCGCTACGAACACGATCTCGAGCAGATAGAGCGCAGCCACCTGCAGTATCTCGGGCTCGGCAATGTGATCAAGCTGTCGCAGGCGGACTTTTCCGAGCGCCTGGTGCGCGCGCTGGCCACGCGCCTGCGCGTGGTCTATGAAACCGCGCTGGGCGAGGTCGAGCTCTGGAACAAATCGGCGGCCTCGCAACTGGATGCCCAACTGCGTGAGCGGCGCCGCAATTTCGGGCGCAGGCTGGAGGCGATTGAACGCATCCAGCAGGCCGCATCGGGCCTGGACGAGCGCATCGCCGAGATCGACGAGCAGGAGGGTGTGCTCAATGAGCTGGACACCAAGCTCACCGAGCTGACCGCACACCTGATGGGCGGCCCCTCGGCGCAGGACAAGGCGCAGGGCGCCGCTGCGGCCGCCAGAAATACGGCCCTGCCCGAGGCAGCCTGAGCCTTGCCTGCTGGTTTTTCCGCGGAAATCGTCCGCTGGCAAAGTACTCACGGGCGCAATAGCCTGCCCTGGCAGAACACGCGCGATCCTTATCGCGTCTGGCTGTCCGAAATCATGCTGCAGCAGACCCAGGTCGCGACCGTGCTCGATTACTACGCGCGATTCCTGCAGCGTTTCCCCACGGTCGCCCAGCTGGCCGCCGCGAGCGAAGATGAAGTGCTGGGCCTGTGGAGCGGGCTGGGTTATTACAGCCGCGCGCGCAACCTGCACCGCTGCGCAAAAGACCTGGTGGCCCTGCACGGCGGGGAATTTCCGGGCACGGCGGAGCAGCTCCAGACCCTGCCCGGCATAGGCCGCTCGACGGCGGCCGCGATTGCTTCTTTTTGCTTTGGCGAGCGTGTCGCCATCCTGGATGGCAACGTCAAGCGGGTGCTCACGCGGGTGCTGGGCTTCTCCGCCGACCTGGCCCAAAGCGCCAATGAAAAAGCATTGTGGAACCTGGCGACGGAGCTGCTGCCCAAGCGAAACCTTTCCGAAACCATGCCGCGTTACACCCAGGGGCTGATGGACCTGGGCGCGTCGATTTGCGCTGGGCGCCAGCCGCAGTGCCTGCTGTGCCCCGTCCAGAAGCTGTGCCGCGGTTTTTCCGAGGGCGAGCCCGGGAAATACCCCGTCAAGACCCGCAAGCTCAAGCGCAGCGCCCAGAGCCTGAGCCTGCTGTGGGTGCAGCGGCCCGACGGTTCCGTCTGGCTGGAAAGGCGCCCGGGCCGGGGTGTCTGGGGCGGGCTGTATTGCCTGCCCGTGTTCGACAGCGATGACGAACTCAAGGCGGTGCTGCCGGCTTCGCTGCAATCCCGGCTCGACCCGCTGCCGCAGTTTGTCCATGTGCTGACACACAAGGATTTGTATTTGTCGCCGTGGGTTGCGGGCCTTGGCGCCGGCCAGGCCTTGCCCAAGGCCATGGTGTCGGAGGAGCGGCCGGGCGCCTGGTTCAGCCCTGATGCCTGGCCCGGCCTGGGCCTGCCCGCGCCCATACGCAAGCTGCTCGCGCAAGACGCCTGAGGCCGGCTCTCGTTTCCGAAAAGCCCTAGCCGGCGTCCAGTTCGCGGTGCCGCTTCAGCGTGCGCCAGTGCGGGCTGAAAGTCACCGCCAGCTCTTCGACCAGGTAAACCGAGCGGTGCTGGCCGCCGGTGCAGCCTATGGCGACCGTCACATAGCTGCGGTGGTCGCGCACCAGCGCATTCAGCCAGTGCTTGAGGAATTGCTCGATGTGGCTGAACATTTCGCCGACTTCGGCATGGCCCCTGAGGTAGTCCGCCACGGGCTGGTCCCGTCCCGTCAGCGCGCGCAGACCAGACTCATAGTGCGGGTTGGGCAGCATGCGCACGTCGAACACATAGTCGGCGTCCAGCGGCACGCCACGCTTGAACGCGAAAGACTCGAACACCAGCGTGAGCTGCGTGATGGGCGCGGAAATCAGCGATTTCACATAACCCTGCAGCTGCGACGACCGGATCATGCTGGTGTCCAGCACATGGGCCTGCTCGCGCATTTCACCGAGCAACTCGCGTTCCAGCTCGATGGCGTCCACCAGCGCGCGATGCTGGTCGGAGGCGTCTATGCGCGACAGCGGGTGTAGCCGGCGCGTTTCCGAAAAGCGGCGCACCAGGATTTCGGTGTTGGCGTCCAGGAACAGCGACTGCACCACCACGCCGGATTCGCGCAGCTGCCGCAGCTGCTGGGGCACCAGCGGCAGCGAGGTGGCGCTGCGCACGTCCATGGCGATCGCCACCTTTTGCGCGCCGTGCTGCTGTTCCAGCGCGACGAAGGGCGTGAGCAGTTCCGGGGGCAGGTTGTCGACGCAGTAATAACCGGCGTCCTCCAGCGCATGCAGGGCCACGGATTTACCCGAGCCCGACATGCCGGTGATGAGGACCATTTCCAGCGCCGCCATCACTGCCCCAGCATTTCCTTGGCGTGGGCCAGCGTGGTGCCAGAGAGGCGCTCGCCGCCCAGCATGCGGGCGATTTCGGCCACGCGCTGTTCGCCGTTGACGTGGTCCACGGCGCTCAGGGTGACGCCATTTTCGGCGCGCTTGGCCACCACCAGGTGCTGGTCGGCACAGGCCGCCACCTGGGGCAAATGGGTAACGGCCATGACCTGACGGTCCTTGCCCAACTGCTTCATCAGGCGACCCACGGTTTCGGCTACGGCGCCGCCCACGCCCGAATCCACTTCGTCAAAAATCAGGGTTTCGGCCTGGCCGAGCTGGCTGGTGGTGACGGCAATGGCCAGCGCGATGCGCGACAGCTCGCCGCCCGAAGCTACTTTGCCAACCGGGCGCGGCGTGCTGCCGGCATGGCCGGCCACCAGGAATTCAGCTTGCTCCAGCCCGTGCTGGGCCGGTTGTTCGAGTTTGGCCAGCGCCACGTCGAATTTACCGCCCTGCATGCCCAGGCCCTGCATGGCCTGGGTGATGGCCTTGGCGAGCTTGGGCGCGGCCTTGGCCCGGGCCTTGGACACCTGGCCGGCTTCCTCGAGGTAGGCGGCCTTGGCCTGGGCCTCGTTTTTTTCCAGCTGGGCCAGGTCGGCCGCGGCATTGAGTTTTTGCAATTCGGCCTGCCAGGAGGCCAGCAGCTCCGGCAGCTCGGCCGGCGTGCGTTTGTAGCGGCGCGCCAGGCTGACCCACAGCGACAGCCGCTCGTCCAGTTCGGCCAGTCGCTGCGGCTCCAGCTCGGCATGGCGGGCATAGCCGTTGAGCGAGTGCACGGTGTCTTCCATCTGCGCCAGCGCACCGTTCAGGACTTCGACCATGGCCTTGAATTCGGGCTCTATGTGTTCCTGGTTCTGCAATGCGGTGATCGCGCGGCCCAACAGCGCGTTGGCGTTGTCGTCGGATTCCTGCAGCGCGTCGACGGCGGTTTGCACCGCGTCGCGCAGGGCCTGGGCATTCGACAGGCGTCCATGCTGGGCATTGAGTTCGTCCCACTCGTCGGCGCCGGGCGCGAGCTTGTCTACTTCGCTGATCTGCCAGGCCAGGCGCTCGCGTTCGCGCTGCAGGCTGTCCTGGGCATCGCGTGCCTCAGCCAGTGTTTTTTGCGCCAGGCGCCACTGTTGCCAGCGGCGCGAGAGCTCGTCCGTGGAGACGTCGGCATAAGAGTCCAGCAGGCCGCGCACCGCATCGGGGCGGGTCAGGCTCTGCCAGGCATGCTGGCCGTGGATGTCGACCAGCTGGTCGGCGATCTCCTTGAGCTGGGTGGCGGTGGCCGCGCTGCCGTTGATCCAGGCGCGGCTTTTGCCCTGCGCGTCTACCGTGCGGCGCAGCAGCAGGGTGTCGCCGCCGTCGAAGCCGGCCTGTTCCAGCCAGGGGGCCAGGCTTTGGGGGCTGTCGAATTCGGCGCTGATTTCGCAGCGCGCCGCGCCTTCACGCACCACGCCGGCATCGGCGCGTGCGCCCAGGGCCAGTTGCAGCGCGTCGATCAGGATGGATTTGCCGGCGCCGGTCTCACCGGTGAGCACCGTGAACCCGCCGGACAGGTCCAGTTCGAGTTCGTGGACGATGACAAAGTCGCGAAGCGAGATGCTTTTGAGGCTCATAAGGTAGATTCGGGCCCTTCAGGCCCCGCCTTCATTCCAGTGGAGTTTTTTGCGCAGGGTGTCAAAGTAGCTCCAGCCCTTGGGATGCAGAAAACGCATCTGGTGCTCCGAACGCCTGACGGTGATGCGGTCGCCGTGCAGCAGGCTGGCCAGCGACTGCATGTCGAAGTTCGCGCTGGCGTCGCGGCCGGCGACGATTTCAATCGTGATCTCCCCCGAGTCGGACAGCACGATGGGCCGGTTCGACAGGGTGTGCGGCGCAATCGGCGCCAGCACCCAGCCGGCAATCGAGGGGTGCAGCAGCGGGCCGCCGGCGGACAGCGCATAAGCTGTGGAGCCGGTGGGCGAGGCGATGATCAGGCCGTCGGCGCGCTGGTTGGCCACGAAGCGGCCGTCGACCTCCACGCGAAGTTCCACCATGCCGGCGGTCGCACCGCGGTTGACCACCACGTCGTTCATGGCGGTGGCGCTGAAGACGCAGCGGCCGTCGCGCACCACCTTGGCCTGCATCATCCAGCGGCGGTCTTCCTCGTACTCGCCGCGCAGCATGGGAATCAGCGTGTTCTGGTAGCCCTCGAAGGCGATGTCCGTGATGAAGCCGAGCCGGCCCTGGTTGATGCCCACCAGCGGGATGCCGAACTGCGCCAGCAGCCGGCCTATGCCTAGCATGGTGCCGTCGCCGCCGACCACCAGGGCCAGGTCGCACTGGGCGCCTATGCCGGCCGCGTCCAGCGTCGGGAATTGCGTGAGGCCGGTGTTGCTGGCGGTGTCCTGCTCTATCGCCACCTCGCAGCCCTGGGTGCCCAGGAATTGCGCGATATCCTCCAGCGCCGACCGGGAACCTTGCGCGTGGTACTTGCCGATCAGGGCGACATGGCGGAATTGCGACTTCATCGGCAAATTACATCACAACATCCGGCCCAGGCTTCGTAGAATGTCGGCATGCTTGATGATCGTGCGCGGTTGCTTCTCAAGGCGCTGGTGGAGCGCTACATTGCCGACGGGCAACCGGTCGGTTCACGCACGCTGTCCAAGGCCTCGGGCCTGGAGCTCTCCCCCGCGACCATACGCAATGTGATGAGCGACCTCGAGGAGCTCGGCCTGATCGTCAGCCCGCACACCTCGGCTGGCCGTATTCCCACGGCGCGCGGCTACCGCCTCTTTGTCGACACCATGCTGACCACGCAGCGCGAACCGTTCGCCGCCGCCGGCCAGATAGGCGCTCCCCGGCTGGCGCCCGACCAGCCGCAAAAGGTGCTCAGCAACGCGGCACACATGCTTTCCAGCCTTTCGCAGTTCGTCGGCGTGGTCATGGCGCCGCGCCGGACCTCGGTGTTCCGCCATATCGAATTTTTGCGCCTGTCGGAAAAACGCTTCCTCGTGATCATCGTCTCGCCCGACGGCGACGTGCAGAACCGGGTTATCTTCACCGAGGCCGACTACACCCAGTCGCAGCTCGTGGAGGCCGCCAATTTCCTCAATTCGCACTACGCCGGCATGGCCATCGAGGAAGTGCGCGAGCGCCTGAAAAACGAGGTCGAGGCGCTGCGCGGCGAGATCGCCACCCTGATGCAGGCCGCGGTCAAGGTCAGCTCCGAGGCCATCGAATCGCGCGACGAGGTCGTGATCTCCGGCGAACGCAACCTGCTGGCCGTCAGCGATTTCTCCGGCGACATGGGCAACCTGCGCAAGCTGTTCGACCTCTTCGAGCAAAAAGCGCAGCTGATGCGCCTGCTCGACGTGTCCAGCCGCGCTGAAGGCGTTCGCATCTACATCGGCGGCGAAAGCCAGGTCATTCCCTACCAGGAGCTGTCGGTGGTGACCGCGCCCTATGAGGTCGACGGCCAGGTCGTGGGCACGCTGGGTGTCATAGGTCCCATGCGCATGCCCTACGAAAAAATGATCCAGATTGTCGACATCACCTCCAAACTGGTCAGTACCGCGCTCAGCCACAGCAAGTAGGCCCGAGAACAGGCCTCAGACGCCCTTACAATCTCCCTCTTGTGTGGGGCGTTAGCTCAGTTGGTTAGAGCAGAGGACTCATAATCCTTTGGTCGAGTGTTCAAGTCACTCACGCCCTACCATTTAAATAAGCTATAATTTGAGGCTTAGCGGCTGTAGCTCAGTTGGATAGAGTACTTGGCTACGAACCAAGGGGTCGTGGGTTCAATTCCTGCCAGCCGCACCACTTTCATTAGTGATTTCAATAGCTTAGAGGCTCACCCCTCTAGGCTATTTTTCTTTCTGCCTGGGTTTTAGTGGTTTTCCTGGGGCCTCGCGGCTCCGGATGGGCTGTACGGCCGGCGGGTGCTCCGCTATTCTGGAAGCTCATTCCGGAGGAGAGACATGGAAGCACTGAAGGTTGAGGATCACGGCGAGTGGCTCAGTTTTGGGATCTCGCATGCGGGCCAGGCGATTCCCGTGAAGATTTCACGCGAGGTGATGCAGGAATTTTTCGGCGCTGCGCCGGGGGACTCCCTGAAAAAAGCCTATGAGCTGGATGCCGAGATGATCCACGCCCGGGCCGCCGACCTGGTCGTGGCGGGCACGAACTACACGCCTGACAATCCCCTGGTCCTGAGGATGGAAGATTTTTAGGGGCATTCGCGGCTGGCGGCCATGAATGCTAAGGTGGCCGGAGCATGAACAAAGCCTTTACCAAAGAAACCGACGAGTCCGAGGACGACGAACCCGCACTCGCGCCCCTGCCCGGCGGGGGCAAAAACTACATCACGCCGCAGGGCTACGAGCGCCTGCGCGGCGAGCTGCTGGACCTGATAGACAATGAGCGGCCCAAGATGGTCGAGGTCGTTCACTGGGCCGCCAGCAACGGCGACCGGTCGGAGAACGGCGACTACCACTACGGCAAAAAGCGCCTGCGCGAAATCGACAGGCGCATCCGCTTCCTGACAAAAAGGCTGGAAATCGCGGAAGTCAGCAATCCCTCCATCCACCACGGCAGCGACCAGGCTTTTTTCGGCGCCACCGTAACCTATGCGGATGACGAGGGCGTCGAACGCGTCGTGACCATACTCGGGATCGACGAGGCCAACAGCGCCCTGGGGCAGATCAGCTGGATATCGCCCGTGGCCAGGGCGCTGCTCAAGGCGCGCGTGGGCGATGAGGTCAGCCTCGTGACGCCACAAGGCGTGCAGACGCTAGAGGTGCTCAAGGTGGACTATCCGGCGCCCGATGAGCGGACAGCCGGCTAGAGAGCGGACTATCCGGTCGATTTCGCCCGCTGAACCCTGAGAACCGAAGGCGTGCGCTTGACGCTGCGCAGGGCCGAGGCCAGGTGGACGCGGTCGCGCACGGCGACACCAAAGCGCAGGTCGGTCGCGTCGTGTGAAGGTTCCTGCTCCATGTCGACGTGGGTGATGTCGGCTTCGGCGCTGGCCAGCGCGGCCGCTACCCTGGCCAGCACGCCCTTGCCGTTGGACACCGTGACCAGCAGGTTGGTCTCAAAAGTGCGCACCGGTTCGTCCGACCAGTCGACCGCAATGAAGCGCTCGCTGTCGCGGTGCTGCAGGCGTTTGGCGACGGCGCAGTCGTCGGTGTGTATCACCAAGCCCTCGCCGCGGCCCAGGTAGCCGACGATGCCGTCGCCCGGGATGGGCCGGCAGCAGGGCGCGAACTGCACGGAGGCGCCTTCGCTGCCGTCTATCACCAGGCCGCCTTGCGAGACCGACTCGTGGGCCGTGTAGCGTTCGCGGCTCATCAAGAGCGCGTTCGGTTTTTCGCCGGTCTCGGCCAGCAGGGTCACGATGCGCTTGGCGACCATGCTGGCGATCCGTTTGCCCAGGCCGATGTCGGTCAGCAGGTCGGCGCGCGAGCGGTTGCCGGTAAAACGCAGGATTTTTTCCCAGGTCGCGTGGTGGGCCTCGTCGTCCTCGGGCAGGCGCTCGCGCTCTATGCCCTCGGCGCGCAGCGCCTGGGCCAGCATCTTTTCACCCAGGTCCTGCGATTCCGACAGCGCCATGGTCTTGAGGTGGTGGCGAATCTTGGAGCGCGCCTTGCCCGTGCGCACAAAGCCCAGCCAGCCCGGATTCGGGCTGGAGACGGAAGCCGTGATGATCTCGATCACGTCGCCGTTGTGCAGTTCGGAGCGTAGCGGCACCTGCTCGCCGTTGACCTTGGCGGCCACGGCCCGGTGGCCCACGTCGCTGTGGATGGCGTAGGCGAAGTCGACGATGGTCGCGCCGCGCGGCATGGCCATGATCTGGCTTTTCGGCGTGAACACATACACCGCCTCGGGGAACAGGTCGATCTTGACGTGGTCCCAGAACTCGGCGGCATCGCGCGTTTCCTGCTGGATATCAAGCAACGACTGCAGCCACTGCGTGCCCAGGCGCTGCGAAGCGTCGCTGTCCGGGTCGGTGGCCTTGTAAAGCCAGTGGGCCGCCACGCCGGACTCGGCCACCACGTGCATGGCCTCGGTGCGCATCTGGAACTCGATGTTGGTGCCGAAGGGGCCGACCAGCGTGGTGTGCAGCGACTGGTAGCCGTTGATCTTGGGAATCGCGATGTAGTCCTTGAACTTGCCGGGCAGCGGCTTGTAGAGCTGGTGCAGCACGCCCATGGCCGTGTAGCAGGCGGTCAGGTCCTTCACGATCACCCGAAAGCCGTAGAGGTCGGTGACCTGGGCGAAGGACAGGTGTTTCTCGTCCATCTTGCGGTAGATGGAATACAGCGTCTTTTCGCGCCCCGAGATGACCACGGGCACCTGTGCATTGGCAAAGGCCGATTCAACCTCGCTCTGCACCCGCTTGATCACGTCGCGGCGGCGGCCACGCGCCTTTTGCAGCGCCTTGGTCAGGGTAGCGTAGCGCCAGGGGTGCAGGTGCTGGAAGGAGAGATCCTGCAGTTCGCGGTAGGTGGTGTTCAGGCCCAGGCGGTGGGCGATGGGTGCGTAGATGTCCAGGGTTTCGCGCGAGATGCGTGTCCACTTGGCGCGCGGAACGTCGCCCAGTGTGCGCATGTTGTGGGTGCGGTCGGCCAGCTTGATCAGGATGACCCGCACATCGCGCGCCATGGCCAGCAGCATCTTGCGAAAGGACTCGGCCTGGTTTTCCTCGCGAGTGTTGAATTCCAGCTTTTCGAGCTTGGTCAGCCCGTCCACCAGCTCTGCCACCGGGGCGCCGAAGCGGTCTATCAACTCGGGTTTGGTGACGCCGCAGTCTTCAATCGCATCGTGCAGCAGGGCCGCCATCAGGGCCTGCGCATCGAGCTTCCATTCGGCGCACTGCTGCGCCACGGCAATCGGGTGGGTGATGTAGGGTTCGCCGCTGTTGCGCAGCTGGCCCAGGTGGGCCTCGTCGGCAAAACGGTAGGCGCGGCGGACATTGTCGATGTCGGCGGCGCTCATGTAGTCCAACCTGGCCGTGAGCGCGGCAAAACTCGCGGCCGCGGCATTGGCGGCGGCCGGGGTCGATTTGCTGGCAACAACAGGCGAAAGCATGGCGCTCATGCCTTAAATGTATCGCGGCATGAATAAAACGTAAAAAAAATGGCCTTTAGCCATCCGAAAATGAAAAAAGCACCGATATTCGGTGCTTTTTGCGAAGCTGAACGGTGTCTCAGGTGGGGACTTTTTTCAGCATTTCCAGGCCGATCTTGCCTTCGGCGATTTCGCGCAGGGCGGTCACGCCGGGCTTGTTCTTGCTTTCGATCTTGGGCGCATGGCCCTGGCTGAGCATGCGCGCGCGATAGGTGGCGGCCAGCACCAACTGGAAGCGGTTCGGGATTTTCTCGAGGCAATCTTCGACGGTAATGCGGGCCATGGTGATCTCCGGTGTGATCGATAAGGGAAAAAGCGCTGAAATCAGGGAATTTGAAGGGCCTGGAAGGTCTCGGCACGGGCACGCCGCTGGGCCGAAAACTTGAGCCGCTGGGCATGCACAATGGTTTTCAGGTCGAAAACCGCCCGCTCAAACAACTCGTTGATTATAACGAAGTCGAACTCCCGGGCCTGGGCCATCTCAAGGGCCGCATTTTTGAGCCGCAACTCGATGACCTCGGGGCTGTCCTCGCCGCGCCGTTGCAGGCGGGAGCGCAGTTCTTCCCAGCTGGGCGGCAGGATGAAGATCAGCACCGCATTGGAAAAAATCCGCTTGATGTTGATGGCGCCCTGGAAGTCGATTTCCAGGATCACATCGGCGCCGTGGGCCACCCGCTCCTCAATGTTCTGGCGCGAGGTGCCGTAGCGGTGGCCGTGCACATGGGCCCATTCCAGGAAGGCGTCGCGCGCCACCATGCCGTCGAATTCCTCGGGTGACAGGAAAAAGTACTCCCTGCCGTGCTTTTCCTGGCCGCGCGGGGGGCGGGTGGTGTGCGACACCGAAGGCTGGATGCCTGAATCCAGCTCCATCAAGGCCTTGACCAGGCTGGATTTGCCCGCCCCGCTGGGGGCGGCCACGACAAATAGGTTTCCGGGATAGTCCATGCGTTCGAGGCGGTGTGCGTTTATGTATATGAGAGGGTGGCCGGGGGCTATTCGATGTTCTGGACCTGCTCGCGGATCTGCTCGATCAGTACCTTCATGTCCACCGAGATGCGGGTCAGCTCCAGGGACGCGGATTTGGAACCCAGTGTATTGGCTTCGCGGTGCAGTTCCTGGATCAGGAAATCCAGGCGCTTGCCGAGTTCCCCGCCGCTGGCCAGCAGGCGGTCGATTTCGTCGAGGTGCGACGACAGCCGGGTGATTTCTTCGGCCACGTCTATGCGTATGGCGAAGGCCGTGGCCTCGGTCAGGGCCCGGTCCTGGGCGATTTCCGGCAGCGTGCTGCCGTCGGACAGGGCCATGGCCTCTTTCCAGCGCTCCAGGAAGCGGTTTTTCTGCTGCTCCACCAGCTTTGGCACCATGGGCACCGCCAGCGCGGCCAGGGCGCGCAGCTGCGCCGTGCGGTCCAGCAGCATCTCGGCCAGGCGGGCGCCCTCGCGTTCACGGGCCGCCATCAGCTCTTTCAGGGCTTTTTTGGCCAGCTTGAGCAGCTCTTCGCTGTAGTCGTGTGGTTTTTTGTCTTCATTCGTCGCAATTCTGAGAATATCTGCGACGCTCAGCGTCCCGGCCTGCGGCAGCCAGGATTTGATGCTGTCCTCCAACGAGCCCAGGCGCTGCAAGGTGGCCGAGGAGGGCGCGCGCAGGGTGCCCGACGAGGCGCTTTCCAGCGAAACCCGCACTTCGACCTTGCCGCGCTTGAGTTTGCCGGTCAGCAGTTCGCGCAGCGTCGGTTCGGCCTGCCGCAGCTCGTCGGGCAGGCGGAAAGCCAGGTCCAGGAAGCGGCTGTTGACGGAGCGTATTTCGACGCCCAGGCGGGAGCTGGCGTCCGGGCCCGATTCAGTTTCCGGGGCGGATTGCGGCATGCTTGATTGCACGGTCGCATAACCCGTCATGCTGTAAACTGACATTTTTAGATACGCTTTACTAGACTAGAGAGAGAAACAAGACCCAGGTTGACATTGTCACGTCTGGGCAGCCCCAAATTATGTCAAAGGTCAAGCCTGCACCATTGCCGCCCGACACCGTGATTGGTGGCTATCGTGTTGTGCGAAAGCTTTCGGCCGGGGGCTTCGGGGTAGTTTACTTGGCCGTCGACAACGAGGGCCAGCAGGTCGCCATCAAGGAATACCTGCCGTCCTCCCTGGCCAGCCGCTCGCCGGGCGAACTGCTTCCCCAGGTCCAGCCCGAAAAACTCTCGCTGTACCGGCTGGGGCTCAAGAGCTTCTTCGAGGAAGGCCGCTCCCTCGCCCAGATTTCGCACGGCTCCGTGGTCAGCGTGCTGAACTTCTTTCGCGAGAACGAAACCGTCTACATGGTGATGAACTACCTGGAGGGCGGCACCCTGCAGGACTTCATCATCACGGCCCGCGAACTCAAAAAGCAGAAGGTCTTCCGCGAATCGACCATACGCTCGCTGTTCGATGAGATCCTGCGCGGCCTGCGCATCGTGCACCAGCACAAGATGCTGCACCTGGACATCAAGCCCGCCAACATCTTCATCACCGACGACAACCGCGCCGTGATGATCGATTTCGGCGCCGCCCGCGAGGTGCTGAGCAAGGAAGGCAACTTCATCCGCCCCATGTACACGCCTGGTTTCGCCGCGCCCGAGATGTACCGCCGCGACTCCTCCATGGGCCCCTGGACCGATATTTACGCGATTGGCGCCTGCATTTACGCCACCATGCAGGGCTATCCGCCCAACGACGCGCCCCAGCGCCTCGAAAAAGACCGTCTGTCGCTTGCCCTGTCGCGGCTGCGCGGCGTCTATTCCGATAACCTGATCGAAGTTGTAGAGTGGTGCATGTCCCTCGATCCGCTGTCACGGCCCCAGTCGGTCTTCGCCCTGCAAAAAGAACTGAGCCGGGAAGGCGAGCGCCGCTACACCAAGCTCACCGTCAGCGAAAAGGTTCGCCTGCAGTTTGACAACATGGTGTCCGACACCAAAAAATCCGCGCGCAAGGCCACCGGCTACGCGACCAAATTCAAATGAAATTCTCAGTCTTTCAGGTCAGCCGCAAAGGCGGGCGCGAGAAGAACGAAGATCGCATGGGCTATTGCTACACGCGCGAATCGGGTCTTTTCGTGCTGGCCGACGGCATGGGCGGCCATCCTGAAGGCGAAGTGGCGGCCCAGCTCGCCCTGCAGACCATCTCGGCGCTCTACCAGAAGGAAGCACGCCCCGTCATTGAGGACACCACAGAATTCCTCTCTACCGCCCTGATGGCGGCGCACCACCAGATCATCCGCTACGCCAGCGAAAAAGGCATGCTGGACACCCCGCGTACCACGCTGGTGGCCGCCATCCTGCAGGGCACGGGCGCCACCTGGGTGCACTGCGGCGATTCGCGCCTTTACGTCGTGCGCGATGGCGAACTGCTCACGCGCACCCGTGACCACTCCTACCTTGAGCAGCAAAGCGCCGGCGTCATCAAGCTCGAGCGCATCAATCGCAACATCCTCTTCACCTGCCTGGGCTCGCCGACCAAGCCCGTCTTCGACGTCGCCGGCCCCGTCACCCTGCAGCAAGGCGACAAGCTGCTGCTGTGCTCCGACGGCCTCTGGGGCAGCCTCAGCGACGCCGAGATCGTGCGCCAGCTGGCCAGCAAGGGTGTGTCCGACGCGGTGCCTGACCTGGTCGAGAACGCCCTGCGCACCGGCGGCGAGCATAGCGATAACGTCACCGTGCTGGCCATGGAGTGGGAAACCCCGGACGCCTTCGAATCCACCCGCGGCGTGTCCACCGACAGCATCATGGACGGCGTCTTCGCCTCCACCATCCAGGCCGGCGTACTCGACTCGGTGGTCGACGACCTCGACGAGGCCACCATAGAGCGCTCGATCGCCGAGATCAACGAAGCCATACGCCGCTCGGCCGCCAGAAAAGCCTGATACCGGCGGCCTTTTGCAGGCGCCGGCTGGCCGTCCCGCTTTTCCCCACTTTTTTCACTTCGCTGATCCCCCGGCGTTTTTGCCAGAAAGCCATTCCCATGAGCCAGTTTGAACGAAGCGGCGCGCGCGCCGCCGATGCCCTGCGCAGCGTGCGCATCACTCGCCACTACACCGCTTATGCCGAAGGCTCGGTGCTGATCGAGTTCGGCGGCACCAAGGTGCTGTGCACCGCCTCCGTCGAGGAAAAAGTCCCCGGCCACAAAAAAGGCAGCGGCGAAGGTTGGGTCACTGCCGAATACGGCATGCTGCCCCGCGCCACCCACACCCGCAGCGACCGCGAAGCCGCCCGCGGCAAACAAAGCGGCCGCACCCAGGAAATCCAGCGCCTGATAGGTCGTTCCATGCGTTCGGTGTTTGACTTGAAGAAACTCGGCGAGCGCACCATCCACCTGGACTGCGACGTCATCCAGGCCGACGGCGGCACCCGCACCGCCAGCATCACCGGCGCCTTTGTCGCCGCGCAGGACGCGGTCAACACCCTGATCGCCGGCGGCAAGCTCACGCAAAGCCCCATCATCGACCACGTCGCCGCCATCTCGGTCGGCATCGTGCAGGGCACACCGCTGCTGGACCTCGAATACACCGAGGACTCCGCTTGTGACACCGACATGAACGTCGTCATGACCGGCGCCGGCAATTACGTCGAAGTGCAGGGCACGGCCGAAGGCGCGGCCTTCTCGCGCAAGGAAATGGACGCGCTGCTGGTGCTCGCCGAAAAAGGCATCACCGAGCTGGTGAGCCTGCAAAAGCAGGCACTGGCCGGTTGACCGCCCGCCGTCCATGAAAAAAATCGTACTGGCCTCCAACAACCCCGGCAAGCTCGCCGAGCTCAAGGCCATGTTCGCGCCCCTGGGGTTGGAACTCGTGAGCCAGGCCGAGCTGGGTCTGCCCGAAGCCGAAGAGCCTTTCCGAACCTTTGTCGAGAATGCCCTCGCCAAGGCCCGCCAGGCTTCCCGGCTTAGCGGCCTGCCCGCGCTGGCCGACGATGCGGGCCTGTGCGTCGACGCCTTCGGCGGCCTGCCTGGCGTCGACACCGCGTTTTACGCTACCCGCTTCGGCTACACCAAGGGCGACGACAACAACGTCAAGGCCTTGCTTGAGCAGATGGCCCACCTGACGGATCCCACCGAGCGCCGCGCCGCGCTGGTCAGCACCTTGGTGGCCGTGCGATCCGACAAGGACCCCGAGCCCTTGATCGCCTCCGGCCGCGTGGCGGGCCAGATTGCACCGGCGCCCGTCGGCGACAACGGCTTTGGCTTCGATCCGGTGATGTACATCCCCGAGTTCGGCAAAACCTTCGCGCAGCTGCCCGTTGAGGTCAAGAACGCCAACAGCCACCGCGGCAAGGCCGCGCGCCGCATGATCGAGCTGATGCGCGAACAATGGCTGCCCGCAGCCTGACACCCGCCATGGCCGCGCAGCAAGACATCCAGCACTACATGCGCAGCGGCACGCTGCAGCTGGCTGCGTTGCCGCCGCTGTCGCTCTATGTGCACCTGCCCTGGTGCATACGCAAGTGCCCCTATTGCGACTTCAATTCGCACGAAGCTGTCGGCGAAATGCCTGAGCAGCGCTACATAGATGCGGTTATCGCTGACCTCGAGGCCGCGCTGCCCCTGGTCTGGGGCCGCACCGTGCACAGCATCTTCATAGGCGGCGGAACGCCCAGCCTGTTTTCGCCACAGGCCATAGACCGCCTGCTGGGCGACATACGCGCGCGCTTGCGGCTTGAAGCAGATTGCGAGATCACGCTCGAAGCCAATCCCGGCACCTTTGAGAAAGACCGCTTCAAGGCCTTTCGCGCGGCGGGCGTCACCCGCCTGTCCGTCGGCGTGCAAAGCTTTGACGACCAGCACCTCAAGGCCCTGGGCCGCGTGCACGACCGCACCCAGGCCATCGTCGCGGTCGAGGAAGCCGCGCAGGCCTTTGACACCTTCAACCTCGACATCATGTATGCGCTGCCCGGCCAGACCATGGAAAGCCTGGAGCGCGATATGCGCCAGGCCCTGGCCCTGCAGCCGCCGCACATCTCCATCTACCACCTCACGATAGAGCCCAACACCTACTTCGCGAAATTCCCGCCCGTGGTGCCCGAGGAAGACACGGCCTACGCCATGCTCGACAAAATCACCGAGCTGACCGAGGCCGCCGGCTTGCGGCGCTATGAAGTGTCGGCCTATGCCAAAGCCGGCCACCAGTGCTTTCACAACCTCAACTACTGGCAGTTCGGCGATTACTTGGGGCTTGGCGCGGGCGCCCACAGCAAGCTTAGTTTTGCCCACCGCGTGGTGCGCCAGGTGCGCTATCGCGAACCCAGGCTTTACATGGAAAAATCCCTGGCCGGCGAAGCCGTCACGCAAGAGACCGAAGTCAGCCGCGCCGACCTGCCTTTTGAATTCATGCTCAACGCCCTGCGCCTGCGCGAGGGCTTCAAGCTGCAGGACTTCACCGAAAAAACCGGCCTGCCCATCACCGCCATCCAGCAGGGCCTCGAAGAAGCCGAGCGTAAAGGGTTGATCGAGCGCGACTTCGCGCGCGTCAAGCCCACTGAGCGCGGTTTTGATTTTTTGAACGATTTGCAGTCACTGTTCCTGGCCGGCTGAGCAGCGCGGCCCTTTACGCATGGAAACTCCCGCCCTTATTTTTCTGGTTGTCAGCTGCGCCATCAGTTTCGGCCTGGGCCGGCTCTTTGTGCATTTCCGCGACAAGAAGCGCAAGAAAGCGGCCGAGGAGCGCGAGGCCCTGGCGTTGCGCAACCGCCCGCCCGAACCCGAATCCCTCAACAAGGCCAAACGCAAACGGCAGCTTCAGCAAGCCGCCAAAGGCAAGCGCTGATTCAGCGTATTGATCGCGCAGGGCTCATCAACCGCAGCTGACTCGTGTCACCCGGCCCGCGTCATCGACCGTGAGGTTGAGCCGCTCGGCATTGAACTCCATGGTCACGACCTGGTTGGGCCTGAGCACCCGCACCGCCTTCGCGCCGGCGCGCGTGCGCGCCTCATTTTCAAGCGCGGCATCCGCATTGCGGCCCACGGAGAACTGGGCTGGGGCGGCGTTGCAGCGGCTTGAGACGGGGGCGGGTTCGGGTGCCTGGCTGGTCGCGGGAGTGCTGCTGCAGGCGGAGATCAGCAGGAAAGCAATGGCGGTAAAGGATGCTGGTAACGACAAATGCATGGTGGGTCCTTTCGGGAGGTGACTGGCAAGATTCAGCGCTGCACAATGGCTTGTCGTCGTAACGTCCGCTAGTCGAAATATATCGCCCGGCGGCGCCCCGTCAAGATGAGAAACGCCGCTAATTGCTGCAGGTGCAGGCCCTGCAAGCCCGCTGCGGATACGATCTGTAAAGCATGCAGGTTTCGATGAATGGATCTTTGTGTTTGACATTCTCCAAATACCGCGCATCGCGCTTGCCAAATCAACAAGTCATGCGCAGCAGCAGCCATAATTCGGGCTGGTTCAGGCGAATATGAAATGTTCCAAACCCATTGCCCGCATGCGCAACGCGCCATGCCGAACTACAAACCCGCAAGCGGAATTGCTCCTTCGTCTTCACGTCGTTCTTCCCTGTGCTCGACAGTCCTGTCTCGCTCGCGTCTAGCTGGCAGCACCAAATATGATTTTTAATTCCTGGCAGTTCATCCTGGTATTCCTGCCGGTCTCGTTTTTTGTCTATTTTTGGCTCAATCACCGCCGCCTTATTACCGCGGGAAAAGCCTGGCTGGTGGCCGCCAGCCTTTTTTTCTATGCCTATTGGGATATCAAGTACCTGCCGCTAATTTTGGGATCAATTTTCCTGAATTTCGTTATCGGGTCATGGTTGGCCCGGACGTACGAGAAATCTCTTCAGGGGGTGGGGAAGCCTCAACCTGGTTTTGACCGGCGCCGTGTTCTCGTTTTGGGTATCGCGGCCAATCTGCTCGCGCTTGGGTATTACAAATACACGGACTTCCTGCTCAGCAACGTCAATGCCGTCCTTTTTGGAACGGGCTACTACTTCCCGGATACTGTCTTGCCACTGGCAATCAGTTTCTTTACTTTTACCCAGATCATCTATCTGGTGGATAGTTATCGGGGGGAGACAGCCGAGTACGGCTTGCTGAACTACTCGCTATTTGTGACTTTTTTCCCGCATCTCATAGCGGGGCCGATTGTTCATCATCGCCAGATCATGCCGCAGTTCTCCTCGCGCTGGACAATGATGCGGCGATACTCAAATATCCTGAAGGGCCTGTTTATTTTTTCCATCGGGATGTTCAAGAAAGTTGTCATCGCCGACAGTTTTGCGATCTGGGCGACGGCCGGGTTCGATGGTGGAAGGGATCTTGGATTCTTTGATGCGTGGAAAACAAGCCTGTCGTACACATTTCAGCTTTACTTCGATTTCAGCGGCTATTGCGACATGGCGATGGGGGCTTCTTTGCTCTTCAATATCCAGCTCCCCATCAACTTCAATTCCCCCTATAAGGCCCTGGACATTCAGGACTTCTGGCGCCGCTGGCACATCACTCTGAGCAGCTTCCTGCGCGATTATCTTTACATCCCTCTAGGCGGAAATCGGCATGCGGGACATCGCACCTACCTGAATCTTTTCATTACTTTTTTGCTGGGCGGCTTGTGGCACGGCGCGACCTGGATGTTCGTGATTTGGGGTGCCGTGCATGGTTGCGCCGTTGTCATCAACCGACTCTGGAAAACACTCAATCGTCCGATGCCTCCGTTGCTGGCGTGGATTGTGACCTTTGCTTTTGTAAATGTCGCATGGGTATTCTTCCGCGCAAAGACACTGGGCGATGCCATGCGTGTATTGAGTGGAATGGTTGATTTTGGTTCGATTTTCGCCCACCCGACAGCTTTGACTTTCACGTCCAATCTTGCTTGGGCAGGCGTACACCCCGATACGTCGTGGAAGATTTTCCTCGCAAGTTTTCTTTGGCAGATCCCACCTTATGTGGCAATTGTGGCGGCCTTCGTAATAATTGCGCAACGAAATTCGATGGAGATCATAAGCAGCCCTGTCGGAACCGTGAAGTTGATCCACGCGGCTGCCCTGCTCTCGGTTGGGATGTACTTCACCTTGGCAACAACCAGTTCTGTGTTTCTCTATTTCAATTTTTAATTCGACCCAATTGTGAAAAATCGAGTATTGGTTTTTCTGTCTTTTTTCGTTAGCTTGTTGATTATTCCTGTGATCAACATTCTCTCCGTGCCTGATTTAGCGAGCTTGAAATGGTCGAAGGCTTTTTTCTACAACATGGATTTTGCCGTGAACCGGATTTCCAGATTGCTTTATCCGTACGGCATCAGCGTGAGTCCGAAACAAGTGATCATCGGCCGCGATGGTTGGCTTTACCTGGGTGATAAAGAGGGGCAAACATTAACTGTGGACCGAAGTCCCCCAACAGAGGCTGACCGCGCCTTAGGGGAAAAAATTGGAAGCGCTGCGCAAGCGTGGGACGCGTATCTTTCAGGCAAAGGCGTCAAGCTATTCAGGATCATGGTAGGGCCGAACAAGGGTTCCATATACCCTGATCAGTTGCCCGTTTGGGCGAGGCCGCCGTCGCCCAACGTTGCGGACACCTTGTTTGCCGGAACGGGAGAACTCCGTTATATCGATCTCAGAAAGCCTTTGCTGGTCGCTAAGGCCCTTCAGTTGGAAGCGCTTTACTACAAGGCGGATACTCACTGGAATCGCCTGGGCGCGGGAATTGCGTTTCGCGCATTTGGTCGGCAGGTTGCCGAGGCTGCTCCAGAGTTAAGGTGGCCACCAGAGACTGCCTATGAAATCATTCGTGTCGAGCCGAGAGCGGGCGGTGACTTGGCAAATTTCCTGCGAATCCGTGATCTCCCGGATGTTGAGCCGGTTGTCCGCGTGTCGGACCTGTCGGTCCAGACCACGCAATTCTATTTACATACCAAAACTTCTATTCGCCCTGGCGGTAACCCCGTGGTGGGGGCACTCGCAGAACCAATTTTGGTTACATCGGAAGGCGCTCTCAATTATAAAAAAGTCCTCTGGCTGAGGGATTCATTTGGGATTGCAATGTCCCCCTTCATGGCGGCAACGTTCAGCGATGTTCTGCAAATTAGTTGGCACGACGTGAAGACGCCTGAAAAATTTGCCCAGTTGATTGATGAATTCAAGCCAGAGTACGTCTTTGTTACTGTGGTTGAGCGCGATTCCCGCGAAAAATTTTTTATCACGCTTCCTCCTGCGATCTCCGTTCCGGAGGCCAAAGAAGGCGGACCGGCAACCGGCACAGGGGGCGATTCCGGAAGAATCAACCTACCTAAATAAACGGCATTGAGCACTCGGTTGCTGGTATGTCTGAGGTTGCCGCTATTTTTAGCCGGCCGTGCGTGACGTTGAGCAAGGCACCCTTGAGTGCACCGAACAGGCATCGTTTGGATTGCTGCTGCGGCACCCCGTCGGAGCATCGTTTTAGCTTGCTGCGATTCTTCGGCGTCCTAAACGATGCGGTTAAACTACCCGACTCGGAAGCGTGGCAGAGCGGTTGAATGCAGCAGTCTTGAAAACTGCCGAGGATGCAAGTCCTCCGTGAGTTCGAATCTCACCGCTTCCGCCACTTTCAAGTAAGTGGCACAGGCTTTAACGCCCCCCCAATCGCTCGCTCCGCTCCAGCCCCGCGTGGCTGAAACCGCCCCCGGTGCGCAGACATTCCCTCATTCGGTAGCAAGGCTCGCAGCCCGCGCGGCGCCTGCCTTTGCCTGGTCGTGGCGGCTTGAAGGACATTTCGAGGCGCTTTCGCCCTCATTTGCGTGGTTTTTTTGCAGGACTGCGCCCAACGGACGATTTGCAACCAAAAAGCCTCACCAAACCCCGCTCTAGCCGGGCAAAGTACGCCTTATGTTTCCAATGCAACAAGCAGACCCGAAAAAACGGAATTATTTCCCGGAACTATTCCCGCCCAATTCTGAAAACCTTTTTCAGGACGGTGACGGGAAGCGTGGGCGAGGCCATCATAGAAACATTCCGTTACAGCGTAGAAGGACGCCTTAAATCCTATGACAGTTCCTGCTTTCCATCCCGAAGTCGCCGAGAAGGTGGCAACCGCTTTTGTCAAGGCAACCGGAGCCCGCTGGTCATTCCCGCGGGTCGATATGCAGGACAAGGGCACTTTTATGTTGATCAGCGTCGATGCGGTATCGCCGGAGGTCCGGGAGGTGGCACCCCCGGTCAAAGAATCGATCACGCTGGCGCTCAACGAGGTCATTCCCTCTCATCCGTCGCAAAAATTCGGCAACTGGATGGTGGTGTTTTTCCACGAAGGCAAGATGTACGAAACCGTGCATCCCAGTGAATTTCACACCTGAATTCGCTGGAGCGACCCTTCAAGCCGCCCGGCAGCACCGCGACGGCCGCCCCCCGCTTCAAGCGGTTTCGGGCTGGCTTTGCGGCAACATTCCCCGGGTTTCAATGAAGCTGACCACCTCGGCCAGGCCGGCTTGGGTTTTGAGGTTTGTCATTACAAATGGTTTCAAACCCTTGGCCGTGGTACGCATGCGGATGGTGTCTTTTTTCATGACCTCGAGGTCTGCACCCACATAGGGCGCTAGGTCGGTCTTGTTGATCACAAACAAGTCGCTTTTTGTGATACCAGGGCCGCCCTTGCGCGGAATCTTCTCGCCGGCCGCCACATCGATCACATAAATCGTCAAATCGCTCAATTCGGGGCTGAAGGTGGCGGCCAGGTTGTCGCCGCCGGATTCAACGAACACGACGTCGGCATCGGGAAAATCCACCAGCATGCGGTCTATGGCCTCCAGGTTGATGGAGGCGTCCTCTCGGATCGCGGTATGCGGGCAGCCGCCGGTTTCCACGCCCATGATGCGTTCGGCCGCCAGCGCGCCGCTTACGGTCAGCAGGCGCTGGTCTTCCTTGGTGTAGATGTCGTTGGTGATCGCAACCAGGTCGTATTTGGCCTTCATGGCCTTGCACAGCATCTCCAGCAGCGTGGTTTTGCCGGAACCCACCGGGCCGCCTATGCCCACGCGCAGGGGCGGAAGTTTTTTGCTGCGGTTGGCGATGTGGTGCAAGCTCATGGGAATACCTTGAAAAAGAAGATGGGCACTGTCAATCGGCTCAGGAGCGGAACAGCCTCGAATACTGGGTTTCGTGCCGGGCCGACAAAATCGCCAGCATGGGGGAAAAAGCCTGGCGCTCGCCGTCCGGCAGATGCAGCGCCTCTTCCACGGCGGGCGGTATGTCCCGGCTCAACCGGGCCAGTATGCGCTGGCCGGCGCTCTGGCCCAGGGGCACGGACTTGATCGCGGCTTGCATCATGTTCTCGGCCCAGCCAAAGGCATAGGCCAGCAGGCAGTCGCGTACGCCGGCGGCGGTCTGCGAGGCCGCCAGCGCAAAGGCCACCGGGTAGGTGGGCTGCAGCGCTGCGCAGGCGTCTATGTGCGCGGCGCTGGCGCCTTCGTGGTTGCGCAGCCATTCGAGCAGCGAGCGGCCCATTTGTTCGGTTTGGGCGCGCAGTTCGCTGGTTTCGCGGGTTTGCAGCACCCAGGCATTCAGGCTGGCTATGCGCGCCAGCTTGCCTTCGCGCCAGGCTGGAATGGCCTGGGCGATCACCGCCAGGTCGCCGCGGGCCAGCGCCAGCTGGAGCTGGTCGCTGAGCCAGCTTGCGGCCTGGCTTTCCGTCGTGACCTCGCCGCATTCGACAGCAGCTTCCAGGCCTTCCGAATAGGAAAAACCGCCTACCGGCAGGGCGGGCGAGGCCAGCCAGATCAGCTGGAGCAGGCTGGACGCCGCAAGCTGTTCTACCGGGGCTGCGGGCGTTGTGGGCGCGTCCACGGCGGGCCTAGTGGCTGTGAGGCTTGTGCTTGTGGACCTGGACGACCAAGGGCTTGGCTTCATGCGCGTGGTCGTGGCCATGGTCGTCATGGCCATGGTTGCAGTCTGGCCCGTGCACATGCGGTACCGGCGCTGCTGTTACGGCAACAGGCGCATGGCTGTGTCCATGTCCATCGTGGTCATGGCCATGGTCGTGAGCATGCCCATGGCCACCCGAGCTGTAGGCGCCACCTTCGGGTTCAAACGCTTCTTCGGCCTCATTCACGATCAGGTGCATGGCGCGCAGCATGTCGGCCAGCACATGGTCGGGTTCTATCTTGAGGTGGTCGGGCTTGAGCTCAATCGGCACATGGCGGTTGCCCAGGTGGTAGGCCGCGCGCGTCAGGTCAAAAGGCGATCCATGCGAGGTGCAGGCCGTGATGCGCAGCACTGGCTGCGGCGCGGCGATCACCCTGACCATGGAGCCGTCTTCGACCAGCAGCACGTCGCCGCCACGCACCAGCGTGCCGCGCGGCAGGAACACACCCAGCTGGCGGCCCTGCGAGTCGGTCGCGTCAAAGCGGCTTTTCTGGCGTACGTCCCAGTCGAGCTCGACGGTGGCGGCACGCTTGATGAGGACGGGGGCCAGGCCCGCGCCCTGGGAAATGACTTTGGACACCTGAAGCATGAGGCCTTAAAAAAACAAAACCTGGAACAAGGCTTAAAAAAGAAAATAACGCTGCGTCATCGGCAGGCTGGTAGCCGGCTCGCAGCCCAGCAGCTGGCCGTCGGCGCGCACCAAATAGGTCTGGGCATCGACTTCCATCCTGGGCAGGTAGGCATTGTGGACCATGTGCTGCTTGCGCACACCGCGTATGTTTTTCACAGCGCTCAGGGTCTTGGCCAGGCCGAAGCGCTCCTTGACGCCGGCATTCAGGCCGGCCTGCGAGACAAAGGTCAGCGAGCCCCTGGCGATGGCGCCGCCGAAGCCGCCGAACTGGGGGCGGTAGTGCACGGGCTGCGGCGTGGGGATGGAGGCGTTCGGGTCGCCCATGGCCGCCATGGCGATAAAGCCGCCCTTGAGGATGACCGAGGGCTTGATGCCGAAAAAGGCCGGTTTCCAGACCACCAGGTCGGCCCACTTGCCGGGCTCGACCGAGCCGACCTCGTGCGAGATGCCGTGGGCAATCGCCGGGTTGATGGTGTATTTGCTGATGTAGCGCTTGGCGCGGAAGTTGTCGTGGCGCTCGGTGTCGCCGGGCAGTTTGCCGCGCTGCAGCTTCATCTTGTGCGCGGTCTGCCAGGTGCGGATGATGACCTCGCCGACACGGCCCATGGCCTGGCTGTCACTGCTCATCATGCTGATCGCGCCCAGGTCGTGCAACACGTCCTCGGCGGCGATGGTTTCCTTGCGGATGCGGCTCTCGGCAAAAGCCAGGTCTTCGGCGATGCCGGCGTCCAGGTGGTGGCACACCATCAGCATGTCGACGTGCTCGTCGAGTGTGTTGACGGTGTAGGGCATGGTCGGGTTGGTGGAGGAGGGCAGGAAGTTCTCCTCGCCCACCACGCGCAGGATGTCCGGCGCATGGCCGCCGCCCGCGCCTTCCGTGTGGAAGGCGCAGAGGCTGCGGCCCTTGGTCGCGGCAATCGTGTTCTCGACAAAGCCCGACTCATTGAGCGTGTCGCTGTGGATGGCGACCTGCGTGTCAGTGGCTTCGGCCACGTCCAGGCAGTTGCTGATGGCGGCCGGCGTGGTGCCCCAGTCTTCGTGCAGCTTCAGGCCTATGACGCCGGCGTTGATCTGCTCGTGCAGCGCGGCGGGCAGGCTGGCATTGCCCTTGCCGAGGAAACCCAGGTTCATGGGAAAGGCGTCAGCCGCCTGCAGCATGCGTTCGATGTTCCAGGGGCCTGGCGTGCAGGTGGTGGCGAAGGTGCCGGTGGCCGGGCCCGTGCCGCCGCCCAGCATGGTGGTGATGCCCGAGGTCAGCGCTTCCTCGATTTGCTGCGGGCAGATGAAGTGGATGTGCGAATCGATGCCGCCGGCGGTGACTATCATGCCTTCGCAACTGATGATCTCGGTGCCTGGGCCTATGATCATGTCGACACCGGGCTGGGTGTCGGGGTTGCCGGCCTTGCCGATGGCCGCGATGCGCCCGCCCTTGAGGCCTATGTCGGCCTTGACGATGCCCCAGTGGTCGATGATGAGCGCATTCGTCATCACGCAGTCCATGGCGCCTTCGGCCCGCGTCTTTTGCGACTGGGCCATGCCGTCGCGTATCGTCTTGCCGCCGCCGAACTTGACTTCCTCGCCGTAGCTGCCGGCGCGCAAGGTGTAGTCGGCCTCGACCTCGACCACCAGCTCGGTGTCGGCCAGGCGCAGGCGGTCACCGACCGTGGGGCCGAACATTTCCGCGTAGGCGCGGCGTCCTATGGTTGCCATCAGAGTTTTCCTTGGATCAGGCCGCGAAAGCCATAGACGTTTCGTTCGCCCGCGAAGTCCACGAGCTCCACCGTGCGCTGCTGGCCCGGTTCAAAACGCACGGCCGTGCCCGAGGCGATGTTGAGCCGCATGCCGCGCGCCGCGTCGCGGTCAAAGCCGAGCGCGCCGTTGGTCTCGGCGAAGTGGTAGTGCGAGCCCACTTGAATAGGGCGGTCTGCCGTGTTTTGCACCACGACAGTCAGCGTGCGCCGGCCCGCGTTGAGCACGTGGTCGGGCCCGTCGGTAATGAGTTCTCCCGGAATCATGGTGCCTCCTCAGGCCAACTGGGCCAGCAGGGTCACGCCAAAAATGGCGACGACTGCGCCGGCCGCGCGCGGCAGCCAGGCGTTGGCACTGCGCAGCGCCCAGCCGGCGCCCAGGCCGGCCAGGTGCAGCAGCACGGTGGCGGCCAGCATGCCCGACAGGGTTGCCCAGGCGCTGGGCGCCCCGGCCAGTTCGTAGCCGTGGGCCAGGCCATGGAAGACGGCGAACACACCGACGATGAGCGCAGCCGCGATGCCGGGCACATGCCAGCGCGCCACGACCAGCAGGCCGGTGACCAGTAGCGAAGCCGCGATCATGGGCTCGACCGCCGGAATCTGCACGCCCTGCAGGCCCAGCAGCGCGCCCGCCAGCAGCATGCCGGCAAAGCCCAGAGGGCCCCACAGCAGATCAGGGCCGGCGCGGCGCGCGGCCAGCGCGCTCCACAGGCCCACGGCCACCATGGCCGCCAGGTGGTCCATGCCCGTCAGCGGGTGCAGCAAGCCGGTGAAAAAATCCAGGTGCGTGTGGCCGTCCACGCCGGTGTGCGCGAAGGCCGCCGCGGGCAGCGCGGCCGCCAAGGCCAGCAGGGCGCGCAGTGCGCGGGGCGAGGGCAGGGCGAAAAAACTCACGGCGATCTCCTGTGGGATGGATGTTGTTGGCGGCGTTCAGAGGCGTTCAGACAATGGGCTGGTGCACGGTGACCAGCTTGGTGCCGTCGGGAAAGGTCGCCTCGACCTGGATGTCGGGGATCAGCTCGGGAATGCCGTCCATCACGTCAGCGCGGGTCAGCACCGTACGGCCCTCGCTCATGAGCTGGGCGACGGACTTGCCGTCGCGCGCGCCTTCCATGACGGCGGCGCTGATCAGCGCCACGGACTCGGGGTAGTTGAGCTTCAGGCCGCGGGCGCGGCGCCTTTCGGCCAGCAGGGCAGCCGTAAAAATAAGCAGCTTGTCTTTTTCGCGGGGCGTCAATTCCATGGGGCTCTCTCAGGGCAGGCTGCCGGCTTGGGGATGCTTGCCGGGGTGCAAGAATGGTGCCATAAGACGCTGTCCACGGTCCAGCCTGGGGCAGGCCGCCGGGGCGCATGGCACAGAACATGCACCTGAAGACGCTCAATCACTACGCGCCCGGCGCATCTGCCCACCCCATGGACGCCCCGCTCACGCCCCTGCAGCCGCCACTGCCGCCCGAAGCGGCCGGGGCCGCGCCGTTGGCGGGCGGCGAAGCGGCGCCGCTGCAGCGCATCATCAAGGTCAGGCGCGACTACAACAGCTGGGTCGCCAGCGAAACCATGGAAGACTACGCGTTGCGCTTTACGCCGCAGCGCTTTCGCAAATGGTCGGAATGGCGGGTCGCCAATACCGCCTTCGGCGCGGCCTCCTTTCTGATCCTCGAGGCGGTGGGCGCTACCTTGCTGGTCAAGTACGGTTTCACCAATGCCTTCTGGGCCATCGTCGCCACCGGCCTCATCATCTTCCTGGCCGGCCTGCCCATCAGCATTTACGCGGCCCGCTACGGCGTGGACATGGATTTGCTGACGCGCGGCGCCGGCTTCGGCTACATAGGCTCGACGCTGACCTCGCTGATCTACGCTTCTTTCACCTTTATCTTTTTCGCGCTGGAGGCGGCCGTCATGGCCTATGCGCTGGACCTGGCCCTGGGCATTCCGCCCAGTTGGGGCTATTTGATCTGCGCGCTGGTGGTGATCCCGCTGGTCACCCACGGCGTGTCCGTGATCTCGCGGCTGCAGGTCTGGACCCAGCCCCTGTGGCTGGTCATGTTGGTCGTGCCCTTTGTGTTTGTGTCGCTGCGCGATCCTGGTGCTTTTTCAGGCGTGTTGCACTATGGCGGTGAGAAGGGGGTGGGCGGCGAGTTTGATTTGCACCTGTTTGGTGCCGCTTTGACCGTGGGTATTGCGCTGATCACCCAGATGGGCGAGCAGGCCGACTATTTGCGCTTCATGCCGGTGCAGACGCCGGCCAGCCGCTGGCGCTGGTGGGGTGGCGTGCTGGCCGGCGGGCCGGGCTGGGTCTTTCTGGGCGTGGTGAAGATGTTGGGCGGCGCCTTTCTGGCCTACCTGGCGATTACCAACATGGTGCCGCTGGACCGCGCGGTGGACCCCAACCAGATGTACCTCGCGGCCTATGAATACGTGTTCCCGCACTACGGCATGGCCGTGGCCGCGACCGCGCTCTTTGTGGTGGTGTCGCAGCTCAAGATCAATGTCACCAACGCCTACGCCGGCTCGCTGGCCTGGTCGAATTTTTTCTCTCGCATCACGCACAGCCACCCAGGCCGCGTGGTCTGGGTGGTGTTCAACACGCTGATCGCCTTCATGCTGATGGAGATGAACGTCTTCCAGGCGCTGGGCGACGTGCTGGGCCTGTACTCCAACATCGCCATCGCCTGGGTCATGGCCGTGGTGGCCGACCTGGTCGTCAACAAGCCGTTGGGCCTGAGCCCGCCGGGCATAGAGTTCAAGCGCGCGCACCTCTACGACATCAACCCGGTCGGCGTGGGTGCCATGGCCCTGGCCTCGGCGCTGTCCATCACGGCGCACCTGGGGCTGTACGGCGAAATGGCACAGGCCTTCTCGGCCGTGATCGCCATGGGCACGGCCTTTGTGGCGGCACCCTTGATCGCCTGGGCTACCAAGGGGCGCTACTACATCGCGCGTGGCCCGGCCGCGGCGGTTGGCGAGGGCGCCTACAAACCTTATGCGCTGCAGCACTGCGTGATCTGCGAGCGCGCCTACGAGGGCCCGGACATGGCCCACTGTCCGGCCTACCAGGGGCCCATCTGCTCGCTGTGCTGCACCCTGGACGCGCGCTGCGGCGACCTGTGCAAGCCGCACGCGAGCCTCTCGGCGCAATGGTCGGCTGCATTGCGCTGGCTGCTGCCGCGCCGCGCCTGGCCTTACCTGGACACCGGCCTGGGCCACTTCCTGCTGCTGATGCTCATCATCGTGCCGCTGCTGGCCAGCGTGTTCGGCCTGCTTTACCACCAGGAAATCAGCGCGCTGTCGGACTTCACGCCCTCCGAGCCGGCCCTGAAGTCGGGCTTTCTGAAGGCCTATATGGCACTGCTGGTGATCGCCGGCCTGGTCGCCTGGTGGCTGGTGCTGGCGCACAAGAGCCGGCAGGTGGCGCAGGAGGAATCGAACCGCCAGACGCATTTGCTGATGCGCGAGATCGAGTCGCACCGCCAGACCGACGAGGCGTTGCAGCAGGCCAAGCGCGTGGCCGAAGAGGCGCGCCACCATGCCGACCAGGCCAACCAGGCCAAGAGCCGCTACATCAGCGCCATCAGCCACGAGCTGCGCACGCCGCTCAACAGCATCCTGGGCTATGCGCAGCTCATGGGGGAGGACAATGCGATACCGCCGCACCGCAAGCAGGCCGTCAGCGTCATCAAGCGCGGCGGCGAGCATTTGCTGTCGCTGATCGAAGGCACGCTGGACATCGCGCGCATCGAGGCGGGCAAGCTCACGCTCAACGTCAAGCCCATGCATTTCGCCGATTGTGTGCACGAGATGGCCGGCATGTTCGAACTGCAGGCCGCGGCCAAGGGCCTGGCTTTTCACTTCGAGGCCAGCGGCAACCTGCCCGAGCTGGTGCGCGCCGACGAAAAACGCGTGCGCCAGATCCTCATCAACCTGCTGGGCAATGCCATCAAGTTCACGGCGCAGGGGCAGGTGACTTTCCGGTTGCGCCATGCGCGCGAGATGGCCTACATCGACATCGAGGACACCGGCCCCGGCATGCGCGAGGCGGAACTCGCGCGCATCTTCGAGCCCTTCGCGCGTGGCACTGCGGCCGGCCAGAGCGCCGAAGGCACCCCGGGCGCCGGCCTGGGCCTGACGATTGCCAAGATGCTGACCGACCTGATGGGCGGCGAGATGACGGTGGTCAGCACACCGGGCGAGGGCTCCATCTTCCGCATACGGCTGTTCCTGCCCGAGGTGCACCTGCCGGCAGGCGCCGCCAAAGAGGCCGCCGCCGCGCCGGCGCGGCGCCAGCCGCGCGGCTATGAGGGCGCGCGCCGCAAGCTGCTGGTGGTCGACAATGAAGAGCCCGACCGCGAACTGCTGGTGCAGCTGCTGCAGCCCATGGGCTTTGAGCTGCGCACCGCCGCCAGCGGTCACGACTGCCTGGACCTGCTGGCCGCCGGCTACCAGCCCGACGTGATCTTCATGGACCTGGCCATGCCGGGAATAGACGGCTGGGAGACGCTGCGCCGTGTGCGCGGCTCCGGCCATGAGGGCATACACCTGGCCGTCGTCTCTGCCAACGCCTTTGACAAGGGCATGGAAAACGACGCCGGCATCCTTCCCGAAGACTTCATCTTGAAGCCCGTGCGCCACACCGAGTTGATCGCCTGGCTGGAGCGGCGACTGTCGCTCGCCTGGCGTTATGACGCGCCGGCCGAGCAGGCTTTACCCGCGGCCGCGCCTCCGCAGCGTGTGCTGCCGCAGGCCCCGCAGCTGGCAGCGCTGCAGGAGGTGGTCAGCCTCGGTTTTTACCGCGGCATCATGAACATGCTGGCGGAGATAGAGCGGCAGCAGCCCGCCACCGCCGCATTCGTCGAAGACATGCGCGTGCTGGCGCGGCAGTTCCAGTTCGAGGCCATGGGCCGCCAGCTCGCCAACCAGGAGGCCAGCCATGAGTAGCGTGCTTGAAGAATCTCCCCTACTCAACCGCAGCCTGGACCGCACGCTGGACCGGGCCAACAGCGACGTCGTGCTCATCGTGGACGACGTGCCCGACAACCTCTCGGTGCTGCACGACGCCCTCGATGAATCGGGCTACACCGTGCTGGTGGCCACCAGCGGCGAGGCCGCGCTGCAGCGCGCGTTGCAGGCAAGGCCCGACATCGTGCTGCTGGACGCGATGATGCCGGGCATGGACGGTTTTGAAGTCGCCAAGCGCCTGAAGGCCGCGGCCGAGACCGCCCACATCCCCATCATTTTCATGACGGGGCTCACCGAAACCGAGCACCTGGTAGCCGCGCTGGAGGCCGGCGGCGTCGACTACGTGACCAAGCCCATCAAACCCAAGGAAGTCATGGCGCGCATGGGCGTGCACCTGCAGGGCGCCCGTCGCGCTCGCCAGGAGGCGCGCCAGGCCGGCCAGGCGCGCAACGCGCTGGACGCTTTCGGTTATGCCAGCATCACGGTGCGCATGGGCGGTGCGGCCGATGGCCGGCTGATCTGGCAGACGCCGCTGGCGCGCGAGCTCCTGATGCGCTACTACGGCACGTCGGCGCCGCAAACGCCCGAGCCGGTGCTGGCCTGGCTGCGCAGCCACCTGGGGGACGCCGAACGCCAGGTCGAGCCGCCGCGCCTGGCAGTGGAAATGGGTTCGCGCCGGTTGACCTTCCGGCTGCATCAACAGACCGGCGACGGCGGCGAAAGCGGCGATGCCGCCGGCCGGGGCGACTGGCTGATCGTGATGCGCGAGATTTCCGACGATGCGGTGGTCGAGGCGATGAGCCTGAGCTTCAAACTCACGGCCCGCGAGGCCGAGGTGCTGTACTGGGTGGTGAAGGGCAAGACCAACCGCGACATCGGCGATATCCTGGGCTCCAGCCCGGCCACCGTGAAGAAGCACCTGGAACGGGTTTACGCCAAGCTGGGCGTGGAAACCCGCACCGCCGCCGCGGGCATGGCCATGAACCGCATACGCCAGCTGCACCCGCAATTTGAAGGATGAGGATATGGCCCCCACGCTTTTCACTGCGCCTTCGGCTTCGTGTAATGCGCTGCCCCCCGAGGGGGCCGCTGCGCCTGCGGCCCGGCAAAGCCGGTTCCGCGGCCCCGGCTGGGTTTAAGAGTTCAGGGGATTCAATCGGCGGGGGCCGAGGGTCCGGCTTGCCGGCCCTAGGCGCCGCCCCCTTGAGGGGGAGCAGGCTACACGAAGTGAGACTGGACAGGGGTGAGCCTGTTCTGCCCGGCAAAGCCGGTTCCGCGGCCCCGGCTTGTAGGGAATAGGGGCTAGCCTGGCGCTGTAGCAGGCTTTGCGCAAGCTTATGCGTCAGCGGTTACAATAGCAGCTTCGGTAAAGCATCAGCTTTTTACATCGAAGCCTTTTCCCAACAGGTTTCCTTCTCAATAGCGGCGCTTCCCAGAGCCCGAATCCACAGTGTTTTCAGTGCCCATACAGCCCTGAACCCTCTCAACACTGTTCCGTTTTTCCGGCGAGCACTCTTCCCGACAGTGCCCACGCATGGCTCAACCAGCCCAGCCCCTGACAAGGGCCAGGCGGGTGGACACCGAACACCCGCCGGCTTGCTCGCAAGCCGATTCTCCTTATTTATCAAGCCGGGATACATAACCCGGCACGGACTTTTTATGAACGTAGATCACACCAAAATCGCGGTGGGCAAGTACCTTGTCTCACCACTGGCCAAGCAGCACGGCGAAGGCTACGCTGCATCGGTCTCCATCCGCTCTGGCCGCGGCAGCGCCACGCACGACCGCGTGTTGCGCTTCAGCGGCCTCTTCGACAGCGCGGCCTCGGCCGTGCAATACGCGACGGAACACGCCCTGCGCTGGATCCATGAGCGCTCAACGCCGGCTTGCGCATAAGCCTTGCCAGCCCTGACAACAGACATCACGGACAACTTTTTCAATTCCCTAGGAGTTACATCATGGCCAAAGAAGAACTGATTGAAATGCATGGGCTGGTCGACGAAGTGTTGCCGGATTCGCGCTTTCGCGTCACGCTCGAGAACGGCCACAAGCTTGTGGCTTACACCTCGGGCAAGATGCGCAAAAACCATATCCGCATCCTGGCCGGCGACCAGGTGTCGCTGGAACTCTCTCCCTACGACCTGAGCAAGGGCCGGATCACCTTCCGCCACATCGCCGGCCGCGGCCCGGGCCCGGCGCCGCGCCAGGCCCGCTAAACCGGCGTTCGCCGGCGCAAAACACAAAGCCCGGCAGGTGGAGAGGAATCTCCGCCTGCCGGGCTTTGTTATTGGTGGCTTGTTTTCAGTGGCGGCCGGCCGCCATGTGCTCGGTCTTCTTGTTGATCAGCACCTCGGGCTCCTGGGCTTCGACCCAGCTCTCGTTGTTGAGCCCGGCCTTGAGCCTGTCGGTGTCCAGCTCATCCGTCCATTTGGCGACCACGATGGTGGCCACGCCGTTGCCTATCAGGTTGGTCAGCGCGCGGGCCTCCGACATGAAGCGGTCTATGCCCAGAATCAGCGCCAGCCCCGCCACGGGCACGGTGCCCACGGCCGACAGCGTGGCGGCCAGCACGATAAAGCCGCTGCCCGTGATGCCGGCCGCGCCCTTGGAGGTCAGCAGCAGCACCGCCAGCAGCGTGAGCTCCTGCGTGAGCGTCATCGGCGTGTTGGTGGCCTGCGCGATGAACACCGCCGCCATCGTGAGGTAAATGGACGTGCCGTCCAGGTTGAAGGAGTAACCGGTCGGGATCACCAGGCCCACAGTAGTCTTTTTCGCGCCCAGGTTCTCCATCTTTTCCATCATGCGCGGCAGAACCGATTCGGACGAAGAGGTGCCCAGCACGATCAGCAGCTCTTCCTTGATGTATTTGATGAACTTCCAGATGCTGAAGCCGTGGACGCGCGCGATGGCACCCAGCACCACAAAAATGAAGATCAGGCAGGTCGCGTAGAAGGCGGCCATCAGCTTGCCCAGCGACAGCAGGCTGCCTACGCCGTAATTGCCTATGGTGAAGGCCATGGCACCGAAAGCGCCTATAGGTGCCACCCGCATGATGAAACCGACGATGGTGAACAGCACGTGCGAGGTTTTTTCGACGAAGTCGAACACCAGCGTGCCGCGCCCGCCGAAACGGTGCAGCGCGAAGCCGAACATCACGGCGATCAGCAGCACCTGCAGGATTTCGCCCTTGGCGAAAGCATCGACCACGGTAGTCGGGATGATATTCATGATGAAGTCGGTGGTGCCGACCATCTTCCCGGGACCGGTGTAGGCCGCGATTTGCTTGGTGTCCAGCGTGGACACGTCGACATTCATGCCCTGGCCAGGTTTGAACACATTGACCAGTACCAGCCCAATGATCAGCGCGAAGGTGCTGACGATCTCAAAGTAAAGCAGCGCCAGGCCGCCGGTCTTGCCGACCTTCTTCATGTCCTCCATGCCGGCGATGCCGATCACGACGGTGCAGAAGATGATGGGCGCGATCATCATCTTGATGAGTTTGATGAAGCCGTCGCCCAGCGGCTTCATGAGCTTGCCGGCATCGGGGTAGAAATGCCCCAGCAGCACGCCGGCGATGACCGCGCAGATCACCTGGAAATAGAGTGATTTGTAAAGGGGCGGCTTGCGCTTGGTTGTCTCTGTTGTCGTTGTTGTCATGGCCGGGACGCGTCAGGCTGCGCGCAGTGGTGATCGGGTGATCAAATATAGCCTCGCCACACGATTTGTCCATGTGGGAAACCACAGATCACAAACCTTTACGCGGCCCTTTACCCAGCCTCTGTGCGGCCCAAAAACTCAGCCGGCCGGCGTGCCGCTGCCGCCGCCCGTGGCCGGCGGGCGCGCCATCCAGGCGATCAGCGAGGAGCGCATGGCTTCCTCCACCGACATGTCTATGGGCTGCACCC
Organism: Polaromonas sp. CT11-55; assembly: GCF_047303325.1. NCBI lineage: Bacteria > Pseudomonadati > Pseudomonadota > Betaproteobacteria > Burkholderiales > Comamonadaceae > Polaromonas > Polaromonas sp. CT11-55. The sequence goes on along the minus strand of NZ_JBKBEX010000001.1, from coordinate 60,231 downwards.
AGTCGGACGGTACGAATACCGTGTAGCCGCCTATCATGTAACCCATGGGCAGGTAGACCGCCACGCGATCGCCGGGCAGGAAGCCGGGCCCCAGATCGGCAAAGCTGCGGCGCGTGATCAGACCCACGATTTCCATCGCATGGCCGGGCATGCGCAGTATCACCACACTTTGTTCGCCCTGCTTGCCCGAAGGCGAGAAGTAGTCGGCGAAGCTTTTGAGCGAGGAATATATGCTTTTGACCACCGGCAGGTTGGTGAAGGGCATTTCCGCGAAAGACAGCAGCTTGCGCACGCTCCGCTTGGACACCAGGTAGCCGATCACCAGAATGCTGAGCACGCCGAATACCAGGCCCAGGCCCGGGATGTAAAAGCTGCCGATCAGCGGCCGCAGAATCCACAGCGCCGCGGCCTCCATCCAGGCCAGAAAGATGTAGAGCAGGTAGACCGTCAGGGCCACCGGCAGGATGGTGATGAGGCCGCGAAAGAAGTATTTGTAAAGGCTTTTCATGGAGTCTTTTATGTATGCCGAAACGCACGATGCGGGCCCGGCCATGCCATGCAATATAACCATTTCAGTTGACGCTCAGGCCGCTGGGCGCCTGTCGGCTTTTTCCTACGTTTTTCGGGTACTAATCACCGCAGCTTGTCATATTTCCATGCTTAAACTGGCGTCATTGCGAACACCTGATATGAAAGCCCACGCAGCTGCAGAGACGACACCGGACACGGGCCGGCGTGCCCTTGCCCTTGTGCTTGATTCATGCGTGCCGCGCCGGCCGTTTCAGCAGCCTTCGGCCCATGCGCTGAAAGTTACGTTTGCACCTCTTGATATTTTTTTGCGGCGCTCCAAGCTGCGTATGCAAGGCCACGTCCGGCCTGTCCGGATATTTTTGAGGATTCCTGTTTCATGAGCCACTCCACACTGGTCAACGCACAACTCAAAGTCCCCCTGCGTTCTTTGGCCCTCACCGTCGAGGAGCCGTCTCCCGGCGAATTCTGCTGGCGCATTCTTGAAAGCCGCGAAGATCCGCGGGTGTTTGAATCGATCTCCTGCTCCGACATCACCTTCGCGGCCTACGACACGGCCCTGGCCACCGGCTACGGCGAGCTGCAGCGCCTGGTCGGCCCGGACCTTCAGTGGGGGCCGCGCAGCGAGGAAGACGCGCAGGGCGAACTCCTGAGCGCGCCTTCTCCCAAGTCCGCCGCGAGCGGCCCCGACAAGCGCGCCTCAGTCAATGGCTTCAAGCCCGGCCCGGTGCCGGCATGAAGCGCGACCTGGAAGCCGACTATGCGCGCCTGCGCGCGCAGCTGCAGGCCTTGCAGGCGGCCCCGGTCAAGGATTTTGCGAAGATAGACCAGCTCATCGACGAGCTTGAAAAACTCCAGCTCGCGATCAAGGCCGAACACGGCCTGCAGGGCAACAACCCCATCGAATAGCGGCGACCGCTCCAGGGGTAAGCAGCTGTTCCCGCATGTGCCATCCTGCATGCGCCTGTGAGGCGCGTAGCATTTTGTGACCTCGCTTGTCCTACACGGCGCGCTGTACCAGACCGACGAAACAGGCTCTGCTCCCTACCGTAAATTGAACTCAGTCGGCAATACGGCCGGCGATTTACCAACCCGATTGCCTGTGATGGGCATGACCTTAGGAGTACACCATGAGAGCATCGAAAACCTTGGCTTCCGCCGTTGCCGCAGCCGCCGTGGTTGGCGCCATTGGCCTGGCTTATGCCCAGGACACCAGCACGACCACGCCCGCCACGCCGGCAGACCAGACCATGCAGAACCAGGGCAGCACCAGCCCCAGCACCTCGCCTTCGACCAGCACGGACACCACCGCTGCCACGCCGACCGAGCGTCCCGCACAAGCTGACCGCAACTAAGCCAGGCCACTCATGCATCTGCGCATGAAATCGCTCCGGATCGCCTCGGCGGCCCGGAGCGTTTTATGTGGGACGCAGTATTTTGTGATTCCTGTCCATGGCCGCCTCCTCGTCTGATGTTCAGCAGCGGCCCGCTGCTGAAGGACCGACCCCGGCGCCTGGGGGCACGCGGCATTCCGACATTCTTGACGGCATCAAGCAGGGCGTTCTCTGGGGCGCCGCCATCGCGGTGCTGGTCCTGCCGCTTTTCAGGCCCCACCCCGTGGCCCCGCCGGCGGCCGCCGGCCTTCAAGCCGCGGCACCCCCGCCCATGACGCTGCGAACGGCGGATTTTGGCGGCGAGGAGGCTTCGAACGAAGCGCGCGAAGTCGCCAACTGGGTCGTCAGCTCCGGCGACAACCGCAAACTCTTTTTTGTCATCCTCGACAAGATCAACACCAAGGTGTTTGTCTTCGAGCCCTCCGGCAAACTGCGCAGCGCCACGCCGGTGCTGATAGGCGCGGCGCGCGGCGACGACTCGGTGGACGGCATAGGCGGGCGGCCCATCGCCCAGGTGCAGCCGCAGGAGCGCACCACGCCCGCGGGCCGTTTCGTCGCCGAGCCCGGGCGCAACGCCACGGGCGAGGACGTGGTCTGGGTCGACTACGACGCGGCCGTCTCGATGCACCGCGTGCGCACGCTGGAGCCCAAGGAACGCCGGCTCGAGCGCCTTGCCTCGCCCACCACGGAAGACAACCGGATCTCCTACGGCTGCATCAACATGCCGGTAGAGTTTTATGAAAACGTGCTCAAGCCCGCTTTCAACGCAAGCTACGGCGTGGTGTATGTGCTGCCTGAGGTCAAGCCGCTGGCCGAGGTGTTTCCGGCCGCGCATGAACTCGCGCTCAAGCAGGCGCGCGCCGGTTAGCCGACTTTCAAAAATCCTCCGTTCACAAAAAAAACGGCGCACTGCTTTCGCAATGCGCCGCTTGGCTGCTGCCGTACTCAACTGAGCCTGGATCCTTTCGGAAGCCGTGCCGACAGCCATTCGTGCACGTCGGCCCGCACGTTGCGCCCGCGCAGCAGGAAGTCCTCATACCGGCTGGGCACATAGGGCAGGTACACCAGAGGCATTCCGGCTTGCTCGGGAGTGCGGTCCTTCTTTCTGCCATTGCAATGGCGGCAGGCGCTGACCAGGTTGGTCCACGTGTAAGGCCCGCCTTTGCTTGCCGGAACGATGTGCTCGGCCTCGAGGTCTTTTTCGGGGAACACCTGGGCGCAATAGGCGCAGGTGCAGCGGTCGCGGCGCAGCAGCTTGGGTTTGGTGACCGCCGGCACCACCTCGTGCAGGTTGCGGCGCGGCGCACCGCGCAGCGCGATGATGGGGTGGATGACCAGCATGGATTGCCGGCCGCGCGCGACGTTCCAGCCGCCGCGCAGTGTCACCAGGGGGCTTTCGCCTTGTTCCCAGGCGACGGTGCCGGTCGCATAGTGCAGAGCCGCCTCTTCAGCCGTTATCCAGGCCTGGGGCGTTCCCTGGATGTCGAGCTGAAGAACATGGTGCATCAAAAAGCCTCCTGAGTTGAATGAATGAATGATGGTGCGGACAGGGAATTTCGAAATCCCGGCCTGCCGGTTAAAAGCCGGCTGCTCTACCTCTGAGCTATGTCCGCATATTTGGTGGGGTGCAAGACCGGACTCGAACCGGTGACCCGCGGGGTCACATCCCGCTGCGCTGCCTACTGCGCCACATGCACCAGAAAAAAGAAAAGTTGGCTCCGCAGCCTGGGATCGAACCGGGGACGACGCGATTAACAGTCGCGCGCTCTACCTGCTGAGCTACCGTGGAATGAAAAAGAATCGATCACCACTCGCCGCATTCACGCACGCGCTGGTCCAGCTCGCGCTCGTCGCGCGTTGGCTGGCCTTGCTGCCGGACTGTACCGTTAAGGCTCCATATGACCCCTGGCAGAGGGGAAATCGCCGTTGTTGGTCGGTAGTTTTCGACGAAGTTCCACAAGCTATGCTGAAGAGTCTGCCTACTCACTGTGTAACGGCTACCGAGCCTTTTTTCGCTTGCATCAACTCCTGATGCACCAAGTTGCCCAAGAGCACCGAGGTGAGCCCCCCACTCATCCCATCCCCGCCACCCGCAACGATGTCAGGAACGATCTTGATCCCGCCCTTGGCCAGCGCCTCCGCCACCTGCACCACCGCATAGTTGCCAGCCTCCATCGAGCTGACCTTCTGCTCAATCACTTTGGCTTCGGCCCCACCAACGGCCAAGATCTTCGCGCCCTCGGCCTCGCCCACAGTGCGCAGCACATTGGCATCCGCCTCGGCGTTGATGGTCTTGGAGCGAGCATCGCCCTCGGCTTTCTTTACCATCGCACTGGCCTCATACTCGGAGATCATCACCTTGCGTTCGGCGTCCACCACGCGGGCTTGGGTGTCGGCCAGAGCGGTGGCTTGCAACAAGTTTTGCCTCACGGCTTGCGCCTCCCGTTGTGTTTCGTAGGTGACTTTTTCCTGCTCGGCGATCTTGCGGTTGGTTAGTGTTTCCATTAGTTTTTCGGGCGGGTCAATGTCGCCTATCAGCGTGTCGACGCCCGCGACGTTGTACTCGCCTAGCGCACTGGCAATGGCCACACGAGCGTCGGCTTGGCGCACTGTGCGGTTTTTTAGGAAGTCGATCACGTCGCTGCTTTGGGCGGCGTTGCGAAAGTAATTGCCTATCGTGGGCTCCAGCACCTGCGTAACCAATGCGCTCATCGCGCCGAAGCGGGCAATGACCTTGGGGGCGTCATTGCGCGGGATGTGGATGATTTGCGATACGTCCAGGTTGAACTTGAAGCCGTCGGCCGAGCGCACGGTAATGGTGGACAGGTTGGCGTCCAGGTTGTGGGCCTCGGTCTTGCCGCTAGCCCAGTTCAGCACGACGTTGGCGGTCGGCACGTTGACCACCTTGTGGGTATTGGGGTTGATCGGGTACTTGCCCGGGTCCAGCGGGTCGACCCAGACGCCCTTGTCGCCTTTGGCAACCAGGTTGCCGTGCTTGAAGGCGTCGCCCGTGACATCAACCCCCTCTTTGCCGACATATGCAATGACAACGCCTACATTGGCTATGGGCACGGTTGTCATCTCGACCACTTCGACCGTCACAAAACGCGGGTTCAGAAAATAGCGGCCAGCTAATAGCACCTGCTCTTGCAGGCCCTTGCTGCCGCCGTTGGCGATGAAGTTGTCCGGGTTTTGGAACATGTTGTGGCCGGGCACTTCGGCGCCGGCAATCTCACCGGTGCGCAACGGCGCGCCTTCCTTCACAGTCACAATGCCGATTTTGTTATCGGGAATGTCAGTGACGTCTGTCAACTTCACATCAAACAGGATTGGGTTGATGCGGTAATTACCCGGCGGGATGATTTTGGTCTGCGGTCCACGCTCGCCACCGCCGGCAAAGAACGCACTGGCATCTTGAAATGAGTCGCAGTTGACACCCTTGGCAATGACACGCCCCACTGGCAACGGCTGGCCGTCATGCGCCTCGACCACACCCAGGCGGCCTTGCGGAATTTCAATCGCGTCGCGCAACCCTACGGCGAACAGTAGTGGGTTGATGCGGTAGGTGCCGGGCGGGATGACCCGCATCTGCGGGCCACGCTCGCCCGCGCCTTGCAGAAAGGCACGTGCGTCTTGATAAAAATTGCAGTCGATGTCGCGCGCAATGATGCGACCGCTGGGCAAGGGCTTGCCGTCACAGGCCTGCACGACGCCGATCTTCCCCTGTGGGATCGTCGTGAACTTGATCATCTCGATGTCGAACTGCCAAGGCCACAGGCCCAAGTGCAAGCCCGGCGACAGGGTGTCGGCCTGATAGCCGGCCTCACCCTGCAGCGCGATGATTTGTCCGTCGGGCAGCTTGCTGTTGGCGCCAAAAAGGACAAATTTTTTAGTGACAGTTCCCAGGCTGTCGTCTGGGATCAGGATGACCCCGAAAAGCCAGAGCACGGCACGCCAGAAAATGATGATGAAGATGGCGGCAAGCACGCCGCCAAACAAGCCGATGTTATTTAGTAAGTAGTCCACGCACGCTCCCTTTGTTAAATGTGTGCGATGAATATTCTTCTCCTTTCGTTACAAACGTCAAGTGCAACCGGAAGGTGAGTACCATCTTCTAAGATCTTGGTTGCCACACCTAAAAATTAGGCGCAGCATTGCGTCGCCGCATTGCTTTTGCGGCGTTTGCTCAGTGCAGTCATCAACTCCCCGGCTTTGCTGTGCGTGCTTGCATGCTGAGGACATAGATCTATTGCCTGTAAGAAATCCACCGAGTACAGCCAAACTTGTAGATCGTTCGGTCTTGCCGCTAGCACCTTGCCGTAGAAAATAAGAACGGTTTTATCTGGTCGCACAGCACGAGTTAAAGTTGTCCGCTTTCACTGCCAGCTATAACAGCTATAACAGCTATGGGTCGATTGCAGTCTGAATGATCAACCCAATCACACCGGTCAGAGAATGCTGGAGCAGTGATCAAAGATTCCCGGAATACGCACAGTAGAGAAAATAGGTTCTCTTGAGCGTCGATGATTGGCCCTTTATTGTGGGCGGCTTCACTCGTAAATTGAATCTTTGAAATCAACGGTGTGGCCTCTATGTGTGGGGGTATGACACCGTTGAAACTGAATGAATCGGAAATGGCTGAGTTGCAAAAAGCGTGATGCGCAAGCAAACGGGGAATGCGGCCCTGGCGCGCCGGGCACGATGCGTGCTGCCGGTGGCGTAGTGCAGGGCCGCCTCTTCAGCCGTGATCCAGGCCTGGGGCGTTCCCTGGATGTCGAGCCGAAGAACATGGTGCATCAAAAATCCTCCTGAGTTGAATGAGTTGTGCAGAAAATGGGGTGCAAGACCGGACTCGAACCGGTGACCCGCGGGGTCACATCCCGCTGCGCCACATGCACCAGAAAAAAGAAAAGTTGGCTCCACAGCCTGGGATCGAACCGGGGACGACGCGATTAACAGTCGCGCGCTCTACCTGCTGAGCTGCCGTGGAATGAAAAAGAATCGATCACCACTCGCCGCATTCACGCACGCGCTGGTCGAGCTCGCGCTCGTCACGCGTTGATCTGTGTTTGGGTTGGGCATGGTTGAACCGGACGCTGCCGGCGGCGATGATGCCGCCCAGGAGCGCGCGGACGATGCGCTTGCGAAGCTTTTCCGGCCTTTTGAAGGTCGCTGTGTTTTTGGCTGTCATGGCAAACCTCCTTGGGTTGGGTGGATAAAAAGTGGCGCACCTGGGCCGATTCGAACGGCCGACAAACGGTGTAGAAAACCGTCGCTCTATCCGGGCTGAGCTACAGGCGCTAGAGGGTAGAGGAACCTGGAGGCGGCAGTCAGATTCGAACTGACGTGTGCTGACGCAAGCGGATTTGCAATCCGCCCCCTTCGGCCTCTTGGGTACGCCGCCGGAAATCATGGGCTGGCACGGGAAGAATCGAACTTCCAACCTTCGCTTTTGGAGGCCGCTGCTCTGCCTGCTTAAGCTACGCACCAAGGGAAAAAATAGCCGGTGGCCCGGCATGAACAGTGGCGGCCTGTACGGGAATTGAACCCGTGACCACATCCTGGACAGGGAAGTGCTCTACCAGCTGAGCTAACAGACCAAAAGTGAAGTGATACCGGAACGAAGGTGGTTCGTGTAGCAGGTCTCGAACCTGCGACCTCATGCTCCCAAAGCACGCGCGCTACCAGCTGCGCTACACACGGATAAAGAATGGTGGAGTGCCAGGGACTTGAACCCCGTATGTCCGAAGACGCCGGATTTACAGTCCAGTGCAGTAGCCAGTTCTGCTCGCACTCCGCGAAAATTGAATGGCCTCGCGTGAAAGATTTGAACTTCCGACCCTCTGCTTCGTAGGCAGATGCTCTGATTCCGGACTGAGCTAACGCGAGAAAAATGAATGGCAGGCCGTGATGGATTCGAACCACCGAAATGTCGGGATCAAAACCCGATGCCTTGGACCAGCTTGGCGAACGGCCTAAAAACAACTGGCGGAAGATAAGGGATTCGAACCCATGAGCCCGCTTTCGCGGGCTCTCGCTTAGCAAGCGAGTGCCTTGAACCTCTCGGCCAATCTTCCAAAAAAATCTCCGGTTACGAGTTCCGGTGCCCCCCTATCTTTGAGGCCGGTTTCCGCACTACGCCCTCTCGGGCACTGCGCTCCTTTTATTCACAACTGGAATTGGCGTCACGTAGGGGATTCGAACCCCTGTCTACAAGAATGAAAATCTTGTGTCCTGAGCCAGCTAGACGAACGTGACAAAAACATGCGCCCACAGTCGCGGGCAAAAAACTAAATCCATTTCGGCTGTACCCGTATGCGGGCGGCCGGCATCAAGCCGGACGGGATCTCCCGCTGCACTGCATCTCCGGGGCCATGAACCCCGGCCGCGAGCACACACGCCGCCAGACCGTTTCCTCGATCTCGCGCAGGCGGCGTGACACAGACACACCCGAAATGGAGCGGACAGACGGCTTCGAACCGACGACATTGAGCCTGGAAGGCTCACGCTCTACCGGCTGAGCTATGTCCGCAATTTCTTGCGGGACTCGCTGCCATCCAGTGTGTGGCTGCTGTCCCGCTGCTGAATTTTTAAAGAGCCCCGCGCTCGAAGCGCTCAGACGGCACGATCACCGTCAGGGGAAAACAAAAAGGCCCGGTTCCTTGCGGATACCGGGCCTCTGGTGTCAGAGATTCAGAAGGTACGCTCAGGCGTCTCCTCCTCCCGGTGGTGTGCAATCCTCATAGTTCTGTTTGAACATGGCCGTCGGCACAACGGACGGTGCAAATGAACTCAGCCCATCAAGCTGGCCCAGATAAACATCAAGGCGGCGCACGCCAGCACAGCCCCGTACGGGAGTGCTGTTGATGGCGATGGCGGCTATCGGTTTCATGATGGGTGTGTGAAAAGGGTTGGTATCAAAAGTAGCAATGGAAGGTAATGTAAAATCTTTTTACGTCACCGTCAACGCATCGTTGAAAAATAATTTTGATTGTTGCAATCACGTCACATGGATTCACCGGACATCAACCGAACGAGGCGCAACAACCTGCTGATCATCATTCGCGAATACAGCGAAAGGGAGCTGGCGGCCGGTGAGTCGCCTGTCGGCATGCTGGGCAGGCTGGCGAAAGAGCTGGGCCTGAGCGCCGGCGGGCTGAGCCAGTTCAAGGGAGACGCCAGCGGTTCAGGCCGGAACATCGGCGACGCCGCCGCCGCCCAGATCGAGAGCAGGTCGGGCAAGCCGAAAGGCTGGCTGGATGAAGACCATGGCGGCGACGCCTTCAACCCCGCAGAGAACGCCTTCATCGAAATGGCCCGTGCGGCATGGCGCACAACGGATGCCAAGGGCCGCCGGCATCTGATGCAGCTTGCGAAGCGGGGCTTTGAGGGCGCCAAGCCGGGCGATAAATAAGCCTGTTTCCCGCGCGCGGTGATTTGTAACTTGTAACGACAACGGTCCCGCTTGGTGCTCAGATGTTGCGCACCCGCATCTGCCATGCGGAAAATATCCGGCCTTGGCCACTGTTACATGAATCTGGGTTTCTTCTCTCGGGGCATGAAAATCGGCTCAGTGTGCCGTTCTCATGGAATTTGTTGCTATACAAACAATAGCGAGTATCCGAAGCAGTTCAGGGTTTCTCCGTTGAGCACAATTGCTTGCATCGCTAACATGGTGCAACCGCGCCGGGGTGCCTGACCTAGACAGCGACCCCGGTTTTTTGAATGTGCGTTCGCGCACTTTTTCGGCGCTACGCACAGGACCCAGGATGTTGTTCGCAGGCAGGAAACACGCAGCAAAAATCGCCCGCACGGCGGCCCTCGCCGTCCTTGCCGCTCCCTTGTTCTCCTTCGCCGCGCCGCTGGCACCCTACACCGACACCGCCGCCACATCATCCGCAAGTCCCGATACCGGCATGGCGCTGGTCTCCGCTTCTCCCGATGCACGCCAGGCCTTGCGCTGGGTAGTGGATGCGCGCGACAACGAAGGCCTGCCCTTTGTGATCGTCGACAAAAAAGGCGGGCGCATTTTTGTGTTCGAGGCGGGCGGCCAGCTACGCGGTACGTCGCCTGCATTGACGGGCCTGGCACCCGGCGACCACAGCGTGCCCGGGATGGCGCAGCGCAGTGTGGCCAGCTTGCGTGAGGATGAGCGCACCACGCCCGCGGGCCGCTTTGTCTCCGAGCCCGGCCACAACCTGCAGGGCGAGGCCATTGTCTGGATCGATTACGCGGCCAAGCTCGCCATACACCGCCTGCGCCCGGCGCCGCCGGCCGAGCGCCGCGCGGAGCGCCTGGCTTCGGAAACACCCGACGACAACCGCATCTCCATGGGTTGCGTGGTGGTGCCGGTCCGCTTTTACGAAACCGTGGTCGGCCCTGTCCTGGGCAAAAGCCGCGGCATCGTCTACGTGCTGCCCGAAACCCAGCCGCTGGCCAGCATGCTGGGCGCGCTGCAGCTAAGCCAGCGCTAGTCCTTCCCGGGCCCCGGCCTTCCTGGGTGCCTTGGTACGGCTGCGGCCTGCAAGCGGCTGCTTGCACAACTACACGCGCGTCAGCCATGCCCTACTTGCAACGAGCCTCCAGGCTGGCACGGCGCGCGCGGCCCGCCGCCTACATTGGATTTGTCTCTTCAACCCTGACTACTTTTTAGGAGAAACAAATGCCCATCATTGCCTGGCTATTAGGTGTCCCCCTCAGCGTGATCCTGATCCTCATGTTGCTGGGCGTGTTTTAGGCCCGCAAGGCGGCCTCAGGGCCGTTCAAACAAAAGCCCGCGAGTGCGGGCTTTTTGTTTACAGCGCATCGGCGGCTTCCCTGCGCCGCGCACGCACGCGTGCCACCTTCCACCAGCCCGGCAGCAGGCTTTGTATTTCGGGCCGGGTAAAGCGGTCGTCAATCAGGTAGACCACGCCGCGATCAGAGATCGTGCGTATTACCCGGCCGGCCGCCTGCACCACCTTCTGCAGGCCGGGGTAGAGGTAGGTGTAGTCATAACTCTGTGCCGCGCCGAAGTTGGCGCCCATGCGCTCGCGGATCTGCTCGTTCACCGCATTGATCTGGGGCAGGCCCAGCGTGGCGATAAAAGCGCCTATCAACCGGTCGCCCGGCAGGTCTATGCCTTCGGCGAATGAGCCGCCCAGCACGGCAAAGCCAATGCCTTTGGAGTTTTGCGTGAAGCGCGCCAGGAAGGCGTCGCGCGCGGCTTCCTCCATGCCGCGCGTCTGTTCCCACACCGGAATCTGCGGGTAGCGCTGGCGGAACAGCGCCAGCAGCTGCTGCAGGTAGTCGTAGCTGCTCAAGAACGCCAGGTAGTTGCCAGGCCGGCCTTCATACTGCCGCGCCATCAGGTCGATGATGGGCGAAAGCGAATCGCCCCGGTGCTGGAACCGCGTGGAGACGTCGCTGACCACCGAGACCTGCAGCTGCTCAGCCAGGAAGGGCGATTCCACCTCGGTCCACACCGTGCCGGCCGGCAGGCCCAGTGTGTCGGCGTAGTAGTTCTGCGGACTCAGCGTGGCCGAAAACAGCGCCGCCGACTGCGCGGCCGCGAAGCGCGGCGCCAGGAAGGGCGCCGGCACCACGTTGCGGATATTGAGCAGCGCCAGCGGCTGGCCCAGTGCCTGGCCTAAGGTTCCGGGCCCGCTATCGGTTTGCAGCGTCACGTCGAACAGCGAATGCTCGCCAAAGGCCTCGGCCATGCGCGAGAAATGCAGGGCCTCGAAATAAAAGTCCTGCAGCTCGCCGTCCATGCGCGTCGGGTTGGCCAGCAGGAAGTCGGTGATCTGGGTCAGGGCCTGGCCCAGGGTCTTGAGGAAAGGCGCGGGCAGCTCGGCGTGGACCTCGTAGGGTTCGTCCTGTGCCTGGTGCAGCTCCTGCAGGCCGCGGTTGATCCGCTCCAGCGCGCCGCGCACGGCGCGCGGCGCGCCGGCGTGCACCTGCTGCAGCTGCGCCTGGCTCAGCGTGGCCGAATACATTTTTCGTGCGCGTTCCACCAGGTTGTGCGCCTCGTCCACCAGCACCGCCACGCGCCACTGGTTGCCCTGGGCCTGGCCGTGCAGCAGCGCGCTGGTGTCGAAGTAATAGTTGTAGTCACCCACCACCACGTCCGACCAGGTCACCAGCTCCTGGCTCAGGTAATAAGGGCATACATGGTGGGCCAGCGCCAGCTCGCGCAGCGCGGCCTTGTCCAGTGGGCTGTGCGCGGCGGCGTGCTTCACGGCGGCGCTGCGCGCCTGCGGCAGGCGGTCGTAAAAACCCTTGGCCAGCGGACAGGCATCGCCGTGGCAGGCCTTGCCCGGGTGTTCGCAGGCCTTGTCGCGTGCCACCAGTTCCAGCACGCGCAGCGGCAGGGCCTGGCTGCTGCCCTTGATGCGGTCCAGCGCGTCCAGCGCCAGCCGGCGGCCCGGGGTTTTCGCGGCCAGGAAGAACAATTTGTCGAGCTGCTTTTTGGGCACCGCCTTGAGCAGCGGGAACACCGTGCCTATGGTCTTGCCTATGCCCGTGGGCGCCTGCGCCATCAGGCAACTGCCGGCCTGCGCGGTCTTGTAGACGGCCTCGGCCAGTTCGCGCTGGCCCGGCCGGAAGGCGGGGTGGGGAAATTCCAGTGCCGTCAGCGCCGCATCGCGCGCCTGGCGGTGCGCCAGTTCCTGCTCGGCCCAGGCCAGAAAGCGTTCGCACTGAGCCTCAAAATAGTCCTTGAGCGCGGCAGCCGTGAAGTGCTCTGTCAGCGGGTTTTCCTGCGTGCTGGCCACGTCGAAGTAGACCAGGCTCAGGTTGATGTCCTGCAACTGCCGATCCTGGCACAGTAGCCAGCCGTAAATCTTCAACTGTGCCCAGTGCAGGTGCCGTCGGTTGTCGGCCATGGCATGCAGGTCACCCCGGTAGGTCTTGACCTCTTCGAGCTGGTTCTGATCCGGGTCGTAGCCGTCGGCGCGGCCGCGCACCCTCAGTGTCTTGTACTCGCCCTCCAGACTGACTTCAGCCTGGTAGGACTCTCCACGGCGCGACGCGACCAGCGCATGGCCGGCCATGCCTTCCTGGGCCGAAGGCGAGGGGGTAAAGCGCAGGTCCAGGTCGCCGTGCTTGGCGGTGAACTCGCACAGGGCCCTGACGGCCACAAGGTATTTCAATCGGGGTGCGCTCTCTGGATGGAGGGGAAGCGGGTGGGGCAGGGCTTCATGGTAGCGCAGCCGTCCCCTCGCGGAGATTGTTCCCCCTGTGGAAACAGAACATTACCGCGCCCGCCATTTACCGATGCGCCGCAGCCGTCTACATTGACCCCCTATGGACCAAATTGTTGTGTGGCTGGAACAGTACGGCCTGGCCGCCGTCTTCCTCAACATCGTGCTGGAGCAGCTCGGCCTGCCGGTTCCGGCCTACCCGGTGCTGATACTCACCGGCGCCTTGAGTTTTAACGGCCAGTATTCGGCCGGCGGCCTGCTGCTGACAGCCGTGCTGGCCTGCCTGATCGCAGACAGCCTCTGGTACTGGGCCGGCCACCGCTACGGCAGCCGCGTGCTGAAAACCCTGTGCCGCATTTCGCTGTCGCCCGATTCCTGCGTGCGGCAGACCGAATCCATCTTCACGCGCTGGGGCGCCAGGTCGCTGGTGCTGGCCAAGTTCATTCCGGGTTTCGCCTCGCTGGCTACCGCGCTGGCGGGCCGTACCGGCGTGCCTTTCGGCCGCTTCCTCATTTTTGATGCGATAGGCGCGGCGCTGTATGCCGGCGTGGGTCTGGCCATAGGCATGGTGTTTCACAACGCGGTGGCTGATGTGCTGGCCGTCTTCGAGCAAATGGGGCGCATAGGCCTGATGGTGTTGCTGGCCGCCTTCGCGCTTTTCCTGGCGCACAAATGGTGGCAGCGCCAACGCTTTTACCGCCAGTTGCGCATGGCGCGCATTACGCCGCAGGAGCTGCTGCAGCTCACGCGCGGCGAGCAGCCGGCCGTGATCCTCGACGTGCGCACCGAGCTGAGCCGCGGCGCGGGCGGCATCATCCCGGGCGCCCTGCTGTGGTCGGACCCGGACCGCAAGATGACCACGCTGGACCTGCCGCATGACGTACCCGTGGTGGTGTATTGCGCCTGTCCCAACGACGCCTCGGCCGCCCAGGTGGCCAGGCGCCTGATGGCGGCGGGCTTCAAGAACGTGCGCCCGCTGCATGGCGGCATAGACGCCTGGCAGGCGGCCGGGCTGTCGCTGGAATACCCGCACGCCGTGTGAGTGAGGTGAATGAGGTGAATGGGTAAAAGTACCTTTGCCTTGCGGAGAAAGAGGGCGCTAAGCTCTTGTGCCCAGGCCGTTTCATTCAGTGCGCCGAAAAAGAGGTCTTAAGTTTTCAAATCTGGCATGTGCCGACGGTTACCGCACCCAAAAGAAGACAGGGTGTTGTCCTATGGCGGATTTTCCAGCGGCGCAGCACACTCGGTTTCGCAAACGCCGTGCAAAATGCATGAAGGCACCTCGCCTTTGCCAAGAAAGTAACCAGCAGCGCATGAAGCCCTCTTCGCCAGGCGAATTGACCGCAGCCCACCGCCCGCATGGCGCGGCGGGAGGGACCAGCGACGCGTTGGCGGGCCCGTTCACCGGAGTGAGGCCGTGAAGCGGGACGAAACCCTGGCCCAGGCTAACGAGCGCCTGCAGGCCGAGGCGCTGGCGCTGGCCGAGGCCAACAAGGCCCTGGCGCAGGAACTCGCCGAGCAGCGCCGCGCTGCCGAGGTGCTCCGGGACGATGTAGACAACCTGCGCAGCCTGGCGTCGATCTCGGCCGACTGGTATTGGGAGCAGGACGCCGATTACCGCTTCACAGCCTTCGCCGCCGAGCGTGGCGTGGGCGGCGCGGGCAGCAGTTCCGCGGACCCGGACCTCAACAGCGCCATCGGCAAGCAGCGCTGGGAACTCGACGGCGCCTACCCCCTGAGCATGTCCTGGGACCACCACCGCGCAGTGCTCGAGGCGCGCCAGGCGTTTCGCGATTTCGAATACATCCGGGTGCTGGACGACGGCGTGGCCCATTATTTTTCCGCCAGCGGCGTGCCGGTGTTCAACAAGCATCAGGAGTTCACCGGCTACCGCGGCATCACGCGGGACACCACGGTGGCCAGGCGCATTGAGGAAAAGGAGCGCAAGGCCGCGCGTTTCCTCGACGACGTCGTCGACAACATGCCGGTCGCCGTGCACCTGAAGTCGGTGCAGGACGGCCTGCGCATCGTGGCCTGGAACAAGGCCGCCGAAAGCCTCTACGGCATACGGCGCGAGGACGCCATGGGCCGCACCGTGCACGACCTCTGGCCGCAGGACCACGCGGACCGGATCAATGTCTCCGACGTGGAGGTGGCGAACACCGGCATCATGCAGGACTTCCCCGACCGGGTCATCATGACGCGGGACCGCGGCAGGATACGCGTGCACATGCGCAAGCTGCCGCTCAAGGACGGCGGCGGCAGGGTCACCCACATCCTGATTACGGCCGAGGACATCACCGAGCGCCTGGCCGCCGAGGACCGCCTGCGCAGCAGCCAGGCGCGGTTCAGAAGCCTCACCCAGCTCTCGTCCGACTGGTACTGGGAACAGGACAAAACTTTCCGCAACGTCTTTGTCTCCAACGATCCGCAGCGCTTTGCCCTGGGAACCCAGGTCATCGGGGAAGGGCTGTGCCGATGGGACCTGCCCAACTCCGCGCCGCTTGTCGGCACGTGGGAGGAGCACAAGGCCGTCTTGGAGGCGCATTTGCCGTTCCGTAATTTTGAGTACCAGCTGACCAAGGCGGATGGCGGTGTCATTTACCGCAGCGTCAGCGGAGAGCCGGTGTTTGGTGACAACGGAGCCTTCGAAGGCTACCGCGGCGTGGGAAGCGACATCACCGAGCGCAAGCAGACCGAAACCGCGCTGCGCACGAGCAACGCGCGTTTCCGGGCGGTGGTCGGGGCGCTTGCCGAAGGCGTGATGCTGCGCGACGCCGAAGGCAAAATCATCGACTGCAACCCCAGCGCGGAGCGCATCTTCGGCAAGACCATGGCGCAGATGAAGGGCCAGACCTCGGCGGCGCCGGATTGGGAGCGCTTGCGCGAGGACGGCACCCACATGCCCGAAGTTGAATGGGCCAGCGTGCGCGCCGTCACCAGCGGCCAGGCGCAGAACAACGTCGTGCAGCGTTACCGCAGGCCCGACGGCAGCACCTTCTGGGGCCTCATTAACGTGCAGCCTCTCTTTGACGGCAAGAGCGACAAGCCCATCGGCTTCGTCACTTCCATCTCCGACATCACCAAGCGCAAGCAGGCCGAGGTGGAAATCGTGCGGCTCAACGTCGACCTGGAAAACCGGGTCCTGCGCAGGACGGCGCAGCTCGAGGCCGCCAACAAGGAGATGGAGGCCTTCTCCTATTCCGTGGCGCACGACCTGCGCACGCCGCTGAGCACCATAGACGGCTTTTGCGCGCTGATGGAAAAACACATGCCGCCGGCCGCCGGCGAGCGCGCCCTGCATTTCCTCGAGCGCATACGCAGCAGCGTGCGGCGCATGGGCGAGCTGACCGACGGGCTGCTGGCCCTCACGCGCCTGTCGCGCACCAGCATGGTCTGGGACACGGTGGACATCAGCGCCGAGGCGCTGCGCCTGGCCAAGCGGCTCAAGGATGCCGAGGCCGGGCGCGAGGCGCGCATCGCGATCGAGCCCGGCATGGTGGCGCGCGGCGACCAGGGCATGCTCAGCCAGGTGCTGGAGCAGTTGATGGCCAACGCCTGGAAATTCAGCGCCAAGAAGGAGCGCGTCGAAATCGAGGTCGGGCGCCAGCGCGACAAGGACGGGCAGCCGGTTTTCTTCGTGAGGGATAAGGGCGCCGGCTTTGACATGGCCTACGTCGACAAGCTGTTCGGCAACTTCGAGCGCCTGCACTCGCCCGAGGAGTTCGCCGGCAGCGGCATAGGTCTGGCCACGGCCAAGCGCATCATCGACCGGCACGGCGGCAAGATCTGGGCGCAGTCGGTGGTCGGCGAAGGCAGCACCTTTTATTTCTCGCTGGGCGGTGACCAGACCGGCCTGGGGCAGGGCGGGCAGGGAGCTCAGGGCGCCCAGGCCGCCGAAATGGAGCACGAGTCGGGCTTTTCGACGCTGGAGGCGCCCAGCAGCGCACCCTTGAGCAGCGACAACGACGCCTTCATGCTCAACGACCAGCAGTTCAGCAACGCCTTCGAACATGCCGCCATCGGTATGACGCTGATCGGCATAGACTCGCGCCGCCTCAAGGTCAACACCGCCTTCTGCCAGATGCTGGGTTATTCCGAGGCCGAGATGCTGGCGCGCACCATCCATGACCTCACCCACCCCGACGACATCGAATGGGATCTGGAGCAGCGCAGGCGGGCGCTGGCCGGCGAGATCGAATCCTTCCACACGGAAAAGCGCTACATCCACAAGGACGGCCACATCGTCTGGGGTTATATGAGCTGCTCCCTGGTGCGCGACGAGGACCGCAAGCCGCTGCGCTTTATCGCGCAGATCCAGGACATCACCGAACGCAAGCAGACCGAGCAGGTGCTGCGCGAAAGCGAGGAGCGTTTCCGCGCGCTCACCGCGCTGTCCTCCGACTGGTTCTGGGAGCAGGATGAGAACTTCCGCTTTGTCGAGGTGTCCGGTGAGGCTCCCACCGCTTCGGGTGTGCGGAAATCAGCCTACGGCAAGACCCCCTGGGAGCTCGACCACATGCAGATGAGCGACGAGGGGTGGGCCCACTACAAGGCCCTGGTGCAGCGGCACGAGGTTTTCCGCGATCTTGAAACCACACGGCGCGATTCCAAAGGCCGGGTTCGTTATTTCAGCATCAGCGGCGTGCCGAAATTCGATGCCAACGGCAAGTTCACCGGCTACCGGGGAACCGGCCGCGACATGACCGAAATGCGCCGCGTCACCGAGGCGCTGCGCACCAGCGAAGCGCAACTGCGCGAAATCACCGACACCATACCCGCGTGGATCACCTACGCCGACGCCGACCAGTACCTGCGTTTTCACAACCGCGCCTACGAGGAAGTCTTCGGCATGACGAGCGCGCAGCTCGAAGGCAAGACCATACGGGAAATTGTGGGCGAGGAGATGTACGCGCTGATCAGGCCCCGGGTTGAGGAGGTGTTGCAGGGCTACCCGGTGGTCTACGAGCGCGCGCAGAAAACCGCCCGCGGCGGCACGCGCGACTACGTGGTCAACTACTTCCCTCGCTACGGCGAAGGCAGGGACGAGGGCAAGGTGATCGGCTTCTACACCCTGGCCAACGACGTCACCGAGCTCAAGCGCATAGACCGCATGAAGAGCGAGTTCGTCTCCACGGTCAGCCACGAGTTGCGCACGCCGCTCACCTCGATACGCGGTTCGCTGGGCCTGATTTCCGGCGGCGTCGCCGGCCAGCTGCCCGAGGCTGTCAAGACGCTTGTGGGCATCGCCAAGAGCAACTGCGAACGCCTGATCCGGCTCATCAACGACATCCTGGACATCGAAAAAATTGAGTCCGGCAAGATGACGCTGGACCTGCAGGTGATAGAACTCAAGCCCCTGCTGGAGCAGGCGCTGGCCGCCAACGAGGGCTACGGCACCGCCAAGAACGTGAGCCTGAGCCTGCATTGCTCCGACGAGGAACTGATGGTCAGGGCCGACGGCGACCGCCTGACGCAGGTCGTCACCAACCTCCTGTCCAACGCGATGAAGTTCTCCCCGTCCGACGGCGTGGTGGAAATCCATGCGACGCGCAGCGCGAGCGGGGGCGTGCGCGTCGAGGTGCGCGACCACGGGCCGGGCATTCCCGAGGAATTCCGCAAGCGCATCTTCCAGAAATTTTCCCAGGCCGACTCCTCCGACACGCGCCAGAAGGGCGGCACCGGGCTGGGCCTGAACATTTCGCGCGCCATCATCGAGCGCCTGGGCGGCAGCATAGGCTTTGAAACCCGTAACGGCGAAGGCACCACCTTTTACTTCGAGCTGCCCGAGTGGGTAGAGCCGCCGCCCACACGCCCGGTGGAGATGACCGGCGACAGGCCCTGCGTGCTGGTCTGCGAGGACGACCACGACATCTCCCGCCTGATCGGCATGATGCTGGACAAGGGCGGCTTCGATTCCGAGCCGGCCTACAGCGCCGAGGAAGCCCTGGCCCAACTGGGGCAGCGGCACTACGACGCCATCACGGTCGACCTCAAGCTGCCAGGCCAGGACGGCATCGCGCTGATACGCCAGCTGCGCGGGCGGCTGCTCACGCGCGACGTGCCCGTGGTCGTCATCTCGGCCTGGGCCAGTGAAGGCAAGGTGCAGTTCAACGACCAGGCCCTGACCGTGTCGGACTGGCTGGAAAAGCCCATAGACGAAAACATGCTGGTGCTGGGCGTGCGCCGCGCCATCGAAGGCGCCGCCGAAAACAAGCCCGTCATCCTGCACGTCGAGGACGACCCCGACATCCAGCGCATCGCGGCCACCATCGCGCAGGACTTCGCGACCTTTGTCTTCGCGGCAACCCTGCAGGAAGCCCGCGCGCGGCTGGAAAGCCAGCCCTTTGACCTGGTGCTGCTCGACATCAACCTCAAGGAAGGCTCGGGCTGGGACCTGCTGACCGACATCGAGGCTTTGGAGTCGCCGCCGCCCGTGGTGGTGTTCTCCGCGATGGAAGCCACACGCGCCCAGGCCGCGCGCGCCACCGCTGTGTTGGTCAAGGCCAAGACCTCTAACGAGGAACTGCTGGCCACCCTGAGGCGGGTGCTGGGCCTGGCGCGGCCTCCTGAAATAGAACTCGAGTAGCGCCGCGCAGCCGCTGACCACTACTAGGCGCCGGGCGATTCCGATTCCAGCAGCGCGGTGTAGCGGCGCTGCATCTCCTCGGGCGTCAGCGTCTCAATGCTGTGGCCCACGCTCCAGCGGTGGTCGAAGGAATCGCGAAAGCTGCCCGAGCGCTCGCCGTAAAACTGGTCCTGCGCGGCCATCTCCAGCGTGGCACCGGCTTGCGGCGCGCGGGCGATCACCGCGTCGCAGTCGTCGACATGCAGGTGCAGGGTCACGCTCACCGGCTTGCCCTGTGCGGGAGCTGCAGTGCCGTATTCCGGGAACTCGTCCGACAGCATCAGCGTGGTGCTGACGTGGATGTACGCAAACAGTTCGTGAATGGCCATGCCGGCTCCTGAAGAAGGGGGAATGCGGCCAGTCTATAGACCGACAGCCTCGCGGTCTGGAACAAATTGCCACGCCCCGGGCATGCAGCGGCCCAGCCTGCGGGGTTTAGCGGCTGCGAACGCAATCTTTCCTCTGATTGGAAATTTAATTTCAGAATAAACGCACGCCACCCAGGGTATTCACTTACATAAACTCACATTTACCCAAATATCCTACTGATTCTGAAAATTAATTTCACTTAGGAGCGCTTTATGGTTAACCATCGCCTGCATACGCGCCGGCTGCTGCCGGCTCTGGTTTTTGGCCTGATGGCCGCCCTGCAGGGCGCCGCCCCCGCGCTGGCGCAGGCGCCGGCCTCCGTAGCCAACCTGGCCATGGTGGGTGAACCGCCCTCGCTGGACCCCATGCAGGCCACCACCGACCTGGTCGGCACCATCATGCAGCACGTGTACGAGCCGCTCTACACCTTTGACGCCAAATGGAATGTCGTGCCCATGCTGGCCGAAGGCATGCCGCGTTTCTCGGCCGACGGCAAGGTGGTCACCATCACGCTGCGCAAGGGCGTGAAGCTGCACTCGGGCCGCGCGCTCGACGCCGAGGACGTGGTTGTCAGCCTCAAGCGCTGGATCAAGGAGGCGCCGCGCGGCAAGGCCGTGGGCAAGGAAATCGTCGATTTGAAGGCCGCCGGCCCGCTCACGGTGGAGCTGACGCTCAGGGCGCCTTACGCGCCGCTGCTCGCGCAACTGGCCCTTCCCAGCGGCATGGCCGCCATCATGGCCAAGGAGGCCGTGCAGATTCCGCTGCGCGACTTCATAGGCACAGGCCCCTACAAGTTCAAGGAGCGGCGCACCGACCAGTTCGTGGTGCTCACGCGCTTTGACGGCTACACCTCGCGCAAGGAGCCGGCCAACGGCTACGGCGGCAAGCGCGAGGCCTTTATCGAGGAGCTGCGCTTTATCCCCGTGCCCACGCCCGGCACGCGCGTCGAAGGCGCCTTGTCCGGCCAGTTCCACTTCGCCGACCTGCTGCCCATAGACGCGCTGGCCCGCCTCGAAAAATCCGGCGGCCGCGCCGCGCCCGTGATCACGCCGGCCTTCGGTTTTCCTTACCTGGTGTTCAACACCCGCGAGGGCATCAACGCCAACAAGGGCATGCGCCAGGCGATCCAGACCGCCATTGGCCCCGGTGAAATGATGGCCGCCGGTTTCGGCGACACGCGCTTCTTCACGGCCGAGGCCAACCACTTCCCGCAGGGCTCGCCGTATTACTCCGCCGCCGGCGCCGAGAACTACAACCAGCGCGACCCCGCCAAGGCCAAGGGCCTGGCCGAGGCCGCCGGCTACAAGGGCGAGACCGTGCGCATCCTCACCAGCCGCCAGTACGACTTCCACTACAACATGGCCGTGGTCATGGCCGAGCAACTCAAGCGCGCCGGCATCAAGGCCGAGCTCACCGTGGTCGACTGGTCCACGCTGGTGCAGCGCCGCAACGACTCCGCCGCCTGGGACATCTACGTCACGCACTCGGGCCTCTTGCCCGAACCCATGCTCTCGCCGCCGCAGCTCGGCGACGGCGCGCCCGGCTGGTGGAACACCCCGGGCAAGCAGGCCGCGCTGCTTGAGTTCAACCACACCCCGGTTCCCGCCAAGCGCGCGCCGCTGTGGGGCAAGGTGCAGCAGCTGGTGTACGACGAAGTGCCTTACATCGACATCGGCAAGTTCAACAGCCTGTCGGCCAAGTCCACCAAACTCGAAAACTACCAGCCCGCGCTGTGGCCTTTCTTCTGGAACGTGAAGCTCAAGAACTGATCGCAATCAGCGTTCAGAAAAACAAAAGCCGTGCGGCTGCAAACCGCACGGCTTTTTTCATGGGCGAAGGTTTCCTCAGGGTTGCCGGCTCTGGTTCATCGCGTTGTCGAATTCTTCGCGCGAGAGAAAGTTGTCCTTGTTGAGGTCGGCCTCGTCAAAGTGTTTCGAGACGCCGCGAAAGTTCGAGGCCTCGTCGCGGCTGACCTTGCCGTCGCCGTTCTTGTCCATGAACTTGAAGGCGCGCTCCAGGTCCTTGCTGTCGTACTTGGCGACCGCCGCAGGCGCGGAGGCCGCCGCCGCCGGCTGCGCAGTCTGGGCCTGCGCCTGCGTGGCCAGCAGGGCGGCCGCGGCGGCCAGGGCCAGCAAAGACCCCAGCATCACCATGCGGGGCCGGGCCAGGCTGGAAGGCGCGTGGGTGGGGATGGTCTTTGTCGTGGGCTGCTTCATGGGCTTCCTCTGTGGTGATACGTCATTGAGTGATACGTCATAGTCATCATTGGATGCTAACCCCGCCCTCAATACCAGTGTTCTTGCAGGGTGTTGCGCCGCTTTACCTGCGCGTGCGCGCCCGACACACTTCTTTGCACGCCCGCGCCAGGCGCGCTCACACAAAAAAACATCTTTCCCGATGAAGCCGGGTTGACAAGGCAGGTGGCCTGTCTAATACTAAGCTAAATGGTTAAGTATCAAGACAATGCCGATGAAGCCCTCAACGCCGTGTTCGCCGCGCTGGCGGACCCGACACGCCGCAAGGTACTGCAAGACCTGGAGCGCGGCCATCTTTCCGTCGGCGAGCTGGCCCAGCCGCACGGCATGTCTTTGCCCGGCTTCATGAAGCATCTGCGCGTGCTCGAGGATGCCGGCCTGGTGACCCGCGCCAAGGATGGGCGTGTCGTCAACCTGGCCCTGTCGCCCGAGCCCATGCAGGAGGCCGCCATGTGGCTGTCCCGTTACGAGAAGTTCTGGTCCGAGCGCCTCGACGCGTTGGGCCGCTACCTGTACCACCAAGAGGAGCTGAACCCGCCATGGAAAAAAGCGCAACGCAAGGCAAGCCGACCTCCGTCAATTTCACCCGGCACTACCCCGCCAGCTGCGAAAAAGTCTGGCGCGCGTGGACCGACCCGCAAGCGCTAGCGCAATGGTTCGGGCCCGACCCGGCCGGCGTGGTGACCCTGGCCGAGATGGACGTGCGCGTGGGCGGGCGTTACCACATCCGCTTCGGTGTGCCGGGCCAGGAGACTCACAACGTGAGCGGCACCTACCTTGAAGTGGAGCCGCCTCACAAGCTGGTGTTCGACTGGGGCTGGCAGAGCACGCCCGAACGCGTGTCGCGGGTCACCGTCACGCTGCGGCCCTCGGGCGGCGGCACCGAGCTTGTGTTCATGCACGAAAAATTCTTCGACCAGGCCGCGCGCGACAGCCACAACCAGGGCTGGGCCGGCGCCTTCCTCAAACTCGACAAGCTTTTCCCCGCTGCATAGTCCGCGCCGTCCGCCGCCTGGAGCGCATCACCCAGAAAGGAGTCCACCATGCTCGCCAACCGAAACGCCATGCCCACCATCGCCGTCAAGGACCTGGCCGCCGCCCGCAGCTTCTATGAAGGCAAACTGGGTCTCACGCCGCTGCAAAGCGCGCAAGAGGGCGTGCTCATTTACCAGAGCGGCACCGCCACCCTTGTCGTCTATGTCTCGCAGTTCGCCGGCAGCAACCGGGCCACCGCCTGCACCTGGGGCGTGGGCGATGAGTTCGACGCCATCATGAAAGCACTCAAGGCCAAGGGCGTGGTATTTGAGCACTACGACCTGCCCGGCATGGCGCTGCAGGGCGACGCCCATGTGGCCGGCGACTTCAAGGGCGCCTGGTTCAAGGAACCGGACGGCAACATCCTGCACATCCTCAACCGTTGATCAAGGAGCCACGCCCGTGAATACCAACCCCGCCATGCATGCCATCGTGTCCCGAGAGGAATGGCTCGCCGCGCGCCGCCTGCTGCTGGCCCGCGAAAAAGAGCTCACCGCCCAGCGCGACCTGGTGAGCGCCGAGCGCCGCCGCCTGCCCTGGGTGCCGGTCGACAAAGCCTATGTGTTCCACGGCCCGAACGGCCCCGAAAGCCTGGCCGGTCTGTTTGAAGGGCGCAGCCAGCTCATCGTCTACCACTTCATGTTCGGCCCGGACTGGAAAGAGGGCTGCCCCAGTTGCTCGTTTCTGGCGGACCACGTCGACGGCGCCTTGCCGCACC
This sequence comes from Polaromonas sp. CT11-55, assembly GCF_047303325.1. NCBI lineage: Bacteria > Pseudomonadati > Pseudomonadota > Betaproteobacteria > Burkholderiales > Comamonadaceae > Polaromonas > Polaromonas sp. CT11-55. Next base: position 36,121 of record NZ_JBKBEX010000001.1, on the reverse strand, counting down.
TGGCCGCGCGCGGCATCACGCTGGCCGTGGTCTCGCGCGCGCCGCTGGACAAGCTCGCCGCCTTCAAGCGGCGCATGGGCTGGCGCTTCAAGTGGGTGTCGTCTTCCGGAAGCGATTTCAACTACGACTACCACGTCTCCTTCACGCCCGAAGCACTCGCCGGCGGAAAGGTCGACTACAACTACCGCATGGAAGACGTCGGAAACATGGAGGACCTGCACGGCATCAGCGTGTTCGCGCGCGACGGCCAGGGCAATCTCTTCCACACCTATTCAAGCTACGCCCGCGGCGCGGACGCCCTGGTGGGCACTTACCACTACATGGACCTCACGCCCAAAGGGCGCGACGAGGACGGCCTGCCTTTTCCCATGGCCTGGGTGCGCCACCATGACAAATACGGCGCGGCTGAGCCCACGGCCCAGGTCGCCCCGGCCTGTTGCCACGCCGAGGCCGGCGCCGCATGACATAGGTGAGAACCGCATTTTCGGAGTTCTGCGGATAAAGCTAGATCCACAGAAGAAGCTGATCCGCAGATTTCGCGGATGTACGCAGATAAGAAAAAAATCATAATGTAAAGCCGTGAATCGACGTAGGGGACAGGGGTGAAGCCTTGAGTACAAACACCTTGCCTTCAATCTGCGCAAATCTGCGTCATCTGTGGATAAAACTTGAAGCATTCATGTAAGTAAAAAGCAGAGGAGAAATCGCCCATGAGACAACACATGGACAGCCGCAAGCGCTGGTGGGCCCTGATGGTGCTGTGCCTCGGGGTGCTGATGATCGTGCTCGACACCACCATCGTCAACGTCGCCCTGCCTTCCATACGCACCGACCTGCATTTCACCGAAACCTCGCTGGTCTGGGTCGTCAATGCCTATATGCTGACCTTCGGCGGCTTTTTGCTGCTGGGCGGCCGGCTCGGCGACCTCTACGGCCACCGCCGGCTGTTTCTTGCGGGGCTCAGCCTCTTTACCCTGGCCTCGCTGGCTTGCGGCCTCGCCAACTCACAGGCGCTGCTCGTCGTCGCGCGCGCGGTTCAAGGCCTGGGCGGAGCCGTGGTGTCGGCGATTTCGCTCTCGCTCATCATGAACCTCTTCACCGAGCCGGCCGAGCGTGCCAAGGCCATGGGTGTCTACGGCTTTGTCTGCGCCGGCGGCGGCAGCATAGGCGTGCTGCTGGGCGGCGTGCTCACCGACTCGTTGAGCTGGCACTGGATCTTCCTGGTCAACCTGCCCATAGGCGGCGCGGTCTTCGCGCTGTGCCTCTTGCTGCTGCCCGGCGGCAAGGGCCAGGTCACCGGCGCCAGGCTTGACGTGGGCGGCGCCGTCACCGTCACGAGCTCGCTGATGCTGGCCGTCTACGGCATCGTCAACGGTAACGAGGCCGGCTGGCTCTCGGGCCAGACCTTGGGCCTGCTGGGCGCGGCCGCGCTGCTCATGGCCGTCTTCCTGGCGATTGAATCCAAAGTGCAGACGCCGCTGATGCCGCTGGGCCTGTTCCGTCTGCGCAACGTCGCCACCGCCAATGTGGCGGGTGTGCTCTGGGCGGCCGCCATGTTCGCCTGGTTCTTCATCTCGGCGCTCTACATGCAACTGGTGCTGGGCTACAGTGCCATGCAGGTGGGCCTGGGCTTCTTGCCGGCCAACCTCATCATGGCCGCGTTCTCGCTGGGCCTGTCGGCCAAAATTGTGATGCGCTTTGGCATACGTGCGCCCCTGGCCGCTGGCCTGTTGCTGGCCGCCGTGGGCCTGGCGCTGTTCGCGCGCGCGCCCGTGGCCGGTAACTTCGTGACCGATGCGCTGCCCGGCATGCTGCTGCTGGGTCTGGGCGCCGGCATGGCCTTCAACCCCGTGCTGCTGGCCGCCATGAGCGATGTGGACCCCAGCGAATCGGGCATCGCCTCGGGCGTGGTCAACACCTCCTTCATGATGGGCGGCGCCCTGGGCCTGGCCGTGCTGGCCAGCCTGGCGGCCGCGCGCACCACGTCGCTGGGCGCCGCGGGGCTGGAGGCGACCGCGGCGCTCAACGGCGGCTACCAGTTGGCCTTTGTGATCGGTGCGATCTTCGCGGCCGTGGCCGCTGTGCTGGGCGCCGTGCTGCTCAGGCCCGGCGCGGCCCCGGGCGGTGCCGGCGAACCCTCGCCCGCCAATTCACCGGGCTAGGCCGCAGGGCCAAGGCCGTCGTCGCCGCGGCGCGCCGTTTCCTACATGCGCTGGCAGGCTTGGCCTACCCCGAGGTAGCGGCCGCCTTCCAAGAATCGCGTAACAGCCCGCCCCGGGTTGCAACCAATCCCAATTACCAAACTGAAGGAAACACCATGCCCACCACCAAGGCCACACCCGTGCACAAGGAAGCCACCGCCATGCTCAGGGCCGACCACAAGCTGGTCAGCGAGCTCTTTGATCAGTACGAAAAAAGCCGCTCCCCCGCCAAAAAGAAGGAACTGGTCACCCAGATCTGCAAGGAGCTCACGGTGCATGCGCAGGTCGAGGAAGAAATTTTCTACCCCGCCGTCAAGGCCGCCCTCAAGGACCATGAGCTGATTCCCGAGGCCAGCGTCGAGCACGCCACCCTCAAGGACCTGATCGCCCAGGTCGAGGGCCTGGAGCCCGACGGCGAAATGTTTGACGCCAAGATCAAGGTCATGTCCGAATACGTCAAGCACCACGTCAAGGAAGAGCAGAACGAGATCTTCCCCAAGGCCCGCGCCACCCAGCTGGACATGACCGAGCTGGGCGCGCAGATCAGCGCCCGCAAACAGGAACTCATGGCCGCTGCCTGAGGCGGCCCGGTCCACGGCAGGAGAGGGCCCATGGCGACCATTACCGGAAGCTGCCACTGCGGCAAAAACGCCTTTCGCATAGACGGCGAAATGCCGGCCCAGCTCACGCGCTGCACCTGTTCGTTCTGCAGCAGGCGCGGCGCGCTGCTCGCTTACTACACGCCGGAACAGTTCCACGTCACCACCCCCGAGGACGCCGACGCGGTTTACCGCTGGCAGACCAAGCTCGTGGACCACCACTTCTGTGCCAAGTGCGGTGTTTCCACCTACTCCGACAGCCCTGCCTTTGAGATGGACGGCAGCTGGGACGGCAGCACCCGCCGCATAGGCGTCAATGCGCGCCTGTTCGATGATTTTGATGCCGCCGAAGCGCCCGTCGCCGTGATAGACGGCAAAAACCTCTGGTAGCCCGTGCGCGTACTCCGGGGATGCAAATTCATCCGCAGATTTCGCAGATTTACGCAGATTAAAAACAGGAAGTTTTAATCGAAATCTCACACCCCGCGACTTTGCATCTGAGGGTCTTCATCTGTGTAAATCTGCGTAATCTGCGGATATAAATTTCCCACAGCTCAGAAGTGCGGCGGCAGCTCGTCGCGCAGGCTGCGCGTGGTGGTGATGTCGCCGTCACGCACGGGCGCGGCCTTGAGTTCGGCCACCTCGCGCAGCAGGGCGTCGATTTGCTGCTGCTGGCGCACGATGATTTTGTCGAGCTGCTCCAGCAGGTCTTCGGCAAAGCTGGCCTTGATCTCGAGTTCGGTCAGGCGGCTGTCGGTGTGGTTCTCGGCTTGCATGCCCTTATTGGACACCATGGCGGGGGGAGCCGGGGAGGCCGGGGAAATAACCGGCGCCCTGCGCGTTTGCCCGGCTTGGGCTACGCTTGGCGGCTGTCGTTTATTTCCAGCCGCACACACACCATGACCCAAGCCAAAAACTTCCCCCAGGACTTCCCCATCACCCAGAAATGGCCCGCCCAGCACCCGGACCAAATCCAGCTGTACTCGCTGCCCACGCCCAACGGCGTCAAGGTCTCCATCATGCTCGAGGAGACCGGCCTGGCCTATGAGCCCCACCTCGTGAGTTTTGAGACCAACGACCAGATGTCGCCGGCCTTTCTCTCGCTCAACCCCAACAACAAGATTCCCGCCATCATCGACCCCAAAGGCCCCGGCGGTCAGCCTTTGGCCCTCTTCGAGTCCGGCGCCATCCTGCTCTACCTGGCCGAAAAAACCGGCAAATTCATCCCCCAGGACGCCGCAGGACGCTATGAAGCCATCCAGTGGCTGATGTTCCAGATGGGCGGCATAGGCCCCATGTTCGGCCAGCTCGGCTTTTTCCATAAATTCGCCGGCAAGGCGTATGAAGACAAGCGGCCCCGCGACCGCTATGTCGCCGAATCGAAACGTCTGCTCGGCGTGCTCGAGCAGCGCCTCCAAGGCCGCAACTGGATCATGGGCGATGAGTACACCATCGCCGATATCGCCACCTTCCCGTGGGTGAGGAATCTGGTTGGGTTTTATGAAGCTGGCGAACTTGTTGAGTTCGCCGGCTTTCCGAATGTGAAGCGGGTGTTGGAGGCTTTTGTGGCGCGGCCGGCGGTGGTGAAGGGCTTAGCTATTCCCAAGCGGGGTTGATGTCGGGTCTTGTTCCGGCGGGCGCGCTCTTCCTCTTCATCCTCCTCCTTCCTCTTCTTGGTTCAGCTGGCCGGGTCTCGCCCCGGCGGGCGACCTACTTTCTTTTGCTTCGCCAAAAGAAAGTAGGCAAAGAAAAGGCGACCCGCAGTCTGGGTCCCCTGCGCTTCGCTGCGGGGCAATCTGCGGTGCTCGAGCCAAGCGGGGTCCGGCTAAACTCGCTTCGCTCAGACAACGCCGGCCCTGATCCGCTTGTCTCTGCGCTCCTCGGCCCAGCCAGGACGGGGCAATCGGGAGCGGGGACAGAAGACAAAGAAACCAATACCAATACAAACAAGGACACGCCATGGCGTGTCCTTGTGGGTTTCTGTATTCGGTATTCCTATCCCACCCCCTTGTGTATGCGCCGAGGAGCGCAGGTTCAGGCGGATAAGGGATCGCGTTGTCTGAGCGAAGCGAGTTTAGCGAGACCCCGCCTGAACCGAGCACCGCAGGTTGCCCCGGAGCGAAGCGCAGGGGACGCAGACACCAGGGTCGCCTTTCTTTTGCTTACTTTTCTTTGGCGAAACAAAGAAAAGTGAGTTGCCGCCGGGCAACCCCCGGCCAGCCGCTCTCAGCAGAGGAAAGAGGAGGAAGAGCGCGCAAGGCCGGAGCAAGACCCGGCCCCTCACCCCGTCGGTCTGCGCCTACAAAAAGCAGCGCCGCCACCGTCTGGCGCCCAGCGCCCGCCCCGGGGCAAGATGCAGCCATCATGGTCACCAGCGCGGCGCCTGTTTCCGCCAGCCCTTCTTCATCGTCCCCTTCCTCCGTCGCTACTTCGCTGTGGCCGCGCGTGCGGCGCTGGGTGTTTCCGGTGCTGGGAATTGTGGTGCTGGGCCTGCTGGTGTCGCATGCGCACAAGGTGGACTGGGCTGGCGCCTGGCAGGCGCTGTGGCGTTATTCGCCCTGGCTGCTGCTAGGCGTGCTGGGCCTGGCGACGGCCAGCCATGCGCTGTATGGCTGCTTTGACCTGATAGGCCGGCGCCACACGCGCCACACCTTGCCGCGCCTGCAGACCTGGGCGATCGCGGTAACGAGCTATGCCTTCAACCTGAACCTGGGCTCGCTGGTGGGCGGCGTGGCGCTGCGCGCGCGCCTGTACACCCGCGCGGGGCTCGACGAAGCAACCATCGCGCAAATCGTGGGCCTGAGCCTGGCGACCAACTGGCTGGGTTACGGTTTGGTGGCGGGCAGCCTGTTCGCCGCGGGCCTGATCGCCCCGCCCAGCCAGGCCCACATAGGCGCGACGGCATTGCGCGTACTGGGCGCGGCCATGGTCTTGCTGGCCCTGGCCTATGTGGCGGCCTGCGCCTTCGCGCATGGGCGCGAGTGGCGCGTACGCGGCAAGCGGCTGACATTGCCTTCGCCGGGCCTGGCACTCATACAGCTGCTGCTGTCGGCCGCCAACTGGGCGCTGATGGGCGCGGCCATGTACGTGCTGCTGGGCGGCCAGGTGGAGTACGGCAAGGCGCTGGGCGTGCTGATGGCGGCCGCCATCGTGGGGGTGATCATGCCGATTCCCGGTGGGCTGGGGGTGCTGGAGGCGGTGTATCTGGCGCTGTTGTCGGGGAGTGTGAAGCAGGGCACTCTAATGGGAGCCGTATTGGCGTACAGGGCGCTGTACTACCTCTTGCCCTTGGCTGGGGGCTTGCTGTTGTATGTGTTGCTGGAGAAATATGCAGCCAGCCATGCAGGGGCCGCACCCGCTGTCGAATGAAAGCCTATTGCGGTTTTCTGTATTCGGCTGTTTGGTATTCCTGTTCCCACCCCTTCTGGATGCGCCCAGGAGCGCAGGGCCAGACGGATCAGGGATCGCGTTGTTTGAGCGAAGCGCAGCGTAGCGAGTTTAGCGAGACCCCGGCTGGACCGAGCACCGCAGGTTGCCCGCAGCGAAGCGGAGGGACGCAGCAAGTAGGGTCGCCTTTTCTTTTGCTTACTTTTCTTTTGGCGAAGCAAAAGAAAAGTGAGTAGCTGCCGGGCTACCCCCGGCCAGCAAGCCTCAGCAGAGTAAGCAGAAAGACGAAGAGAGGAGAACGAGAGAAGGGGGAGGCGCGCCCGCCGGAGCAAGACCCGGCATCACCCCTTCTCGTACCTCGCCAGCTCAACCCAAAAAACACTACCCTTTCCCTGGCGGTCAGCCATCCCCACCGGATGCCCCAGCAGCTGGCTCAGGCGGTAAATCGCCGCCAGTTCCAGCCCGAAGCCCTCGGCCGTGCCCTGCTGCGGAATGCCTTGCGGGAATGTTTGCTGGCGTTCGTGCGCGATGCCCGCGCCCGTGTCCCAGAGTTCTATGCGCCACTGGCCGCGCCGCGGCCTGGCCGCCAGCAGCACGCCGCCGCCGTGCGTGTTGCGCAAGGCGTTCGACAGCAGGCTGCCCACCAGCCGCGCCAGCAGCACCGGGTCCGACAGCGCCTGGCCCGAGGCCGCCCGTGTGCGCAGGCGCAGGCCCTTTTCGCGCGCCAGCGGCAGGTGCTCTTCGGCCACCGTGTGGATCAGCGCGGCTAAATCCACCGGCTGCGTATGCACCGTCAGCGACGCCGGGTCCAGCCCCGCGAGGCTGAACAGCGAATCAAACAGGTCGTCGATCTTGCGCGTCGAATCGGCGATCTTGCGCGCGATCTGCGTCGCGAACTCCGGCTCCAGCGTCAGCCAGTCGGCATACAGGCCCAGCGCGTGCACCGGCCGGCGCAGCTCATGCGCGGCGCTCGCGATAAAGCGCGTGCGCACCGCCTCCGCATCCGCCACCGCGCGCTTGCGTTCCTCCAGCGCCTTGATCAGCTCCTGGCGGTCGAACTGCCGCTCCAGGCTGATGTGCCGGGCCCGGTACATGCGCCGCCCCGTCACATGCGCCACCGCCAGGAAGACCAGCACCACCGCCATCTCGGCGCCGGTGTCCAGCGCGGCGGGCACGCCGCCCCCAAAGTCCATGCGCCAGACAAAGGCCGCCAGCACCGAGGCGCCCAGGCCGTTGCAATAATCCGAGAAAGTGCGCAAACACGGCGGCGACGAAGACACCGCCGTCGCCGCGAGGCCCGACAGCATCAGCATGCAGATCAGTTGTTCCTCCACGGGCGCCCGGTGGTAGACCACAAACATCAGCGCGCCCCAGACCACCGCGCTCAAGGGCCAGGCCCAGCTGTGCAGCGACATGAACTCCCGCAGCGCCACACCGTCGGCCTCCGCCAGGCGCGCGCGGTAGGCATGCAGGATGGCATAACGCAGCAAGGTCATGGAGCTTGCCGCCACCGCCCATACCGAGAGGTCCCAGGGGTCCACATGCCGGTACAGCAGCGCCACCGTCGCCATGATCGCCAGCACCGCTGTATGGAGCGTGGGCTGCGCATGCCGCATAAAGGCGTGGGCCAGCTGCGTGCTGACCCAGGACTCGCGCGGGCTCATCGGCGGGCGCTTCCGGTGGCGGCTGGCAGGATGGGCGTCATTGAGAAAGAAAGGATTTTTTCCGTAAGCGAGAGCACGACAACAACAACCATATCAGAGGGCGGGACGAGGGTTCCTACGTAGCCAGCTTAGGGACATCCACCATGCCTTCGCGCCGGAAAGGTCTGTATGCAGACATTCTTTGCGGGGTTTGGCGGATTGGCCGCGGCGCGGCTGTTCCAAAGGCTTAACGGCAGCCGGGGCGCGGAAGTTCTGCCTTGTGCTGGCGTGCCCGCGTCCGGTCCTGCCAGCCCCAGGGCCGATCTTGCCAGTGTTGGCGGGCTTGGGCGAGTCGTCTTTGGTTGTCGTTGGGCGGTGCTTGCGGGGGTGGAACGCATACCTTTTTATTCATGGTTGTAGGGGAAAACACCGGTAGTGCTTGCATGTAAGTCCCGGGTCCCGGGATGAACCCGGGTTGAAACTGTGGAAGCCGGGCGCAGGATGTTCTGGCTAAGATGGGGCCTAACTGCAGAAGCGGATATTTCCAGTTCTTCCGTGGGTGCATACCTGCGGACAGAGATCAAGAAGTAGCGAACTGGCACCGCTCGAACCAGCCGTCTTGCCGAAAATTTGAGAGATACACCCATGACAACGACGTACGCTCCCAAACAGACGGCCGCTCGTGGGCATACTATTCAAATCAACAACATTGAGATGTACTACGAGGAGTACGGTGCCGGAAAACCCCTGGTGCTTTTGCATGGGTTTGGCGGCTGTGCGCAGAACTGGCATCCCTTCACCGCGAAGCTCTCGGAGCGCCATCGGCTGATCGTCGTGGACCTGCGTGGCCATGGCCATTCCACCAATCCCGAGAACAAGTTCACGCATAGGGAGGCGGCCGGTGACGTGTTCCTCTTGCTCGACAAGTTGGGTGTCGGGCAGTTCTCGGCGATGGGAATGAGCTCCGGCGGAATGACGCTGCTGCACATGACAACGAGCCAGCCAAAGCGCATCGACTCAATGGTATTAATCAGTGCAACTACCCATTTCCCCGATCAGGCACGAGCCATCATGCGCAGAGCTTCGTTTGGCACCATGCCCCAGCAAGTGCGGGAAATGTACCGGGAGTGTGCAAAACGCGGTGAGGAACAGATTCGTCAACTCATGGCACAGTTCAACGCGTTACACGCCAACTACGACGATATGAATTTCACCGCGCAAAGGTTATCAACCATCACAGCTCGCACGCTCGTCGTGCACGGTGATCGCGACGCCTTTTTTCCCGTTGAGATTCCTGTAAGCCTCTACCGTTCCATACCGGATGCCGAGTTATGGATTATTCCTGGCGGCGACCACGTTCCAATTTACGATTCCACGGTTCCATTCACCTCTACAGCACTGCGATTCCTTGATGAGGCAGGCAGCAAACAACCATCAACGGCCTGACGCGGCGCTCAAGCTCACACTCAGGAATTCCCAGATGGCGTATGACAAAAACATATCCCCTGTGAACTGGTACATGGTCTCCTACCTGCTTCGGTTCACCGAGTTGGGAGATCCCCGAAAGAATGACAACGAAGCGCGGTTCATGTCCTGGGAAAACACGATTCTTGTCAACGCGCCCTCCATCGATGAAGCGTATGAGAAGGGACTCAAAGTAGCGCGGGGGAGTACCCAGCCCTACAAAGGCGGCCCCCAAGGCATCCCCGTTCAATGGAAGTTGGTCGGTATCACGCAAGTCCTTCCCATTTACGAGGCGCTGGAAGATGGCTGCGAAATCGCCTGGACGGAGCGGGCCCCACGCAAGCTCAAGAATCTGAAGCAGATGGTTGGGTCAAAGAGTTCATTGCTTCAATGATCGGCGAAATGGCGAAATGGCTGTCATGACATCGGCTCTTCGCCGCCAGGCTTGCCGACATGCCAGGCCGCGCCTTCCAGGCGGGCAAGATTGGCAAGAACGCCCTCCTTGTATGCCTTCAGCGTTGCCTCAGGCAGCTCGCCCTCCACCATGACCTGTACACACCAGTGCCCCTCTTTCATGCGAATGGCAACGCCGTCCACAAATACCTTGAGGAGTCTGTCTTCACCTTTCTTCAGCTGGACATCGGATGTCAGTCCATCCACCCGGTAAATGGACGCCACCGCGTCAAGGTCGGGTTCATGGCCCAATTTTTCTGAAAGCCGCTGCATATCGCTCTGGAACTTTTCCGTCCAGTTTGCATTGCGTGTCCAGAGAGTGTGCCGGATCTCCCATAAGTGATTCTGTTTTCCGTCGAGTCGCGCAAATGTCCACTGGGGCCAGCGACGGTTCGTGCTGCGCGTCCATACCCAGGTCGTGAGGTCCAGCACCCATTCATCGATGTTTTCAAGGGCCGGTGTCTTCAAGCCTTGCTCGATTTCCCCACCTGAAACTATCAGGCGGCCTTGGCCGTCAAGCCTGGCTTTGTGCCTGTGAATCCACCCCGGGTGATCGCCGCTGGTTTCAATTTTCTGGATCTCGAAGTTTGCGAGGCTCAAGCGATAGACGGGCGTGTGCCCAAACTGCCGGCCTCCTGAGTAACCGAGGCAACCCACGATCAGAATGGCATCGCCCATCAGCGTGGCGGTGTGAAAGTCCGTCGGAGGAAAAACGTCTTCCGGGTACCCAAAGATGCGGATAGACCCGTCAGGCCTGAACTCGGTCACATCGTTGTAAATGCAAAAGTCCGGGTCGTAGTAGTCCTCGTGTTCCCCGGCGATCTCAATGATGCGGCCGTCGTCCAGAACGGTGGTGGACCTTCCGAACCGCTGGTAGCACCACACCGGTTCGCGTTCCCCGGCGCTTGCGTCCGCGAATTTCTCGCTCGCCTTCCAGGCAGACGCCCCCGAACGAACCATTGCAAGCCAGAAGGGGTTCTTGATTTGCTCCGGGTTTCCAGTGCCGAACCGGCGATTTTTTCCCGCCGCATAGTCGTCGGGCGAAACTTCCGGTTCTGAATCATGCCCAACCCCGAGCAAGCTGGCGTGCATCTCCGAGCTGATGTCGTTGATGTCGGCGCCGTGGCTCACCAGCATGCGAACAACTTCCATATTCGCTGCAACTTCAATGGGCTTCTGTGGAATGGAGTCGGCCTTATGAATATCCGCCCCGCATTCGATCAAAAATTTCACGCAGTCAACCATGCCTTGCGAGGCAGCCTCCAGCAAAGGCGTATCCATGAACTCATCGGTGGCTTCGATGTCGAATCCCTGGTCCACCAGCCATTTCAGCATCGCCAGGTTGTTCTGTTGAACTGCGTATTGCATGGGCGTCCTTCCGCATCGCCCTGTGGCCAGTCGATTGGCACCCAGGTCCAGCAGCAGCTGGGCTTTCTCTATGTCGCCAAGCTGAACCGCGACCAGAAAGGGTGTTCGCTCCCAGTGGTCAACCGTCTCAAGGTCGCCATTCTCCTCAACCGACTTCCTGATGCTGGCCGGCGTGCCATAGACCACTTCGTAAATCGTCTTGCTCCATTTGAGCTGGCCCCGATCAGCCGAGGCATTGAGCAGCACCTCGACCACGTCAAACCGGCCAAGCCTGGACGCAACCCGAAGCGCGGACTCACCATGATCGGTGACTCTGTTAACGTCTTCTCCTTGGGCAATACAGGATCGCACCTCTTCAATGAGGCCGGCCTCGTTGCTGTAAATCAAACCGAGTAAGTTTTTCATGCGTGTGGAATCCCTTGGCCTGTGCTTGGCTGATATTCAGCTGATGTCGGGGTCTTGTTGAGAATGGCGAAGTGGCGTGCCGGAGGTAGTCCATTGGCGCATTTGAGGGGGCGCTTCCTGGATGTTCACCCATATGGGTCTACAGTCGCCGATCGAATGACAAGCATTCTGCCAGTGCCTTGGCCCGGCCCGACGACTCTCGCCCAGAAGCGGACATTTATGCAAATCAGATCCTTTCAGCAGGCCGATGCCTCAGACGTGTTTCGGCTTCTAACTGCCAATGGATGGCAGCATCGAATTCCTTCGATGGACTATTTACGAGAACTGGTCGTTGCATCCCAGCGGGTCATCGTCGCTGTGGACGGGAGCCGAGTCATCGGGTTCGCCCGGGCCATCACCGACGGCTTGTCCAATGGGTATCTTTCCATGGTCGTGGTGGAAGCGTCTTGCCGGGGTCAAGGCATTGGGACCCAGCTGGTTGAGCGAATCGTCGGCGACGAACCGCAGGTGACGTGGGTACTTCGTGCGGGGCGCGAAGGAGCGCGCGAGTTTTTCTCCAAACTCGGCTTTAGCGCCTCTGCGGAAGCGATGGAGCGGGTGCGCCGTGCAGCGACCCGATGACGGCTTGGGCCGGTTGCGACTTAAGCCAGTAGCGGACGCGAGGGGCGTCAGGAAGCAGGGCCCCCCGCCCTCGTCACAGCCTCCCAAAGCGCCTCCGCGGCCCGCCCCATTGCATTGCGGGAGCGGAAGAGCCTGATCTCCAGCGGAACGCGCAACGCAGGCACTCCCGCTTCGACCACACGGCCCGTTGCCAGGTCGTCGTGAATCAGTGTTTGCGGCAGCCATGCCACGCCGCGGCCTTCGAGGACCATGGTTCTCAACACAGAGGCCAGGTGCGCGGTGAACACTGTTTGTGTGGAGACCTTCTCCATGGCCTCAAACCTTGTTTCGCGCAGGATGCGGCCAAGCCCCGATTCGGCGCTGTAGCCGAGAAGGGATACCGGCGTCTTGCCCGTTTTCAGTGCGTGCAGGGGCCGGCCTGAGGCATCAAGCGCCGTCACCGGCATCAGGTAGTCGGCGCCAATTTGAATCGAGGGAAAACCGCCGGCCTCAAGGCCGCCCGGCGCGTCAGGGTGGGCATGGCACACCACAAACTGCACCTTGCTTTGCTCCATCAGCGCCTCGCAGCGCGCCAGCACGTCGGACTCCAGGTGCATGGTTCCGGCCATGGTGTGCGCTTCAAAACTCCGCAGCCAGGCCGGCATAAAGGTAAACGACAGCGCGTGCGTTGCGGCAAAGCGCAGGGAATGTGAACTGGCTTCCGCAATGATCCTGGCCTCGCCCGGCACGCGGGCCACCTGGGCCGTCAAATCATTGGCAACGCCCTGAAACCACCGTCCGGCTTCGGTCAGCCGGACTGGCTGCGAGCTTCTGTCAAACAGCTCCGTGCCTATCCACTCTTCCAGGGCGCGCACCCGGCGTCCGAAAGCAGGCTGCGTCATGTGGCGCTCTTCGGCCGCGCGGGAGAAGTTACCCGTCGCGGCCAGCGCGGAAAAGTCTTCTAGCCAGGAGAAATTCATGCCCGGTGCTTTGAAAGCATTGAAGAAAAGAAAAACAGCATTGGTCAAATGCGGCAGCCTTCGCGATCATAACGACCATCATCACAACCCGTCATAGAGACCGCCATGAGAATCGTTGAAATCAGGGAGAAGACCCTCCCCATCAGTTCCCCCATCCGCAACGCCTACATCGACTTCAGCAAGATGACCTTAAGCCTGGTGGCCGTCATCACCGACGTAATCCGTGACGGCAAGCCGGTGGTGGGCTACGGGTTTAACTCCAACGGCCGTTACGGGCAGGGTGGGCTGATCCGCGAGCGCTTCCTCGGCCGCATTCTTGACGCGGCACCCGAAAGCCTGATCGACGCCAAAGGCACCAACATCGACCCCGCCAAGGTCTGGGCGGCCGCCATGAGCAACGAAAAACCCGGCGGCCATGGCGAACGCTCCGTTGCCGTGGGCACGCTTGATATGGCGGTCTGGGATGCGGTCGCCAAGATCGAGGGTAAACCCCTGTTCCGCATGCTGGCCGAGCGGCATGGGCGCGAGGCCAATCCGCGCGTTTTTGTCTACGCTGCCGGCGGCTATTACTACCCGGGCAAAGGCAACGAGGCGCTCTGCGCCGAGATGCGCAGCTACCTGGATCGCGGCTACAACGTGGTCAAGATGAAGATAGGCGGCGCCTCCATCGATGAAGACCGGGCGCGCATTGAGGCGGTCTTGAAAGAGATCGGCTCAGAGGGCCGGCTTGCGGTGGATGCCAACGGCCGCTTCGACCTGGAAACCGGCATTGCTTATGCCAAGATGCTCCGCGAGTTTCCGCTGTTCTGGTACGAGGAGATCGGCGACCCGCTCGACTACGCCTTGCAGGCGGCAATTTCAGAGTTCTATCCCGGCCCCATGGCCACCGGCGAGAACCTGTTCTCGCACCAGGACGCTCGCAACCTCCTGCGTTATGGCGGCATGCGCCCCGATCGCGACTGGCTGCAATTCGACTGCGCGCTGTCCTATGGCCTGGTTGAATACCTGCGCACGCTCGACGTGCTCAAGCAGTTCGGATGGTCGCCCGCGCGTTGCATTCCCCATGGCGGGCACCAGATGTCCCTCAACATCGCAGCCGGCCTGGGCCTTGGCGGAAACGAAAGCTATCCCGACCTGTTCCAGCCCTACGGCGGTTTCCCCGATGGCGTCAAGGTGATCGACGGCCATGTAAGCTTGCCTGAACTGCCTGGTATTGGCTTTGAAGGCAAGGCGGACCTTTACGCGCAGATGCAAGCCCTTTCCGCCTGATGCTGCTGGCGGCCAACGATTTGCCATTAGCCATTAGCCATTAGCCATTAGCCATTAGTGATGAGCGATTGGCGGATAGCGGTCGGCGGTGAACGACTACAAAAGGAGACAAAACATGAAGAACAATAAGTGGATGTTCAAACGGGTTCTTGTTTCGGTGTTGCTGGTCCTGTCGGCGGTGTCGGGTGTGTCGGCGGTTTGGGCGCAATACCCGGACAAGCCGGTAACGCTGGTCGTGCCCTTCGCCGCCGGCGGGCCCAGCGACAAAATCGCGCGCGACCTGGCCGAAGCACTGCGCAAGCCGCTGGGCCAGACCGTCATCGTCGACAACACCGCCGGCGCCGGCGGAACCATTGGCGCGGCGCGCGTTGCCCGCGCCAAGGCCGACGGCTATACCCTGCTGGTGCATCACATCGGCCTTGCAACCGCCCCGGCCCTTTATAAAAAACTGCCCTATGACACCCTCAAGGACTTCGAGTACCTGGGCCTGGTCAACGAAGCGCCCTCCGTGCTGATCGGCCGCACGACACTCGCGGCCAACAACCTTGCCGAACTGCGCAAATGGATCGCGGATTCCGGCGGCCGTGTGAACCTGGCCAACGCGGGTGTCGGGTCGGCTTCACACCTGTGCGGCTTGATGCTGCAAAGTGCGCTCAAGTCCAAAATGGTGGCGGTCCCCTACAAGGGAACCGCCCCCGCCATGACGGATTTGATAGGCGGGCAGGTAGACCTGATGTGCGAACAGGCGACCAACGCCGTGCCGCAAATCGAGGGCAAAAAAGTGAAGGTGTATGGCGTCAGCAGCAAGGAGCGCCTGAGCCTGCCCTCACTGGCGCAAACGCCCACATTGGCCGAAGCCGGCCTCGCGGACTTTAACGTGACGGTCTGGCATGGCGTGTATGCGCCGCGCGGCACACCGCCGGAGGTTCTGGCCAGGCTCAATGCCGCGCTGCGCGAAGCCCTCAAGGACCCGGACCTGATCAAGCGCCAGGAAGCGCTGGGCTTGCATCTTGTGACCGATGCCAGGCTCAGCGCAGCCGGCCACAAAGCCTATGTTCAGGCGGAAATGGCGCGCTGGGGGAAAGTGATCAAGGATTCGGGCGAGACGGCGGAGTAAGTTTCCAAGGCGCACACGCAATGTTGCGCCTCAAAGGCCCGCCGGTAAGCCGGCCGCGCCACGCCGCGCGCGATATAGGCCGACAGCGTCGGATGTTGTTCCAGCAGGCCCGAGCTCTCCAGCCTGCCGCCTGAAATGAAGGTTTGCGTGGAAGGATGTGCAAAGACCGCTTTGGGCCCAGATGAGTCGTTTACGGCTCAATGAACCCGCAGCACCTCAAACTGCTGTCCGATTGCAGCGACCTGTATCGACACATCATCACCCTCGCATTTGCCCAGCATGGCCCTGCCCAAAGGGGCTTCCATGCTGATGACCTGAACCAGCTGAGTGCCGCTGCCCAACTGCATGCTGCCCCCATCCGGGCCGAGAAAGAGCTGTTGCTGCTTGTCGTCGGAATCGACCAGGCAGACCAGCGCGCCGAGCTGTATCCCTTTGCTGGCGTCGTAGGGACGCGGGCGGAATTGGCGCCACTTGGCCATCGCCTGGCGGATGGCTTCGGCGCGCCGAACTTGGCCGGTGGCCAGGTAGGCGGCTTCGAGTCCCAATGTGTCGTATTTGTTTTCGGCGATATTTTCTGCGTGGGTCGCCGTTTCGTGTGCCACCCGCACTGCATCTTCGGCTTGCAGCAGGTCTTCGGCGAGCCGTTTCAGCACCTGTTGTTGCAGCGAGAATTTATTCATGACGGAAGGTAGGCATCTCAAACAAGCGGGGGAAGGCCTTAATTATGAAGGCTCCTCCAGCCGTCGACCCGATTGCACTTTCGGCAGTGCGCCGTCAGCGTTCATTCTTGCCGCCTACCGTGCTGCGCCGAAGCACTATAAATGCGCCCTGCGGGTTCTGATGTCTGCTTCTGGCCGAAAACGGTCATCTTACCGGCGGCTGCCCCGGCTACCCCGGCTATTCCCGCGCGTATGCACAAACAGTTCGCCTTGCTAGCCCTCCACCTGCGCCTTGGATAAACGCAGCGCCTTACCCATATACCCACGCCACAAGCTCCGCGTAAAGAGGCTGACCAGAGGCTTCAGGATGGCCGATCGGCTGATGAACTCGTAGCGCCAGCGAATAGACGTTGCGGAACGGCCCGGCACGCTTTCGAACCACCACTCGCCGCGTGCCTCGCTGGCGAGAAAGCGCAGCACCCCCGTGAATTCCGTGATGCGGTAGGCGAAGCGGCTCGGGTATTCGTAGCTTGTCAGTGTCTCCCGGGCGGAACTTCCGTCAGAGAAGACCACGGTTCGGGTCCGGCCCGCGGCATCCCACGGGCCGGTCTGGTTCAGCGTCTTCGTTACCGACGGGAGCGGGCCGTACCCGGTAAAGATCGATGCGAGGGCTATAGGGACGATATGCAGGAAGGTCTTTTCCCTGGATGCCTCAATCGTCGTGGCTACTATTGCTGCGGCGGATTTCATGTTTGCTTCCTTGTTGAGAGTTAGTGCGGTTCACCAGCTAATAAGCGGTGCGCGGCCCAGCCAGGTGTTGCTGTGCACCTGGTCCAGGACAAAGCTCGCGACGTCGGCCCTGGCGATCGTCCCGCCATGAAAACCAGAAAGATCCGTGAGGGCGCGCATCTCGTGCCTGGCGGGCTTGTCATTCAGCACCGAAGGACGCACCAGCACCCAGTCCAGGCCGCTGTCCTTGACGATCGCTTCCTGCCGGTTCTTGTCGGCATACACCTTGCGCAAGAGGGCGGGAAAAATCAGCCGGTCGAAAGCTAACCCGCCATGACCGGCGCTGTCGCCCGCCCCCATGCCGGTGATGCACACCAGGCGCGAGACCCCGGCAGCCTTCATGGCGTTCACAAGCGCCTTCGTTGCCGAAGACAGGAGCGTGACCTCTTTGAACGGGCTGACCGGCGTGCCCAGGGCGCTCACCACGGCATCCCGGCCCTCCAGCGCCTTGCGCAGCACGGCTTCATCGCGGGCGTCACCGATGAAGACCTCGGCGCCCTCCAGGCCACTTGCCTTTGCGGGTGAGCGCACGAGTACCCGAACCGCAAACCCCCGTGCGAGGGCTTGCTTGACGATCAGCCGGCCCGTGCCGCCTGTGGCGCCGATCACCAGGATTTTCTGGCGTGCAAGATCGGATTGCACAGTGTTGACGGCGTTCATTGCGCAGCTCCTGACAGTGACAGCTTGCCTTCGGCGAGCAATTCGCGCGTGCGTTTGAGCGTTGACAGCAGGGCTGCCTTGTAGCCCTTGTCGCTGTCGAATTGCGCCTGTTCGGCCTGCTCTTCGGGGCCATTCGGCTCCTTGCCGCGAAGGCCGATGTAGCAATAGAAACGAAGCTGGAGGTTTCCCGATGCGTCTTCAAACAGTTCGTTGACAATCGCGCCTTCGCGCGGGCCGGTGGCCTGGAAGAAGGTCACCTTGGTCTGCGGCTCAAAGGTGATGATTTCACGCACGTCCGTGCCGGCGATGGTGGCTTCGCGCACGATGTGGGTCTTGCTCTCTTCCACGACCTCGCAATAAGTGCAAAGGCCGGGCGGCAAAAAGAGCCGCGCGTCGCGCGCCTTGAGGACCAGGCCGGCCCACACCTGGGCGCGCGTGAGGGGTAGCTCGCCTGGTGGGTTGACCTGGGCGGTGGCGGTCGAATAGATCATGATGGTTTCCTTGGTTGAAGTTTTGAAGTGTTGAAGGCCAACGCTCAGACCGGTGCCGAAATTTCAGCGGCGAAGTCGCGGTACGAGCGCAGCGGGCGGCCCAGCAGCTGGGTCAGGCGCTCAACATCGCCCGCTTCGGGAACCATGCCCTCCGTCAGGAAGCGCTCGCTCATCAGGCGCATGTCATACGCCATCCATGCGGGCATGAAGTTGCGCAGGTTCTTCTCGAAGGCGGCCGTGTCGTCGCCGCCATAGGTGATGGGGCGGTTCAAAACGCTGGACCAGATCGCGGCGACAGCGTCTCCGGTCAGCGTGTCGGGGCCGACCAGGTTGATCCGCTCCAGGGGCAGCGGGCCGGACGCGCGTTCGCGGCGCAGCAACTCGATGGCCGCGATCTCGCCGATGTCGCGCGCATCAATCATGGCCAGGCCCTTGCTTCCGATAGGCATGGGGTACACGCCGTAGCCCGTCACCACGTCTTTGATGCTGTGCTCGTTGTCCATAAAGTAGGCCGGCCGCAGGATGGTGGCGGCTAAGCCCATCTGCTCCAGCATCCGCTCGACGCCGAACTTGCCGGCGAAGTGGGGAACGTTCAGGTACTTGTCGCTGTGAATCACCGACAGGTAAACGATGCGGTCTATGCCTGCCTCGCGTGCCAGGTTGAGCGCAATCAGGGCCTGGGTGAATTCATCGGGCACCACCGCATTGAGCAAAAACAGGGTGGAAACGCCTTTGAAGGCCAGGCGCATGGAGTCCACGTCGAGCAGGTCGCCCTGCACCACATTCACACTCGCCGGAAAGTTGGCTTTTGAGGGGTCACGAACGAGTGCCCGCACATCTGCGCCCCGGTTGACGAGTTGCTGGACAACTTGGCGGCCGACGTTGCCGGTGGCGCCGGTGATCAGGATGGTCATGAAAATTACTCCGTTTGGTTTGAAAGAGCCTTGATCTTCATCGTTTCGCCAAATGTCCGATAGACGTTATATTTAGACAATCTGTCTCACTGGTGGAACACATGGACTTACTGGCTCTTGCTGACTTCACGCTTGTCGCCCGGCATGGCGGCTTTGGGCGGGCCTCCCGCGAATCAGGGCGCCCCAAGGCCACCCTGTCCCGCCGGGTGGCCGACCTGGAAAGCGGCCTCAACCTGCGCCTCTTCGAGCGGGGAGCGCGCGCGCTCAAGCTCACCGAGGAAGGGCGGGCGCTGTTCGAGAAGACCTCCGTACTGCTCGCCGAGCTCAATGAGACAACGGCGGCGATCGCCTCCGGTGGAGACGAACCCCGGGGAAGGTTGCGGGTGAGTGCGCCGCTGCTCTTCTCGCAGGCCGCCATGGGAAAGCTCGCAGCCCAGTTCGCCATGAAACATCGCGCCATCCGCCTGGAAGTCACGACGGAAGACCGCCCCGTGGACATGGTGGAAGAGGGCTACGACCTGGTGATTCGCGTCAACCCGGCTCCAGACGAAAGCCTGGTCGGCCGGATCTTCCTGAGAGACCGGATCGTGATGGTGGCGCACCCCGGGCTTCCCCGGCCTGCGGGCAGTGCACCCGTTCCGGTCGTGCTGCGGGGAGGCGCCATCGGCGAACAGACGGACGTCTGGGAATTCACGGAGAAGGGAAGAAAGAAGCGCCTGACGGTCCAGCCTGTCCTGAGCCTGGCATCGCTCTTCATGGTTCGCGACGCGGTCCGTGCGAACGTCGGTGCGGCACGCCTTCCCCTGTCGCTGGTCATCCCCGACCTGGCGGCCGGAACGCTGGTGCAATGGGGAGACGTCTCGGGGCCCGAGGTTGCGCTGTGGGCGCTCTATCCTTCGCGCCGCCTGCTGAGTGCCCGGGTGTCCGCCTTCCTGAACTTTCTCAAAGAGGCTTTCCCAGAAGGAAGCCCGGACGAATTGGCGGCGTACATCCGGTGAAGCCGCTGAATCAAGCTTGCTGTCTCATAAAACCCATTGATAACACCGCGATCTTTGTGACGTTAAGCAAACCCTCCCCTAATCGGAGGGTTTTTTTACGTGTTGGCTGGCCTACATTTAGCCCACTGGCTCGCCCAGATTAGCAGCGGATCAAAACTGCCAAAACTGCCGTTCCCCCCTTCACCCTTCACCCTTCACCCTTCACCCTTCACCCTTCACCCTTGGAGAAAGTATGTCGCACAAAACCCTGCATCGCGTGCTCACCGCCCTTGCCCTCACATTGGCCGCGCTGTTAACAACTACGCAGGCCGTCGCAGCTCCTAAAGCGGAAGGCAAGAACGGAGCCGTCAAACCCGCGGCGGCAAAGGTCCCACCGTTCTGCACCGCGGTGCCGGGCGGCCCACCCATTTCCTGCGCTATCGGCATGAAGGACTTTTATATTGAATCTGCGGTGACGTGGGCGTGTTGCAGTCGCGATCCGTATTCAGCCGGGGTGCGTAACGCCTCTTGACGGCCGCTTTCAGCCAGAAGCGGACATTCGGCAATCACGTTGACTCAAGTGAAATAAGAAAATGGAAAGCAAGCTTGAAATTTCTGTTGGTGAGTACGTAGATCAGCTTCGCCGCGTGGAAATTTGGATTGATGGCGAACGTTTGACTGGTGACGACCCCTTTGTCTATCCCGAAGCGTTCTTAACCCACTTGATTCGCAGCAGAGACCATCTCAAGACGGAATTGAATTTCCTTAAACATGAAGCAGAACTAATGGGGCTTGGCATAGACGATGCATTCGAGCGCGTTTCCTCAGGAAACCTGCATACGACCCTAAGGGTGCTCGACTGGGGGCCCACAACTGACGACTATCTTTGCTTTCTGCTACCGATCCAGTCCCGACTTTGGCTGACATGGAAAAGGCAAAGGGCACCTGCAAAAGTCCGGGCCATTCAAATTCTTCCGTATGAGCTTATTTCTGCGATAGAAGTCGCCGCAGATCAACTTCGGAACGGGGACACCGGTGACTGCAACGGGCCCTTAGCAGACACCAACAAGTAGTGTGCCTACTCGTCGTTTTGGGCCTTGAAGCGGCGCTGCCATTTCTCATGGCTGCCTGAAGCACGGGCCAACTCGCGCCCCACAGCAAGCAATAAATCCACACTCTCTTCGTCGTGCTCTGGGCCTTGGGTTACCCAGACCTCAACCTGCTGCAGCGCATCTCTACAGCGTTGGTACATGCCTATGGCTTCGAGCTTGGGCCGTACAGATTCGAGTTGGCCATAAATCCAGGAGTACTGGGATAAGTAAAACTCGTTAATCCCCCGCCGATAAAGAGTGATGTTTCCAGACATGCCCTCAAGATCAGATTCGAATCTGGACAGGGATACGCGCTTGTTCATTGCTCAGATGTCCGCTTCTGGCCCAAAGCTGTCATCTTAATAGTGGCCGCATCGGGCCCATAGCAGACATGAACGCTGGCCTGCAGCGAGTTCACACCCGCCCAAAGCCGATCTCGTCAGCCGCCCGCTGACGAACCCGTAAACACCGCCAGCTGCGCCGCAAAAGCCCGCTGGTAAGCCGGCCGCGCCACAGCCCGCGCGACATAGGCCGACAGCGTCGGATATTGCGTCAGCAGGCCCGAGCTCTCCAGCCTGCGCAGCACCGTCACCATCAGCAGGTCGCCCGCGCTGAAGGCGCCGTCCAGCCAGTCGGCATCACCCACATCGCCCAGGTGTTTTGAAAGCTCGCCCAGCCGTGTGTGCACGCGCTCCTCCAGCATGGGTTGGCGTTCGGCATACCAGGGCTTGTCCTGCTCGAAGATGAAGGCCATGCTGCGCTCCACAATCGGCGGCTCCACCGTATTGAGCGCGGCAAACATCCAGGCGATCGCGCGGGCGCGGGCATTCGCGTCGGCGGGCAACAGGCCCGCGTGCTGCTCCGCGATATGCAGCACGATGGCGCCCGATTCGAACAGCGCCAGCCCGCCTTCCTCATAGGTCGGAATCTGCCCGAAAGGGTGCAAGGCCAGGTGCGCGGGCTGCTTCATCGCCGCGAAGGACACCAGGCGCACCTCGTAAGCCTGGCCGACTTCTTCAAGCGCCCAGCGCACGCGCATGTCGCGCGCCAGGCCCCTGCCGCGGTCGGGCGAGCGTTCAAAGGCTGTGATGGTCGGGGTCGTTGTTGGGGGCATGGCGCTTTCTCCTTTACGTAATGTCTTGTGGCGTGCCGGACGGGCGGTTTTCCGCACATCTTCCAGTACGACGTTCGGGAGGAGGCCAATTCGACATCCGGCAGCTCTTTTCGCAGTTGTTGAAAAGCCGACCTTTGTGCGGTGCTTCTCGCCTGACCGAGCCGCACGTCGTGCCCGGGCAAGCACCGAGACGCTGGCGCGGAGGCCTCCAGTGTTCAGCTCTGCGTTTTGGGTGCGGCCGGCTCCCGGGGAATGCGCACGGTGAAGGTGGTGCCGTCAACATCGTTGGAGCTGACCTCGATGGTGCCGCCGTGAGCAAGAGTGGTCTCCCGCGCGATGAACAGCCCCAGGCCCAGGCTGGTGCGGGGGCGGCCGGGCTGCTCGCCGTCGACCGGAAGCTGCACCATCGCGCTGAAAATCGTTTTAAGGGCCTCGGCGGGGATGGCGGGCCCGCGGTTGGTCACGGTGATGGCGACCTCGTCCTGCTCGCCTTCCACATTCAGGGTGACGGCCGTCCCCCTGGCCCGGTACTGGGCCGCGTTGGTGAGCAGGTTCACGATGACCTGCTGCAGCCGGACGTCATCGAAAACGCCCGACAGGTCGCCGTCCGAGTGGAACTCAAAAGCGCAATCGGGATGTGCCGACGCCGCGTCGTGCAGGGCCGCTTGCGCGATGTCGCCCATGTCCGAAGGCGACGGCGCCATGGGCATCTTGCCGCCCAGCTGGCTGCGCGAATATTCCAGCAAGTCATTGACCATCGTCGACATCGTGGCCGCGCTTCGAACCAGTCTCTTGCCCATCGCCGCGTTGCCCTCCACCGAGGTCGACCGCGCCAGCAGCGCGCCGGTCAGGCTGATGGCTGAAAGAGGCGTGCGCAGGTCGTGGCCCAGGATCGCCAGGAAGCGCTCGCGCGTCTTCTCGTTGTGTTCCGAGAAGGTCACTGCCGACTCGGCCAGGGCCTGGTCCACCGCTTCGTTAAAGCGCATCAGGTCCTCGTGGACTTCCTCGGTGAACGCGCGCACATGGGGCAGCCAAAGGCGCAGCACGCTCGCGCGCAGTGCGCGGAATTCCGCCGTGAGCTGCACCAGGGAGAAACCGCTGACGTCGCGCAGCGTCCCATGCATGGACGCGGCGCTGTTGGGAAACTTCAAAGGCGCGTCGCCTTGCGACTTGGCCGTCTGCTGGGCGTCGCTCTGGAGGCTGTCGATGTCGAGCGCGATGGCCTTGATCATCTGGGAAGCGTGGTCGCGCAGCGCCGCGCTGCTCATGAGGGCTGCGGCGGGCCCGAGCGTTTTCGCGAAAGCCTCCCACTCCGCCAGAATATCCTCGACGCGGTCCGTGAGAAATTGAGAAAGCTTCATATCGCCCTTTGTTGGCCTTGGCCCATGTGGGCGTCACCCATTATGTTCGCTTGGGGTCTCCCTTACTTCTGCCCACTCACCTGCTGCGCCCAGCTGGCCGTATTGCTCTTCCCGTCGAGGAAAGGCAGCACCGTCGGCACCAGGGCGGGCGCCAGGAACAGGTCGTAGTGCGTGTACCCCGGCAATATCGCCAGCCGGTTCTTGGCCATGTTTTCCCGGCCCCAGCCCGCGTCCTTCAGCCCGCCGCCCAGCAGCTGGTAAAACTTCACGATGTGCTCGGGGCGGTACATATCGCTGTCGCCGTACACCAGCATCACCGGCATTGCGAGTTTCTTCACGTCTTCCGAATAGTCATAGGGTTTGCGCATCATGGCGCCCATCTGGTCCAGCAGCTTGGGGAAATCCTGCGGGCGCGGCGCCACCGCCACATACGACTTGTACATGGGCGTCTCCTTCATCATGTCGGCCATGGCCGCGCCCACCTGCGCCTGCAGGGGCAGCATTTCGGGGAAGAAGCCGTCCTGCGCATAACCGGCCGACACCAGCACCAGGCGCCGCACACGCTCGGGGTGTTGCACCGCCAGGCGAAAGCCCACACCCCCGCCCATGGAATACCCCATCACATCCACCTGGCCGTAGCCCAGCTGCTGGATGATCTGCGCCATGTCATCGCCCATGTCGACCAGGCTCACGGGCCTGTCGGTCAGCGCCGTGCGGCCGTGCCCATACAGGTCAACGCCTATGACCTGGCGGGTCTTGACCAGCCCCGCCAGCACCGGCCCGAACATCTCGAACTGGCCCAGGCCGCCATGCAGCAACAGCAAGGGCTCACCCTTGCCGTGGACTTCGTAGTGGTAGTTGACGCCGTTGACGCTGAGGTAACCGCTCTTGACGGGCTTGCTTTCCTGGGCGTGAGAGGTGACCGGGAGGAGGGCGGCAAGGGCCATCGCGGCGCCGAGCAGCGGGGCGAAAAGGGTGCGCAGGAACTTCATCGATTTCTCCTTGGGTTAAAAAAAGGAACAGGCCCTGAGGCCGTTCGTGTGGCTGACACAAGCACGACGAACGGGGGCCGGAGAATTCGACAAAGCCTGGCTACGTATCTGCCTACGCAGCGGCTTGCGCAGCCGCCATGTCCATCCACACCGGCTCGAACACGTGGCCGTCCGGGTCCTGGAAGGCGCGCGAATACATAAAGCCCATGTCCTGCGGCGGGCGAACGTCGGCCTTGCCGCCGGTGGCCGCCGCGGCTTGGTTGATGGCGTCCACCTCTTCGCGGCTGTCGCGCGACAGGGCCAGCAGCACTTCGCAGCTCTGCTGCGCGTCGCTGATGCGTTTCGAGGTGAAGGTCCCGAAGTACTCGTGCGTCAGCAGCATGAAGCTGATCGTCTCCGACCAGACCATCATCGCGGCCTGCTCGTTGCTGAACTGCATGTTCTGCTCGCAGCCTATGGCCTTGTAAAAACGTATCGCGGCGGCAAGGTCCTTCACGGGCAGGTTCACAAAAATCATCTTGGGCATGGTGGCTCTCCTTGGGGTTGGGATGACTTGGGGTGACTTGGGGTCGGGGTGAATGAATCAAACGGTTTGCGCGCGGCGGTACTTGTCGCCCACTTCCGCGCGTATCGGCGCCGTGTCGTAAACAATCGTCATGGCCTCAATCAGGCCCTGCTCGTCAAAATCAAAAATATCCACGCAGCGAAAGCTCACCTGCGCGCCGTCGGCCAGCTCCCACAGGTAGGTGAATGAGACCGAAGCCCGGCGCGAGCCGGCCGCGCTCACAAACACCTCGGCATCCTCCAGCACGCTGCGCCGCGTGGCCGCCTTGAGCTGGTCAAAGAACTCCCCCGCCGGCTGCACCCCCAGAAAGGGCGAGTTCACCATCCCCCGCGGGCTGAACAGCGACACAATGCCCCGCACGTCTCCCGCGGCCAGCAGGGCCAGGTAGCGGTTAATGACGTCGATATAAGCGATTGCGTTCGAACTGATGACCATGGTGTGTGCGGCGACTTGTTGGAATGAGTGAATGAATAAACAAACAGGGCGCCATCGTAGGAGCGCCCGCACCGCAGCACCATCGAAAGATTTTGGGGTCAGCCATGTGCGGCGCGCATGGCTGCCGCCACCATGTCGCCACTGGGCCGCCACGATAAACTGCGCCCATGCCCGCCTTGCCGCCCCTCTATGCCCTGCAGGCCTTTTTGGCCGCCGCCGACTGCGGCAGCTTCACAGGGGCGGCCACCCGGCTCAACCTGACGCAGGGCGCGGTGAGCCGGCAAGTGCAGTTGCTGGAAGAGTATTACGGCTGCCCGCTGTTTGTGCGCGTGGCCCGCGGCCTGACGCTTACCGCGGAAGGCCAGCAGCTGCTGGCACCGGTGCGGCAGGCGCTGGAAACCCTGGCCCAAGCCAGCACGCGCGTGCGGCGCGGCGCAGCAGATGTGCTCAGGGTCCAGTTCCCGCCCACCATGGCCGTCAGGTGGTTTTTGCCGCGCCTGCCGGCGCTGCAGGCCGCGCTACCGGGGACTGAAATCCGCGTGGCCACCCACTGGACCGATGCGCCCGATTTCAGCAACACCGATGCCGACGTCATCATTGCCCATGGCAAGGGCGGCTGGCCCCAGCTGGTCGAGGTGCCACTGATGCGCGAGCGCCTGGTGCCCCTGTGTGCACCGCAGCTGGCCGCCGGCCTGCGCGAGCCGGCCGACCTGGCCGGCGCGACCCTGCTGCATG
Source organism: Polaromonas sp. CT11-55 (assembly GCF_047303325.1). Lineage (NCBI taxonomy): Bacteria > Pseudomonadati > Pseudomonadota > Betaproteobacteria > Burkholderiales > Comamonadaceae > Polaromonas > Polaromonas sp. CT11-55. The sequence goes on along the minus strand of NZ_JBKBEX010000001.1, from coordinate 9,852 downwards.
CCACGGCCCGGCACCACGAATGGTTGACCTGGCTGCGCGGCGCCGGCGTGCCGGACCTGCAGGGCGCGCGTGAGCAGCTGTTTGACACGGTGGACATGTGCGTGCAAAGCGCCGAGCGCGGCCTGGGTGTGGCGATTGCCGATGCCGCGCTATTCACCGACCTCATCGCTTCGGGCAAGGTGGTCAAGCCCTTTGACATTGAGGTCGACAGCGGGAACGGCTACTTTCTGACCTATCCGCCGCAGCGGCGGGAGCAGAGGGGTATTCGGTTGTTTGAGGAGTGGCTTGTGTCCGCGCTCCGGGGGTGAGGCTGGCCGAAGTGTTCCGCAAGGCAGGATTCGCGCATTTCAAGCGGGCGGCGGAGATGTCGTTTTAAGTTGGTTCTTGAGGTGAGGCGGTGGAGCTGACGAGCGCTAATATGCAGTTATCGATAGTTAGCTTTTTTGCCGCGGCGAACAGCACTGCTGCACCATACATCTGATGAACGGTGTCACCCGGCGCGACATATGCATCCAAGCTGCGCAGCAGAGCTAGCACGTCGACAGGGCCGCGGCTTGCACGCAATAGATAAACTATTGGCCGCGAAGGAATTTCTTGAAGAGCTTTTCCGGGGCAATGAAGAGATTTCCTCTTGCGCGGGAGAAAGCTACGTATAGCTTGTTGCGAATGATTGGCTTGGCCTGAGCCAATTCGCCCTTGACGAATTGATGCCAGCTTTTGTCGTTTAGAACGACGCACACATCTTGGTAATGGTCGAGCCCCTTGCACGCACCCCAGTTGTGCGAATAGCATTCATAACGCCAGTGCGTCTCCATAAAAAGCTTGACCGTCTTAGGGTCGGCATGCAGGCGATCCGCCTCGGCTGCGGAGTCGACAACACGGACGTCGGATACGACGGCCCCCTCCGATGCGATTGGAACGCCGATCGAATCCACTATGTGCTTGCAAACCTCGCTACTGCACCGGTGGCTCTTCGACAAGGACGAGGTGTCCACCCTAAAACCGGCGTTCGCGAATCTTTGGCGATAAGCTGCATAGTCTGCGTGAAGGGATCGGTTAACGTTTCCGTCGTGGCTCGTCGAAAAGGTGTGCTGGTAGAAGTCACCGACAAGCCCCATGCGCACCTTTGCCGACGACAGCTCGACCAGGAAATTGAAGTCGTGACCGCCAAAGTCCTGGACTTCGTCGACAAAGACATCGTCATAGTAGCGTTCGAGTCGACGTTGCAGCTCGGGCACACATCCTTTAACGCTGAGGAGTTTCGCCATGCGGCAGTGATACACCCGGTCGCCCTGCATGAACCGGGCTCTGTTTTGTAAGCTGAATTGCATGGACTCCCTGCTTGGTGCGGCGAAGGAGATGCCGCGGCTGCGCATGTTGGACTGCAGGAACGGCTTGTAGCAAAAGCGATTGAGGAAGGAGAAGTAGGTCGTCACTGCGACGCCCTCGGGCACACTTCCAAATTTGAGGGCGATGCGGTCGCGCAAATCCTGCTCCGTATTGGTCGTGTAGGTGAGCACGAGCGCGCGGCGCCCCGGCGCGATCTTCTCCACGATGCTGCGCGTCTTACCGGAGCCGGCCACCGCAAAGGTTACTGTCTTATCCACGCGATCGCATCCTGAATGTATTGTGGAGCGACGAGCTCGGCGCCGGCCTTCTCTAGGAGCTGAAAGGCCGCATCGGCCTTATTGGCGAGCATGTATTCGCGCACCCCTAGGGTCTTGCGCTCTGCTCCCAGGTGCTTCTCGCAGAGAGCCTTGTTGTCGTCATACAGGCAAATTTCGAAGGTGCTGCGAGCGTTGTCCTCGTCCGCAAACACGCGCGCGTTGTCCATCTTATAGTCGTCGTAGTTATCGACGCAGGTCTTCTGCCAATCTTTGTCGTTGTCGCGCACGACCGCAGTCTTTACGCCCAGAAGCTTTGCGAGTTCAAGATAGCGCTTGAAGCTGGTGCCTCCCACCGAAATGACATGGACGCGGTCTGCGGCAAGCGACGCCCCTTTGGCATGCCGGGCATACAGGGCTTCGAGCAATATGAACTCGGCGTCGCCCTCGACCAGAATCACTTTCTTCGATAGCGAGAATTCCAGGACATTGTTGTCCGGCGCCTTCATGAAGAACTTGGCGGTGTCGTCAGTCAGGCCCGACAAGGCACCTTGCTTTCCAGGCGGTGCGCCAAGCAGCGCGGCTTTGCGCAGGTCCAGCCGGGAGGAGATGAGGCTGCTGTGGGTCGCGACTAGAAGTTGGCGGCCCTCGACCTTTGACAGTTGCTCGACCAGCTTGCGCATGTTCGAGTGGCTCAGATGGTTCTCAGGTTCTTCAAGCAGCAGCAGATGCAGTGGGTTTGCGGCGGTACCTTTGCGCAAAGCGAAATCGATTTTCACCATGCACTGTCTACCCTTACCGCGAATGTCCAGCGGAAGGTTGTCTTCGAGAATTACCAAGTCGGTGCCGAGATTCGACTTCGAGCTTGTGCGAACGCCGAAAGCGAAGTCGGGGATCTTCTCGTTGATAGGTTTCAAATGCTCGTCGCGAAACTCGTCCTTGACGCGGCGATAGGATGCTTCAAGTTTGTTTTTCGCCTTATGGTCGGCGTTTGAGTTGAAAAGAGATTGTGTGTAGATCTTGGAAGCTTGCTCGCTGTCGATCCGAGAGCTGTCGATCAGCAGGTGTCGGACGTATTTTTTGAATCCCAGTTGGGAGTCCTCGGCGAAAGTGGAAAACCGAGGCACGTAGTATTCATATGGGAAAGGTGCCTCCCGATCCCGAAGCAACTCTGCGACCTCGACTTCGAGTTCGCGTGGCACCGCACATTCCATTTTGATGCCATCGCACTCAGCGCCGTCGACATTGTTCTTTCCGCACAAAAGAGGCTCGCCCCCTGGGGTGAGAAAGAGTTCAATGAGGACCTTGGGAAGGTTGGCCACAGTTCTAGCTCCGTCCAAAAAACGCGATACGGCGGTAGCACTCAAAAGCGCCTCGACGCCGAGCGTTTCAAATTTCGTGCGGCTCGCACTGAGCGTCAGGTCGATCGCCAACAGGACGGAGCTCTTGCCGGCTTCGTTGTCGCCAAGCAGGACATTTAGGCCGGGATTTAGACGGAGGTCCAGTTTCTCGAACCTTTTGAAGTTCCTCAGCACAACTTTCGTTATTGTCGCCATCGCCCCTCCTTTGCTGCTTGGTATTAAATTAGCCGAGACTATGGATGCTAATGACTCGACCTACGCCCGCGCTTGGGAATAACTATCGATAAGTACATATTGCCAATAGTCAGGTAATGAGCGCTATTTGCAGATGATGCAAAGACTGGAGATAACGATAAGAAGAAAAAACAGAACACCCAGAACCGCGACCAAACCAGCCATACCGATTCCAATGGCAGCTCCCTCAAGTACCGAAAGTCGCTTTTGCTTGCCGGTGGCATTCTCAGATTCGTCTTCAGGCAACGGCTCCTGAGATAGTTCTCCGCTGGCCCTAGCGGCTGCCACGCGTTGCCGCGCTTCATCGATTTTCTGCTGATAGCTCACGGGGGATACCTCTTTGTGTGGTGATGATCAGTTTTAACCGCTGATCAGCAGCCTTATTTTTGCACTCGCGTAGCCAGAAATTCCTCAACTTTCTTGCCGACAGTAGTCGTGCTCTCCACCGTCTTCGCACGGCTATCCCAGGCTGGCGCGAGTACGGCCTCCATCGAGTCGAGCAACTCTGCGACCGTCCCCAGGTCCTTGTTGGGGATAACTCGGTATTCCGCGGCTCGCGCTTGAACTGCCAGGCAGTTGGAGGCTTTTTTCTTCAAATCGCCAAGCTGCAGACGCAGAAGCGAGCCCGCAAGTTCCAGCATCTCGGAGGGTGTGCTCGGGAGTTCGAGGAAACGATGCGCGAGTTGATCGAAACTTATGGCAATCATGTCGCAAGGCAGGCCTTGGCGATTTTCGACTTCCATTTTGAGTGACTCAAAGTCTTGTCGAAGAAAGTCATCGATGGACCACTGCATGGGGCTTTTCCCCTTGCCAAGCATGTCTTCACACAAGCGCTGAATGCCGGAGCTTGGCGTTGTCAGGAAGGACGTTGCCAGGTTTTGGTCCGCAATCCGTTGAGCCATCTGGTCAACGTCTTTTCCGCTCGGCGCGACAAGCGCGCGGCCAACTTCCCTTCCGCGTTCAATGTCGGGTAGCAAGCGTTGATGAAAAGCCTGCTGGGCCGCAAGTAGTTGCTGACGAAGCTCCGGGTATTTCTGCGCGCAGCTATCTGCCGCCGTGGAGAGGTAGACATCTACGAAGAACACTTTCAGTTGGGCTTGCTCCATCACGTCAGCCGCCCGCGCGGTGCAGCAGGTGAATGCAAGGAGCAGGCATGGCAGTAAATGCAGGCGAAAGAGCATGGCTGGGTAATAGTAGTGTGCGGCGGGTCAGGTGGCGCTCAGGAATTTCGGCAAAAAGAGGTGAAAAATGCCGGCCCCCAGGCCGAATCCCCACAGCATATCGCCCACCCCACATACGCCACCCGGCGTATTCCCCAATCCCCCTCCGGTCCCCAGAATCCACTCATCGTTGCGCCAAAGCCTTGTTTTTCCTGGCTTTTGCGCAGCGAAACGCGATTCATTGACCCCATACCTATCTATTTACCGGAGAGGATCCCACCATGCAAGAACGTCGATTTACCCTCAAGGCGATGACCGCCGCCGTCGCACTGGCCGCCCTGGGCGCCGTGCCTGCTTTTGCCCAGGACACGATCAAGGTTGGCGTGCTGCACAGCCTGTCGGGCACCATGGCGATTTCTGAAACCACGCTCAAGGACACCGTCCTGATGGCGATTGAAGAAATCAATGCCAAGGGTGGCGTGATGGGCAAAAAGCTCGAGCCCGTGGTGGTGGACCCGGCCTCCAACTGGCCCCTGTTTGCCGAAAAAACCAAACAACTGCTGGGCCAGGACAAAGTGGCCGTGATTTTCGGCTGCTGGACGTCTGTGTCGCGCAAGTCGGTGCTGCCGGTTGTCGAAGAAATGAACGGCCTGCTGTTCTACCCCGTGCAGTACGAAGGTGAAGAGCTGTCCAAGAACGTGTTCTACACGGGTGCGGCGCCCAACCAGCAGGCGATTCCTGCGGTCGACTACCTCATGAGCAAGGCCGGCGGCGGCGCCAAGCGCTGGGTGCTGCTGGGTACCGACTATGTGTATCCCCGCACCACCAACAAGATCCTGCGCGCTTACTTGAAGAGCAAGGGCGTGGCCGACAAGGACATCGACGAGAAATACACCCCCTTTGGCCACAGCGATTACCAGACCATCGTGGCTGACGTGAAGAAGTTCTCGCAAGGCGGCAAGACGGCCGTGGTGTCCACCATCAACGGCGACTCGAACGTGCCTTTCTACAAAGAGCTGGGCAATGCCGGCCTCAAGGCCAAGGACGTGCCCGTGGTGGCCTTCTCGGTCGGTGAAGAAGAGCTGCGCGGTGTGGACACCAAGCCCCTGGTCGGCCACCTGGCCGCCTGGAACTACTTCCAGTCCATCAAGAGCCCGGCCAATACCGAGTTCATCAAGAAGTGGTCCGCTTACGCCAAGGCCAAGAAGCTCCCCGGCTCCGACAAGCCTTTGACCAACGACCCGATGGAAGCCACCTACATCGGCATCAATATGTGGAAGCAGGCGGTTGAAAAAGCCAAGTCCACCGACACCGACAAGGTGATCGCCGCCATGGCCGGCCAGACCTTTAACGCGCCTTCCGGCATCGTGAGCAAGATGGACGAGAAGAACCACCACCTGCACAAGTCGGTGTTTATCGGCGAGATCAAGGCCGACGGCCAGTTCAATGTGGTGTGGAAGACGCCTGGTCCTGTGAAGGCGAAGCCTTGGAGCCCGTACATCGAAGGCAACGACAAGAAGCCTGATGAGCCTGTGAAGAAGTAAGAGGCTGGGGGGTGGGTGGAGGCCGTCGCGCCCTCACCCTGGCCCTCTCCCAGAGGGAGAGGGTAAAACCCCCGAAGGCCGGACTTCACTCCTTCTCCCTCTGGGAGAAGGCTGGGATGAGGGTCTGACCGCTTCCCAAGGAAGTTGCAGTCTGGGCGCCCCACCGATAAGCTGGTGTGCGCCCAACCTACAGGTTCTTTCCACATGCTGCTACGCCACCTTTTTGCCGTCTCCTTCACGCTCCTTTTAGCAGCCCACGCCCATGCCTTGACCGCCGAGGAGGTCAAGGGCATGGCCATTGGCGAGACGGAGGCGCGGGTGGATGCGCTTGCCAAGGCGGCGGCTGTGGCGGACGAGAAGACGGCGGCTTTTATCCAGGCGCTGTCTGACGACGCGGTGAAAACCAAGGGCGACAAGGTGTTTGTCGTGAAGGACGACAAAGCCTATGACCCGGTCACGGGTACCGAGACACCGCTGCCGGCCGATGCCGAGGATGTGATCAACCCCAATTTGATGCGCAGCGAGATTGACAATGCGCTGGCGGCGCTCAAGCTGTTCTCCAAGGACGAGAAGCAGCGGCGCGATGCGATCAAGACCCTGGGCGGCAGTATGGACAAGGAAAGCGACGAAGCCCGCCTGCCGCTGATTGAAAAAGCCTATGCGGCCGAGACGGTGCCCGAGCTCAAAAACCAGCTGGAGCTGATGCGCTCGGCCATTTTGCTGGGCAGCAGCGACAAGGCCAAGCGCCTGGCCGCGGCCGCGCAGCTGGCCGGCAGCAAAAACCCGAATACCAAGACCGTGCTGATAGAGCGCCTGGGCACTGAGGCCGATGCCGACGTCAAGGTGGCTTTGCAGGCGGCGCTGGCCAAGGTGGAGGCATCGCTCGAATGGGGCAACAAGCTGGGCGCGATTTTCAGCGGCATCAGCCTGGGCAGCATCTTGCTGCTGGTGGCGCTGGGCCTGGCGATTACCTACGGCCTGATGGGCGTGATCAACATGGCCCATGGCGAGCTCATGATGATTGGCGCCTATGCCACCTATGTGGTGCAGGGCGTGTTCCAGAAATACTTTCCCGGCCTGTTTGACTGGTACCTGCTGGCGGCGGTGCCTGTGGCCTTTCTAGCTTCGGCGCTGATGGGCGCGGCGCTGGAGCGCGGGGTGATTCGTTTCCTCTATGGCCGGCCGCTGGAGACTTTGCTGGCCACCTGGGGTATCAGCCTGATGCTGCAGCAGCTGGTGCGTTCCATCTTCGGCGCGCAAAACGTCGGTGTGGAAAACCCGGTGTGGATGAGCGGCGGCGTGCAGGTGCTGGGCAATCTTTCGCTGCCTTACAACCGGCTCATCATCATTGTGTTTGCCATCGCGGTGCTGCTGGGCGTGGCCTGGCTGATCAGCCGCACGCGCCTGGGCCTGTTTGTGCGCGGCGTCACGCAGAACCGGCCCATCGCCTCGTGCATGGGCGTGAACACCGCGCGGGTCGATACCTACGCCTTCGCGCTGGGCTCCGGCATCGCGGGCCTGGCCGGCTGCGCGCTGAGCCAGGTGGGCAATGTGGGCCCCGACCTGGGCCAGGGTTATATCGTGGACTCGTTCATGGTGGTGGTGCTGGGCGGCGTGGGCCAGCTGGCCGGCACCGTGTATGCCGCGCTGGGCCTGGGCATCCTGAACAAATTCCTCGAAGGCTGGACGGGCGCCGTGCTGGCCAAGATCGCCGTGCTGGTTTTCATCATCATCTTCATCCAGAAGCGGCCGCAGGGCATCTTTGCGATGAAGGGTAGATCGGCAGAGGCCTGATCATGAGCACCCCCATGGCAACCCCGAATACCGCGGCCTCCCGCGTGCAACTCCCGGCCAAAGGCCCGCTGCTGACGCGCGGCGGCTGGAGCGCCTTCATGATGGCGCTGATCGCCGTCTGCGCCATCGCACCGGTGCTGAACCTCTGGGTGCCCGAGGGCAGCATGTTCCACATGAGCACCTATGCGGTGGCGCTGCTGGGCAAGATCATGTGCTACGCCATCTGCGCGCTGGCCATGGACTTGATCTGGGGCTACACCGGCATCCTCTCGCTGGGGCATGGCGTGTTCTTCGCGCTGGGCGGCTACACCATGGGCATGTATTTGATGCGCCAGATTGGCCGTGATGGCAATTACAAAAGCGACTTACCGGACTTTATGGTCTTCCTGGACTGGAAGGCGCTGCCCTGGCACTGGGCCCTGAGCGACAGCTTTGTGGCGACCTTGATTCTGATTGTGGCGGTGCCTGGGCTGGTGGCCTTTGTGTTTGGCTTTTTTGCGTTCCGCTCGCGCATCAAGGGGGTGTATTTTTCCATCATCACCCAGGCCATGACGTTTGCCGCCATGCTGCTGTTCTTTCGCAACGAGACGGGCTTTGGCGGCAACAACGGCTTTACCGACTTCAAGCGCATTTTGAACATCCCGCTGGCCACGCCTTCGATGCGCATGACGCTGTTTGTGCTGACGGGGCTCACGCTGCTGGGCTTCTTTTTGTTCGCCAAATGGCTGGTGGGCAGCAAGTTCGGCCGGGTGCTGCAGGCCATACGCGATGCGGAAACGCGCGTGATGTTCTCGGGCTACAACCCGCTGGGCTACAAGCTCACGATCTGGGTGATCTCGGCCGTGATGTGCGGCGTGGCCGGCGCGCTGTATGTGCCGCAGGTCGGCATCATCAACCCGAGTGAGATGAGCCCGGCCAACTCGATTGAAATCGCCATCTGGGCGGCAGTGGGCGGCCGTGCGAGCCTGATAGGCCCGATAGTGGGCGCCTTTATCGTCAACGGCGCCAAGAGCTGGCTGACCGTGGCTTATCCCGAGTTCTGGCTGTACTTTCTGGGCCTGCTGTTTATCAGCGTCACGCTGTTCCTGCCCGATGGCGTGGTGGGCCTGGTGAAGAAGCTGCGCAAGGGAGGTGCGAAATGACACCCGACCTGCTTGAACAAGGCGCGCGCCGCATTGAAGAGCGCCGCGCCGCACTCGAAGCCGGCAAGGCCAATACCGAATCCGGCGGCCGCAGCACCAGTGGCAGCCGCGTGGCTCACCCCACGGGTGAGGTCGACGTCACCCATGGCCGCATCCTGTACCTGGAAGACGTGAGCGTGAGCTTTGACGGCTTCAAGGCCATCAACAAGCTGAGCCTGGACATCGCGCCCGGCGAGCTGCGCTGCATCATTGGCCCCAACGGGGCAGGCAAGACGACGATGATGGACATCATCACCGGCAAGACCCGACCCGATGAAGGCACGGTGTTTTTCGGCAGCACGATTGATTTGCTGCGCCACAAGGAAGCCGAGATCGCCCAGCTGGGCATAGGCCGCAAGTTCCAGAAGCCCACGGTGTTCGAGCAGCTCACCGTGTTTGAAAACCTGGAGCTGGCCTTAAAGACCAACAAGGGCGTGAAGCACTCGATGTTCTTCAGGCTGGACTCCGCCCAAAGCGACCGCCTGGCCGAAGTGCTGGTGACGATTCACCTGGCCGACAGCGTGGGCCGCCTGGCCGGCAACCTGAGCCATGGCCAAAAGCAGTGGCTGGAAATCGGCATGCTGCTGATGCAGGACCCGAAACTGCTGCTGCTCGACGAGCCGGTCGCCGGCATGACCGACGAGGAAACCGCGCGCACCGCCGAGCTGTTCCTGACGCTCAAGGGCCAGCACTCCCTGATGGTGGTGGAGCACGATATGAGTTTTATCAAGACGATTTCGGAGATCGTCACAGTTTTGTGTGATGGTTCGGTGCTGGCACAAGGGACTCTTGACCAGGTGCAGGCGGATGAGCGGGTTATAGAGGTGTATCTTGGGCGGTGAGGTTGTTTTGCCGGGTCTTGTGCCGGCTTGCACGCCTGCTCCCTCTACTGGGAGTTGCTGGCCGGGGGTTGCCCGGCGGCAACTCACTTTTCTTTTGCTTCGCCAAAAGAAAAGTAAGCAAAAGAAAAGGCG